>CAZCXJ010000084.1:0-9577 GCA_964502585.1 uncultured Candidatus Halobonum sp.
GGTCGAGGTCTGGGTGGCGCTCCTCCGGCGGGACGTACGTCGCCTCCTCCGTGCCGCCCTCGACGGACTCGATGCGGTTCTCGATCTGTGTCGAGACGCTGTCGCGGTCCTCGCCGGCGCGCTCGCGCTCCAGCAGGTCCCGCAGGGCGTCGGCGTCGTCGATCTCGCGCACGGCGTTGGCGACCTCGGCGGCGGTCATCGCCGACAGGTCCGCGTCCGCGGGGTCGAACCCCTCGTCGGACGCCTCAAGATCCTCGATCCGGCTCTCGATGACCGTCACCGCGCCGTCGCGGTCCTCGCCCGCCCGCTCCGCCTCGAGGATCCCCCGCAGTTGCTCGACGTCGTCGATCCCCTGCACTGCGGCGGTCAGGTCCGGCAGGTCGTGATCAGAGGGGTCGATCTCGGGCATCGTCACTCACCCCCCACGCTCTCGACGTGCGCGGCCATCTCCGCGACCACCTCGGCCATGCCGTCGGCGTCGTCGGGCGTGACGACGGCCGCGTCGCGCTCGCTGGGCGCCTTCGGGATCGGGTCGACCGAGGAGACGATCGTCGGCGAGCCGTCCAGCCCCACGTAATCCGGGTCGAGGTTGAGTTCCTGGTGGTCCCACATCGTCAGGTGCTCCTCGAACTCCTCGGCCCGAGCCCGCGTTTCGTTCCGGAGCCGTTTGTGCTCGAGCCGGTCGGTCGCCGTCCGGTAACTGGGTTCGAACTCCGGATCCGCCACGACGACGGCGGGGAGTTCCGTTTCGACCGTTTCGATCTCCTCGACGTCCCCCTCGACCAACCGTTTGGCCCGCAACTGCCGGTCCTCGGCGTCAACATCGAGGGCAACCACGTGGGTGACGATTGGCCAGTCCAGACACCAGCAGGTCTGGGGCCCGGTGTGGCCGGTCTCCCCATCCGCGGTCTTGAACCCCGCGAACACGAGATCCGGGACCCCGTCCCCGGCCCCGGTCTCGCCGAGCCGCCTGACCGCGGTCCCCAGGGTTATGGCCGTGGCCCACGTGTCAGCAGCCGCGAACTCCTTGTCCGAGACGAGATACAGGTCGTCCGCGTACACCGTCTCCATCGCCTCCTGGAGCACTTCCTTGTACCCGGGCGGTCCCATGCTCATCACACTCACTCGACCCCCGTGACGAACCCGCGTCTGGAGGGCTGCCCGTAACGCGTGTTCGTCGTTCGGGTTCATCACCGTGGGTGTCGCTCCCCGCTCGAGGTGGCCGTCCTCGTCGAACGACACCTGCCCCTCGCGGAAGTCCGGGACACCTTTCGTTAGAACTACCGTGTGCATTATTACCAGCCTGCAGTGGTTCGGTTGGAGTAAAGAAGCTTTCGTGACCGTTGATTAACGACATAATATTTCGACGCGTGTCGAAATCACGGGCCGGGATAACCCCCTCTCCAGCGCAGAAGAACGCGGATCGGCGCTCGTCTCGCGGTCAGATTCGACCGGCACGACCCGGATCGACGTCGATCGCATCGACCGGGCAGACGTCCACGCACAGCATGCAGTCAATGCACTGATCCTCGTGGGTCGGGTCCGCTTTCAGTTCGCTTTCCGGATGCCCCGGCGTGTCCACCCACTCGAACACGTCGACCGGACAGTCTTCCAGACAAGCCCCGTCGGCGATACAGATGTCGAAATCGACGGCCACGTGCGTACCGTGGATGCCCAGTTCTTCCGGCTCGTCTACCGGTCCCCACACTTTGTGCCCCTCATGCTCCTCAGCGACTTCCCGGTTTTGTTCGAAGTTGGCGTCGATCGGCATCGGTACCCGGACCGACAGCGTGGAGCTATGTAAGGGCTTCCCCGAACGCGGAGCGGCACTCAGGGACGCAATCCCGTCCACTCGCTCGGTGGCCGGCAGCGACGGCGTCCCTAGCGATGTCCCTCGCAGCCACCCTCGACGGGGTGGGCGTCCGCTTGATGCGCGTCAATACGCGTACTCGGATTCCTGGAGCTGGACGTATCGTCCGTCGCGGAACCGGAACTTCCGCCATTTGTATCCCAGAAGCAACCGCACAGCGTCGAACCCGGCCCCGAACCGTTTCTGGAACATCCCGAACCCCTCCTTCGACGCCAGCATCTTCCGGGCGGTTCGGAACACCCGATCCCAGTCTTCCGGCCGGTAGCCCCGACACATCTCGGCCAGCGTCACGTTCCGGAGAACCTCGTCGCCAAGCACCGCCTTCCACCGGTCGTTGTACGTCGAAAGGTCTCCGGCGGCTGCGAGCGCTCCGGCCTCCGCCCCGGTTCGAACCGCCAGATGGTCGCCACCTTCATGAAACGCCGACGTGGCTCCCATGGCTCCACCAACGACCGCGACGCCAGCCCGAACGGGCGAGTCGATCGGACGAGTCGAGGAGATCGGATAGGTCTCCGTCCCCCCGGACTTGCCAGCGTCTTCCACGATGGGAAAGTCGCTCTCGACATCGTACTCGTCGCCATATTCCCGCTCGAGGAGGCGGCGAAGATACTCGCTCCCCTGCGGGACCTGTTCGTCCTCGGGTCGCAACAACGGGTACGCGCTCGGGTCCTCGAGCGCGTTCAGGTCGACCCCGATGGGCATCGTCAGCCCGACCCGACAGACCCGATTCGTGTTGGGAAAGACCCAGGGATAAGCCGTGTGCCCCGGCATCACTCCCCACCAGAACTTGATGGCGCCGGTCGTTTCCGCATACGCCTCCGGTGGGAACCGACGATACTCCTGGTAGGCGATATGGTTCGCCCGTGTCGCCCCGAGACGCTCGCTCGCCGTGACCTCCTCGGGAAGGAGGGTGTCGAGGACCTGATTGGTGACCGTGCGCTGTGGTCCGTCAGCGAGCACCAGGAAATCCGCCCCGATCTGGGTCCCATCGCTCAGGTGCACACTGTGCCGTGGCTCCGAGCCTCCTCTCGATGCGTCGGGGTTCACCGTCGCCGTCTTGACCGATGTCCCAACACGATACTCGGCGCCGGCAGTCTCGGCCCGCTCCCGGAGCCAGTCGTCGAACCGCGCCCGATGGAAGGTATAGCCGAAGTGATCGTACGAGGAGTCGATCCCCGTGGCGTACAACGTGCACGATTCCGCCGGGCCTTCGAACTCGGCCCTGTCGAGTTCCTGTTGGAGGACTCCCTCCGGAAACTCGTCGGGGTGGATCCCCATGAGGTCCACCCAGTAGTCGAGTATCCCGGCTGCATCCGTCGAATCGGGGCCCACACCATCTCGGTCGGCCCGTGGGACTCCCTTCTCGAGGACGACCGTCTCGGCCCCCCGCTCGGCGGCGGCATGGCCCGCCGAGGCCCCTGCGGGACCACCACCAACCACGACGACGTCGACGCGTTCCATGCCCGTTAGGGGCCGCTTAGTCGTCTTAAACGTCCCGGACCCGCGGGAGTTCCGCTCCCGCTGACCCGGCGGTCGACCCAACCCTCTTCCCGGGGTCGGGCGGATCACGGCCCCGTCTCGGGGGAAGACATATGCAGGACGGTCTCCGAAGGCGGGTGTGAACCTGTTCCGTAGCGTTCGGGCGGTTGCCGACGCCTCTGCGACCGGCTCCGGGATCGTCGACTGGGAGGGAGTCGCCGAAGCAGCCAAAGGCGTGACCGACCCCGGGAGCCTGTCGATGGACGACACCGAGCGCGCGGCGTACGCTGCGGACGTGCGCGCCGCCCGCGAGGGACTCCGGGCCGCATCGGGGATCCGGTTCGATCTGCCCGAGAGGATCGAGGTACAAAACCGACACCACTGGATCGACGCCAACGCCGCAACCTTCGAACGCGTGATGCGTCCAATCGAGGGCAAGACCGGCGCGCTGTTCCCCGGCGTCGCCCGCTCGGTCAACACGGGAACGATGGCCATGTCGCTGTCCTTCCTTGCCAGGAACGTCCTGGGTCAGTACGACCCGCTCCTCCTGGCCGACTCCGGAGACCACGGGCTCTATTTCGTTCGCCCGAACGTCGTTCGTGTCGCGACCGACCTCGACGTCGAGTACCCACGGTTCCGCCGATGGATCGCGTTCCACGAGGTGGCCCACGCCGCCGAGTTCGCTGCGGCACCGTGGCTCTCGGGATACCTGGAGGACCGGGTTGAGGAAGGGGTCGAGGCCCTCGCCGGCGGGTCGGTCGATCGTGAGGCGTTCCGGGAAATGAACGTCGCGATGACCGCGGTCGAGGGATACGCGGAACTAGTGATGGATCGGGCGTTCGACGGCGAGTACGGGGACCTGCGCCGAAAACTCGATGCGCGACGGAGCGGGGGCGGCCCGATCGCGCAGTTCATCAGGCGCCTGCTGGGACTCGGACTCAAGCGCCGACAGTACGAACGCGGAGCCGCCTTCTTCGAAGCCGTTGCCGACGCCCGCGGTATCGAGGCCGCAAGCCGCGTGTGGGACCGCCCGGCTAACCTGCCGACAGACGCCGAACTCGACGACCCACAACAGTGGCTGGCTCGGGTGGATTAGCGCCAGCCCGGAAACCCGGCCCCCGGAAGCGACCACCGGAGGAACGCAAGGAGTCCGACCCCGAGTCCCAGCCCGGCGACCACGGCCGCTCCCAGTTGGATTAGGGTCGGGCTCATACGAACGGCCACGAGCCCACCGGAGGCACCGACGAGCAACACGAACCCGATTTGTAGCCGAAACGACGCGACCCGTCGTTCCTCCTCGGTAGCGCTCGGTCCAACCATCTCACTGCTCAGCGGTGGGTCCCGGCACCGAAACGTGCATTCCGATAAACTGCCAGGGCGGGCTTTCCTCCGCTCGATTCCGCCCGCCCACCCGTTCGAGCGTGCCACTCCATCGCGTTTCGTACTCGTGGTCGACCCCGGTTTCGACATCGTGCCACGCCATCCGGACGTCATCCGAAAACGCGGCGTACTCTCCCCTGTCGACGACCCGGAGTGCTTGACTGCGGACGGTCCAGTCCCGCGTTCGCTCGGTCTGGGCTTGAAGCCCGGTCGCGACCTCGTCACTTCCCACGAGCCGCTCGCCGATCCCAAACTTGACGAGGTCGACCGCGTCGGCGAAGAACGGTGCCAGGGGGTCGCCGCCTCGAAGCGCGTCGTAGTACGCTCGAACGGTCGAATCGGGCGTGTGGTCCGCGGGTCCCATACTCCTTCACACGCGTCGGGGGGGTTTCAACGCCCCGTTCCGAGCGAACGACAGCGGTAAACGGAACGCCCTCCAACGGTTCGTATGGGCTATCCGGTCACGTATCACTGTCCGCAATGCGGCGCTGTCGTCGAACTCGAACGCGAGGGGTATCTCGCTGACAAGGCTGTCACACCGTATCCCCTGGAGGGGTGGACGTACGTGACTCCCTCAGACGGGTTCGAGGACGCCGACGGCGTCAGGTTCGTCTGTGGGGAGGACGACGCAGTGGCGTGGTATCCGCCCGGCCGGAACCCGCAGCTGTCACACCAGGAGCCGGCCCAGACGCCCCCTGAGACCCGTTCTGATGGCGACGGTCACGACGGCTGTGGCGAGCCGTTTTACCTCTCGTTCGTCCGGTTCCGGGAGGGTGAGGAGGTCGAGCCCCGGTCGCCCACGGAGCGTGTTGAACTGGCCGACGAGGCGCCGTCAACTCCTCGTGGCCCCCAAGGGCCCTCCGGCCCGGGCGGGTTCTATCGGGAGAAGTGAGCCCTGACGGAGGGGACTCAGCCCTTGATGTTGCAGACCGGGTACGTCCGTGCGACCTTGTCGCCGATGCCCAGCGCGTCGCTCACGCGAACCACTTCGTCAACGTCCTTGTAGACGCCGGGCGCTTCTTCGGCGACCGTGGCTCCAGACTGGGCTTTCACGTAGATGGCTTGCTGATCGCGGAGTTCGTCCTGGACCGTTTCCCCCCAGTACTCGTCCTTCGCACGGGTCCGGGACATGACTCGCCCGGCCCCGTGGGCCGTGGACCCAAAGGTCTGAGCCATGGACTCGCTGCCGCCGACGAGAACGTAGCTCCCCGCGCCCATGCTCCCAGGGATGATGACCGGCTGCCCGACGTCCCGGTACGTGGACGGCACTTCGGGCCGGCCTGCGGGAAACGCCCGCGTCGCCCCCTTCCGGTGGACGAACAACTCACGGTCCTCCCCATCGACCTCGTGGACCTCCCGTTTGGCGATGTTATGGGCGACGTCGTAGAGGAGTTCCATCCCCATCGTCTCCCAATCACGGTCGAACACCCGTTCGAACACTCGCCGGGTCCGATGCATCACGAGTTGGCGGTTCACCCAGGCGAAATTGATCGCTGCACACATGGCACCGTAGTACTCCTCCGCGAGCCGGGAGCCGGCCGGCGCCGCGGCGAGTTCCTTGTCGGGCAACCGTGCCAGGAGGTCCGCGTGTTCCTCTTCGATCTCCCGGAGGTAGTCGGTGCACACCTGGTGGCCCAACCCACGTGACCCACAGTGAATCAGCACCACGATCTGATCCTTCTGAAGTCCGAACGCGTCGGCCGTTTCGGCCGCATACACATCCGTGACACGCTGGACCTCGAGGAAATGATTCCCCGACCCGAGCGAACCCAACTGGTTCTTGCCGCGATCCTTGGCCCGCTGGGAGACGTACTCAGGCCGGGCGTCCGACCGTCGACCCTCGTCCTCACAGCACGCCAGGTCCGATTCCGTCGCGTACCCCTGTTCGTGGGCCCAATCGACGCCGCGCCGCAGCACGGCCTCGACCGTGTCGTTGTCTCCTTCCACGATCCCGCCGCCCCCGAGTCCAGACGGGATGTTCGCGAACAGCGTTTCGACGAGTTCCTCCTCGCGGCCGCGAACGTCCTCGTACTCCAGGTCGGTTCGCATCATCCTGACGCCACAGTTCGAGACCACGAACCCGTTCGCGACGAACGTATGTGCGTCGTGGCTGACGCCGATATCGTAGACGGCCTTCGGTCCCTTCTTTCGGACATTCTCGACACTGGTCGCCACCGAGAGATCGCCACGGACGTCGGTCCCTTCGCAGAACTCGTCATAATTCGGGAATGTCGCCGACGGCCGCGGGCACTCGTTCCGTTTGCCCCTGACGACCCGGTCGTTCTCCCCGCCGGTCCGAGGGCCGTTCGCCAAGACCGAGGCCCCTCCATCGGTGAGCAGCCGGGCAGTTTCCGCGTGACGGGCCCGTTCCTCACCCGCCCGGCGCTGCAATTTGAGGTACTGGATCGCAAGTGCGGCCTGTCGCTGTTTCTCCCGGGCATAGCGGTATCCGACCCGGGAGAAGAACCGAATCAACGTCTCCGAGTCGTTGTTGATTCCGAAGCGGAGTCGGACGGTCTCTCCGCCCGCCCGCTCGGTCCGTCGAACTTCCTCCAGCGCGTTCGTTCCGACGCCGAGCTCGTCCAGATGGCGCATCAACTCCTGCATGAACCGCTCACCTGCGTCCCGTTCTGATACCACCCGGTCGTGAGAGACCGACGGGCACTCGAGGTCCCTGTCGGTCATCGCTGCCGGTGCGCTCATCGCAGCGCCGAAGAACGCCGAGAGGTACAGCGCCCGCTGCCAGTCCGTGACTCGGTCGAGGTAGTCGGGGACGCCGAACCCCGACTCGACGGTCGGTCCCTCGGGCGCCCCGAGCCGGACCAGCAGGTGCTTGAACGCCGTCGCGGTCACACAGATACTGTACTCGGCGCTTCCGAACTCGGCCTCGTCCGTTTCATGGCCCTCCTCGCGTTTGTGGACCCGCGACGGCGTGAACCCGAGCGCCTCGATGTCTTCCCGGATCGCTTTGACATCGGGGCGATCCCCGCGAAACCAGGACCGTGAATCGCTGAACGAGCCGTCGCCAGTGTGGTAGCCAACGAGCTTCAGCAACCGGCTGAAGGCCTCGTCCGTCGAACGGAGCGGGAGCAGGTCACGCTCGTGCAACGCGCGAACGACCTGGGGATCCTCACCGGAGAAGTCGGTCTGGTCCAGCACGACGAACTCCGGCGGTTCTTCGTCGGGGAGCCCCTCGAACGGATGGACATACACCTCGTCTCCGGGGTCCAGGTTCCTCAGTTCGACCTGTCCTTCGGCCGTCCGGAACGGGTGGTCGGCGGTGGCTTCGATCCGGTCTCCAGTGGCCGTCTCGACTTCGTATACCGGTTCGTGAGCGGTCTCAGTGAACAGTCGGATCTCGGAATCGGTCTCGGTCTCGCCCGCCGCGACGACGGCCCGTTCCCGCTCGAAGTCGCTCGCCAGGTTCCGAATTTCCCGGCGGCGACCGAACGAGAGCAGGACCTCGCTGTCGCCCGCGAGGCAGTTGATGTCGTAGCCCACCGCTCCGGGTGAGATGCACCCGGTCGTGGCGTCGATCGCCCCGACACCGCCGACCGGAAAGCCGTACCCCTGGTGGCCGTCCGGCATGCAGATGGCGTGTTTCGTCATCCCCGGCAGGTGGGCCGCGTTCTTCAACTGCTGAAGCGTCATGTCGTCACCGATCTGTTCCAGAAGCGGTTCGCTAGCGAGCACCCGCCCCGGGACGTTCATCCCATCTTCCTGAGGGAGCTCCCAGACGTAGTCCCGAACCCGCTTGAGGGTGATGCCATCGAACTCACGAGTGTCGCTCATGTGTGGTCCTGCGACCCCCGGCTTGAATAGCGTTTCCGCGCGGGGGTCTCTTGGTCTCTCATTCGACCCGCCGGGAATCCGGAGCGGAGAACTCGCCCGGTCAGGTTGATCCAAACCACCCCTGCGTCCCACCGCCGACGGTGGAATTATATCCCGTCACCGCCGTAGATAGACGTAGTGAGCGTCAACGTCGAAACCCGGGTGGACGCCCCCGGTCAGTCCACGCACGCGGAAGCGGCGTGGGAACTGAAAGAGCGCGTTCGGCGACAGGACAGGGTCCTCAAACAGCGGCGGGGCTTCTTCATGGACGCGTACAAGCGCGCAACCAGCCGACTCCTGTTCGAAGTGGGGACTGGCGAACAGCGGAAGGACGATCTGGTTGGGTTCGTGTCCGCGAGACGGGATGGGTACATCCTGTTTTTGGTCGTAGCGCCGGAGGCACGTGGGCGGGGATACGGGAAACGGCTCGTTGCGTCGGTGGCGGACAACCATCGGACCGTCACCTGCCATGCCCGGACGAGCAACGAGGATGCACTCGAGTTCTACCAGCACATCGGGTTCGATATCGAGCGCCGGATCAACAACTACTACGAGGACGGCGGTGACGCGTTCTACCTGCGGCTTGGTGAGGACGCCGGCCTCGCAGAGCGGCTCTCGGAGTTCATCCGCCGGTAGGGGCTGGTCTTTTCACCGCCGGGCGGCTATCGGCAGATGCGCGCCTTCAGTCCCCGCCCGAGCGATCCCACCAGGGAGCGATGACGGACGGCGAACCCAGGCGCGCTACACGACACCGGATGCCCGGCACGAGGGTTAGCCGGCTGACGCGGCACACCGCCTCGGGATGACGCCGGTCGTTAGTGTTCCGGGCGCACATCCTTTCGATAATATCGGTTAGAGACCGAACTGATGTGCAGCGCTCTTCGAGAGCCGTTCATTCGTAGAGAGAAAACGATAGGTCAGTCGGACGTGAACCTCCGATAATGACCGACTCGTTTTGGTATCCGTCGGTCGAAGACGTCCTCGACATCCACGAGGACATTGTCTCGGAGTACCCGA
>CAZCXJ010000085.1:0-4439 GCA_964502585.1 uncultured Candidatus Halobonum sp.
CGGATGCCTGGACGCCCGTGAGCGCGGGGACGTCCTCGGGGGGCAGTGCCTCCGCGGCGACGAGTTCCCGGAACGCCTTGTAAAGGGCCGCCGTGTTCCCGGCATTCCCGACGGGGAGGACGATCCTATCGGGACAGACACCGTGGGTCTCACGAAACCGTTCAAGGATCTCGAAGCCGATCGTCTTCTGTCCCTCGAGACGGAACGGATTCAGGGAATTGAGCAAGTACGCTTCGCCCCGCGCCGCCAGCTCCTGTACCAAGTCGAGACAGTCGTCGAAGTTGCCGTCGACTTCCAGGATCCGAGCACCATGGAGGCTCGCCTGGGCGACCTTGCCCGCGGCGACCTTGCCTGCGGGGAGCAACACCAGGGTTTCGAGTCCTGCGCGGGCGCCGTAGGCAGCCAGCGCTGCGGAGGTGTTCCCTGTCGAGGCGCACGCCAGCCGGTCGACTCCCACCCGTTGGGCGACCCGAACGCCGACGGTCATCCCCCGGTCCTTGAACGACCCGGTCGGGTTCATCCCCTCGTGTTTCACTCGAAGACGCGACACCCCCATCTCTTCCCGGAGACGCGGGACCTCATGGAGGGGTGTCTCTCCCTCCGGGAGTGAGACGCCTTCGTCGAACGGAAGGGCGGCGGCGAACCGCCAAACGCCGTCCCGCGCTCCACCCCGCGGGGAGAAGTCCTCCCATCCGGCAGGGTCGGCGTATCGAACTTCCAGGAGCCCGTCGCAGCTATCGCAGGTGTACCGGATTGCCTCGAAGGGGGCGAACGTCTCGCCACAGGCGATACAGGCGAGCCACACCCCGTCTGTCGCGTCGCCCGGCGTGGTGGGACCCTTCGGATCGAGACTGAGGCGGCCGGCGGCGGTCCCAGGACTCATCGTTCGTTCGTTGGGATGCGTGGTGAAAAGTCGGCCGGTCTCCACGCCCACTACCGACCAGACGCTGGACGGCCCTACACGAATCCGGTGGGGCTACATTTCAAGTCCCGCGTCCGACCGCCCGTTCAGTCCGTTCCGAACTCCTCGATGCTGTGGTGGACCCGCTCAACCCACTCGTCGAGGGCGTCATGCAACATCCGCTTGGCTTCTGGAAGGTCCGTGGCGGTGTACTGGTAGACGTACCCACCGGGATCGAGGAGGCGGCGTTCCCGTCTCGCCAGGCCCTTCTCCAGAAGCGTCGTCAGTGAGCGGTTCACGTTCGACCGGTCTCGTTCGAGTTCTTCCGCGAGTTCCTCAACCGTACTTCCCGGGTGCTCCAGAAGCGTCAGATACGTTCGGCTCTCGTGCTCCTGGATCCCGAACACACACGCCATCACGTGCTGGAAGCTTGGGTCGTCCGACCGGACGAGCGACTCCATGTCAGGGGGATCGCCGGCTCGCGGGGGGTCGCTGGCCATCACCCACAGTACGACCTCCTGACGATTAAACCCCATCGTCGGGTGTGGCCCCGTCGAACGGGCGCGTCAGTCACGGGACCGGGATACGCGCCACCAGCCAGGACCGTCTTCCAACCGCGGTCCGTGTCTCTCTCGGTCGGAAGACGAACTCCTGAAGTGATGCCTCCGTCAATGGCCGGTGTGTCGGGCCACGAGCGGACAAGCGAACAGGTCCCACGGGTCGAGACGCTGTTCCTTCACGAACGGGGCGACGACTTCCTTGTCGCCGTGACACGGGACGGCGAGCGGGTCCTCCGCGGGGTCCTGGAACTGAAAGAAACGGAGGCGGGTCCGCGTCCGCGGCGGTTCCGGGTGAAGCAGGGAAGCAACGAGGAGCCCCGCCAGCCGGACCAGTTCGTTGACCTCGCCCGGACGGCCGACAGCGTTCGGATTTCCCAACAGACGAGCGCGCGTCAGCGGGACCGGCTCCGGGAACTGTTCGGCGCGTACGGGATCGAGGCACTCGCGGTCCGGACCTGCCGGTACTGTGCCAACGCGGGCCGGTACTCGCCGATCACCGCAGAGACGGCCATCGAAGCCGACCAGGACCACATCTGTCCGGACTGTGCACGTGAGGAGCTGGACAGGGAGTTGGCGTTCCGTGGCCAGTTCACCGGAGCGGCCCGTGAGCGGCTCGAGGAGCTTCTGTTCGAGACCCAGGACCTCGACCGGATTACGGACCTCCTGCAGGGGAACCTCGACCCGGACCTGACGAAGTTCGACGAGATCTCCGCGACCGTCGACGAGGTCGATCCCGTCCGGGTGGAGGACCTCGATCTCTATCCGGCCCTTCAGGACCGCACGGCTGACCGGTTCGAGGAGCTCCTCCCGGTCCAATCGCTGGCGGTCCGGAACGGGCTGTTCGACGGTGTCGACCAGCTCGTCGTCAGCGCCACCGCGACCGGCAAGACGCTCGTCGGAGAACTCGCGGGCGTGAACCGGGCTCTCAACGGGCAGGGTAAGCTCCTGTTTCTCGTCCCACTCGTGGCCCTGGCGAACCAGAAGCACGGCGATTTCCAGGACCGGTACGGTGATGTCCTGGACGTGTCGCTTCGGGTCGGCGCCTCCCGGATCCGCGGGAGCGGCGAGCGGTTCGATCCCGGCGCGGATGTGATCGTGGGAACCTACGAGGGAATCGACCACGCGCTCCGGACCGGGAAGGACCTCGGCGAGATCGGGACCGTCGTCATCGACGAGATTCACACTCTAAAGGAGGGTGAACGCGGCCACCGTCTCGACGGGCTGATCGCGCGGCTGGACCACTACTGTGCCCGGCGCGGGACGGACGCCCAGTGGGTCTATCTCTCCGCGACGGTGGGGAACCCGGGATGGCTCGCGGAACGTCTCGGCGCCCGGCTCATCGAGTTCGAGGAGCGCCCGATTCCGATCGAGCGACACGTCACGTTCGCGGACGGCCGCGAGAAGGTCCGGATCGAAAACAGGCTGGTCAAACGCGAGTTCGACCGGGAGTCCTCCAAGGGATATCGCGGCCAGACCATCGTGTTCACGAACTCCCGACGGCGGTGTCACGAGATTAGCCGGAAACTGGAGTACGCCAGTGCCCCGTACCATGCGGGGCTGGACTACGCCCGGCGGAAACGCGTCGAGGAGCAGTTCGCCGACCAAGACCTCGCGGCCGTCGTTACGACCGCGGCGCTCGCGGCCGGGGTTGACTTCCCCGCATCGCAGGTGGTCTTCGACTCGCTGGCCATGGGGATCGAGTGGCTTTCCGTCCAGGAGTTCGAGCAGATGCTGGGCCGGGCTGGTCGCCCGGATTACCACGACCGTGGGACAGTGTACGTCCTGGTCGAGCCGGACGGCACGTATCACAATTCTATGGAGCGGACCGAGGACGAGGTGGCATTCACCCTGCTCAAAGGCGAGATGGAGGACGTCCGGACCGTCTACGACGAGGCTGCCGCGGCCGCCGAAACCCTCGCCAACATCGTCGTCGCGGGCCGGGCGGCCAAGCGGCTCAATGACCGGATGGTCGGCGAGGTCCCGACGACCCACGCCGTGGGCAAACTTCTCGAGTGGGACTTCATCGACGGCCTGGACCCGACGCCGCTGGGACGTGCGGTCACGGAACACTTCCTGGCCCCTGACGACGCTTTCCGTATCCTCGACTGCATTCGCCGCGATGCCGATCCGTTCGACATCGTCGCCGAACAGGAACTCGCGGACGCGAACGAGTAGCCGCCAGCCCCGCACATCGACGCCCCTGGCCGAATCCGTAGCCTTTTGCCGTCCGGTGGGCTCTCCCAGACCGTGCCACTCACGCCGGAGATCCTCGCGGTCCTCCTGTTGGTGGTGGCGGCCCTCGTCCTGTTCGTCACCGAACCCGTCCCCGCCGACATCACCGCGATCGGCGTGATGGTCGCGCTCCTGTTGTCCGGCCCGGTCAGCCGGACGCTCGCGGCCGCAGGACTGCTTGCTGGGCCGCTCGAACTGATCACCGTCGAGCAGGGCCTGTCCGGCTTCGCCAACGCCGCGACGCTCACCGTGCTCGCCATGTTCGTCCTCAGCGAGGGGGTCCAGCGGACCGGGCTCATCCAGCGGCTCGGCACCGCCATCTCTCGTGTCACGGAGGACAGCGAACTCAAACAGCTAGGCGCGACTGTCGGCGCCGTGGGACCCGTCTCCGGGTTCATCAACAACACGGCTGCCGTCGCCATCCTCCTGCCGATGGTGACTGACCTCGCCGAGCGTGGGGGCACCTCCCCCTCGAAACTGCTCATGCCGCTCTCGTTCGCCTCCATGTTCGGGGGGACGCTCACACTGATCGGTACGTCGACCAACATCCTCGCCTCCGACCTGTACGCCCGGCTCGCACCGCCGGCCTTCGCGCGGCCGTTCGGTATGTTCGAGTTTACCGGCCTGGGGCTGGTCCTGCTCGTCGTAGGGACCGCCTATCTCCTCACGCTCGGCCGGTATCTCACCCCCGCCCGGATCCGCCCCCGGACCGACCTCACCGAGGAGTTCGGCATGGCCGAGTACCT
>CAZCXJ010000085.1:4449-4830 GCA_964502585.1 uncultured Candidatus Halobonum sp.
AATCGCCGCTCGTCGGCCGACGCGTACGGGAGGCCTTCCTCGAAGCCGAGTTCGACGTCGACCTGCTGCAACTCATCCGGGGAGACCGGGTGTACCTCGAACCCCTGGCCCCCCGGGGGATCCGCGCGGGCGACGTGTTCGTCGTCCGGACCGACCGTGACACCCTCGTCGACCTGCTCGACGTCGAGGGACTCGATCTCGTCCCCGAGGTCACCGTCGACGAGCCCGAGCTCGAGGCCGCCGAGGAAGGCCAAAACCTGGTCGAAGTGGTGGTCGCTCCCGGCTCGTCGCTCGTCGGCGACACCATCGCGGAGTGTGGGTTCCGCGAGCGGTACCGCGCGACGGTCCTCGTGGTGCGTCGCGGGGGCGAGTCCATTCACG
>CAZCXJ010000085.1:4840-9575 GCA_964502585.1 uncultured Candidatus Halobonum sp.
TCGCTCGCCTCCGCCGAGTTCCGCCAGCGGTACGACGCCACTGTCCTGGCGCTGCGTCGCGGCGGCTCACTCGTCCGGCGCCGCATGGACCAGCTCCCGCTCCGGGTCGGCGACACCCTGCTCGTCCAGGCCACCGTCGACAGCGTCGAACGGCTCGACGCCAACCGGAACTTCATCGTCGCCGGCGAGGTCGCCCGGCGCAACTTCCGCCGATCGAAAACGCCCGTCGCGCTCGGCATCGTCGCCGCCGTCGTCGGTCTCGCCGCGCTCGATATCCTCCCCGTGGTCGTAGCCGCCCTGGCCGGCGCTCTCGCCATGGTCGCGACCGGCTGTCTCCACCCCGGGGAAGTGTACGAGGCCGTCCAGTGGGACGTCGTCTTCCTCCTGGCCGGAGTCATCCCCCTGGGGATCGCTCTCGAAACCTCCGGAGGTGCAAGCCTGCTCGCGGAAACCATCGTCGCCACCGCAGCCGTCCTTCCACCGCTCGCCGTTATCGGCCTTTTTTATGTCGTCACCGCGCTGCTCACCAACGTCGTCTCCAACAACGCCAGCGTCGTCCTGATGATCCCCGTCGCGCTGGAAGCCGCCGCGGGGCTGAACGCCAGTCCCCTGGCGTTCGCCATGACCGTCACCTTCGCCGCCTCGACCGCCTTCATGACACCCATCGGTTACCAGACCAACCTGTTCGTGTACGGTCCGGGGGGCTACCGGTTTTCTGATTACCTCCGAGTCGGCGGTCCCCTCCAGCTCCTGTTCGCGGTCGTCACCACCGTGGGCGTCCAGTTCTTCTTCGCGTGATTCCCTGTCCGGATTGCGTCGACTAGTTCGGACCTATCGGTATTTTTATACGAAAGCCCCCGGGGGCGACTCGGAGCGAAACGCTTTCATCGCGGTCCGACAGAATTGGAGTCGTGGGACCGTAGGGTAGCCTGGTCCATCCTTGCGGTTTTGGGTACCGTTGACCCCAGTTCAAATCTGGGCGGTCCCATTCGAACATTGTCTAAGACATCGCGAGTAAAGATGGATAAGAGTCGATTCTGAGATAATTCAGAGAATACTATGGTACAATGGTACGTAGTCTCACCGTCGTCCGCTTTCCGAAATCTCGCCGGGATAGATCGGCGAACCCGGAACCGTTTCACTTCCGCTTTCTGGCGAGCGTTCAACTCATCTCCGAGCCGTATGTCATTCTATGCCATCGGTTGACAATCTGGACCCGCACGAGAAAGGGGAGTATACGGAGGCGGTCGTTATTGCTGAACTCCGGAAGCGGGGGATCCCAGTTTCCACTCCCTTCGGAGACAACGAAAGGTACGATGTTATCGTCGAACAGGATTCGGGTCTCCTCTCGGTTCAAATCAAAACGGGATGGGTGGCGGACGGCAAGGTCCAGTTCAAAGGGAAGTCGAGTCACACTAATTCTCAAGGCAACGTCTACGAAAAGTACGACGGCGATGTCGACTTCTTCATCGTGTACTGTCACGAGCTCGAGTCGATGTACCTGATAAGAGAGGACGCTTTTGACTCGAGGATGGAACTCCGCGTCGAGGACCCGGAACAGACCGACCGCACGATCAACTGGGCGGAGGACTACGCCTTCGACGCGAACTGGCCGCCGGAGGCGACGCCACGCCCGCCAGAGCGTGACGGCCGGCGGGTGATCGAGCGACTACGTGGGCATGGGGTCCCGGTCGCCCGGGTCGTCGCGGACGACCGGCCGTACGACCTGCTACTCGGGGCGCCGGACGGCCACTGGTGTCGGACGACCGTCCGCCCGGGCTACCTGGTCGACGGCCGGGTCCGGTTTGATACGGGACACACGACCGGGCCGGATCCCGACGAGACGGACCTGGTGCTGGTGGACTGCCGGGCGACGGATGGGTTGTACGTGGTCCGACGGGACGAGTACGACTCGACGATTAGCTTCCGGGTAGCCGACCCGGACGAGGTGCACACGGACACGAAGTGGGCCGAGGAGTACCGGTTCAGCGCGCGCTGGCCGTCGGTGACGCGGGCCGAGGCCCCCGCCTGACCGAGGGTATCAACCGTTAAGCGGCGGGCGGCCGAACCCGTGTCCGATGACGACGGACGGTCTCACCACGTTGTCAGTCAGGGTCGCAGCGGCCGCGCCGGTGTTCCCGGTCGTGGCAGGCCTGGGGGCGGTGCTCGGCTGGGCGTCCGTGGGATTCGCGGGGAGCATGATCGTGTCGGCGCTGGTGGCCGAGGTGTTCGCGGGGCACAACCTCCGCGAGCACCGGACGACCGGGGATCCGCGGCTTGCGGCGAGCGTCCTGACCGCGCTGTTCGGAGCGTGGTTCATCTACGCGCCGCTGGCGTACGCGCCGAACGCGCTGGCAACGGCCCTGGTCCAGACCGGCGGGATGACGATGGCTGCGTTCGGGGCGTACGCGGGGCTTGACGTGATCGAACGCCTGGCCGCGGACACGCCGATGGGCTGAGGTCGTGCCGGGTCGGGGCGGGTTGCGGGGTCTCGGGCCAGGGGATCCGGTGGACGGATCCATCCCGAGGATCGTGCCGATGCTGGCGCCAGCCGGCGTCACTTCCAGTCCAAGCCGATAGTACTTAGCGGAGGAACCCACAAGGTCGGGGTGATGAGCCAGGCCGAGCGACAGGAGTTCGATCAACTCCTCAGCTTCTACCGAACCTATTACGCCGACGAGATCGCGGCGTTGGCCCAGCGATATCCATCGGAGCAACGGTCGCTGTATCTCGACTACGACGACCTGTTCACGTTCGACCCGGAACTGGCCGAACGGTTCTTGGACCGCCCGGATGATATGCTCGACCTCGCCGAGGAGGCGCTGCGGACCTACGACCTCCCGGCGGACATTTCCCTTGGGCAGGCTCACGTCCGGCTGCGGAACTTACCCGCGGACCGGACGGTCGAGATCCGGAGCATCCGCGTCCAGGACGACCACGTCGGGTCGCTGATCGCCGTTCGGGGGATCATCCGCAAGGCCACGGACGTCCGTCCCCGGGTCGTCGAGGCCGCCTTCGAATGCCAGCGGTGCGGGACGATGACGTACATCCCACAGTCCGACACGGGCTTCCAGGAGCCCCACGAGTGCCAGGGCTGTGAGCGTCAGGGCCCGTTCCGTGTCAACCACGACCAGTCGGAGTTCGTCGACTCCCAGAAGCTCCAGGTTCAGGAGTCGCCAGAGGGCCTGCGCGGAGGCGAGACGCCACAGAGTATCGACGTGAACCTCGAGGACGACATCTGCGGGAGGGTGACGCCGGGCGACCACGTGACCGTGGTCGGCGTCCTCCACATCGATCAGGTGACCTCCGGCAACGAGAAGACGCCCGTGTTCGACCTGTACATGGACGGGGTCTCCGTCACCCAGGAGGACGAGGAGTTCGAAAACATGGAGATCGATGAGGCGGACGTCCAGGAGATCCTCGAACTCTCGGCGGATCCCGACATCTACGACCGGATGGTCGCATCGATCGCCCCGTCCATTTACGGGTTCGACCAGGAGAAGCTCGCGATGGCGCTCCAGTTGTTCTCCGGGGTCACCAAACACCTGCCCGACGGGTCCCGGGTTCGGGGTGACCTCCACATGCTCCTGATCGGCGACCCCGGCACGGGGAAGTGTACCGCCGGGGAGACGACCGTCAGGCTGGCGGACGGGACGGAGCGGCGGATCCGGGAACTCGTCGAATCTCGGCTTGACGACCCGGTCCCCGTGGACGACGGGGTGTATCAGCCGGTCGATATCGAGGTGCTGACGTCCCGTCCGGACGGGACCGTCGGTGTCGGACGCGCGACCAAGGTCTGGAAGCGGGAGGCGCCGGCCGAGATGTACCGTCTCCGGACGGCCAGCGGCCGCGAACTCGAGGCGACCCCCTCGCATCCACTGTTCGTCCAGTCGGGGGGCCGGCTGGTCCCCAGGCGGATGGCGGACCTCGCGGAGGGCGAGTTCATCGCCATACCCCGCGGAGCGGGCCCGGCGGGCGAACCGCCCAGCCACGCGGACCCGGATTGCATTCCGAATCTTGGGCCGGTCCTCCGGCAGGTCCGGGAGGCACTCGGAATCTCACGGGCCGCCTTTTCGGTCCCGGAATCGACGTACCGCCAGTACGAACGGGGGGACCGGAACCCCGGCCGCGCGTCGCTTGAGCGCGTCGTCCAGACGTTCGAACGGCAGCTCGAACAGGTTCGGCCTGCGGACGCGCGAGCCGACCATGCGTCCCGAGCCCGGACGGACGGTGGCGGGACGGCCGCCAGTACACCGCCGGGGGACGCCCTGGCTGTGGCGCCGACTGTCGACGCGCTCCGAGCCCTGGCCCACAGCGACCTCGGCTGGGACCGAATCGAGACGATCGAGCCCGTCGATCCGGCCGACGACTGGGTGTACGACCTCGAGGTCGAGGGGACACACACGTACCTCTCGAACGGGATCGTCTCGCACAACTCCCAGCTTCTCTCGTACATCCGCAACGTGGCCCCACGGTCGGTGTACACCTCGGGCAAAGGGTCCTCGGCCGCCGGGCTCACCGCCGCGGCGGTCCGCAGCGACTTCGGCGACGGTCAGCAGTGGACGCTCGAGGCGGGGGCGCTCGTGCTCGCGGACAAAGGAATCGCGGCGATCGACGAGCTCGACAAGATGGACGCCGGCGACCGCTCGGCCATGCACCAGGGCCTTGAACAGCAGGAGATTAGCGTCTCGAAGGCCGGGATTAACGCCACGCTCAAAGCCCGGTGTTCGCTGCT
>CAZCXJ010000086.1:0-9570 GCA_964502585.1 uncultured Candidatus Halobonum sp.
TCGTTGTGAGCGACCATGGTGGCCGAGATCCGATGGAGCCGGAGTTCCTCGAAGCCGTGAGTGACCGCCAGGCGGGCCGCCGCGGTCGCGTACCCTCGTCCCTGATGGTCGGGATGGATCCAGTACCCGATGTTGGCCCACCCGCGCCGGTCATCGATCGGCGCGAGCGAGACGTCACCCAGCCGCTGGTCGCCCTCACAGACGAGCAGGTGGAGGAACTCCCCGTCGGACAGCCGGTCGAACCGCTCCGTCTCGTATCGCTCCCGGTTGTACGGGAGGTCGCCACCCGCGAACCGACGTACGGCCGGGTGGTTGATGCCCTCCTGGAGGAACTCGATGTCCGCCCTCTCGATCGTGCGGAGTTCGATCTCGTCGCCGTCGATGAACACTGGTCCGGGCATGGGTGGTGCTGGTCCGGGGGTCCTGACCCAGCGACTTATAACCGACTTTCCCGGGGCGGAGTCCAGTCGTGAAAACCCGTGGTCGGGGCCGGTCGCAGCGGGTCGGGCCCGTCGCGAGCGGTGGCCGGACGGGTGGGACGACCTGCAATCGGGCCCCGAAGTGAAGATTGAAGCCGCTGTCCCGCGAGGACCAATCCGATGAGTACCCCGGAGTACGATATTCAGGGGGTCGACCTCTCGGATGATACGTACACGGTCGAACAGTCGTTGATCCGGAACAAGTACGCCGCCTACGACGCCGCCGGGAACACGGTCCTCAAGGGGAAACAGAAGATGTTCCGGATGAAAGAACAGTTCCCGTTCACCGACGGGGACGGAACTGACGTGTTCAAAGTGGAGGCCGGCGGGATCATCGACGTCGCCGGAAACTACCTCCTCACGGACTCCCAGACCGGCGAGCCGCTGGTTATCTTGGACAACGACTTCTCCGTGTTCCGCGATGTCTGGACGATCCGGGACGCGGACACTGAAGCCACCCTCGCCACGATCAGGTCCCGGGGCGCACTCGTGACGCTAGCACGCCACTACCTGCCGTTCGGCGCCCTGATCCCACACAAGTACGAGATCACGGATCCTGAGGGCGCTCACGTCGGGTCCATTACCGGCCAACTCTCGCTGCGCGACCGATACGAGATCACCATCGACGACGCCAGCACGGTCCCCAAGGAGGTGACGGTGGCCGCGGCGATGGTGATCGACGCGATTCAGGGGAACTGAGCCCGGGTCTGGGCGGGAACCCATCGCCCCTTCGTGTCATTGACGAGGGTCTGGGCGTCCGGTCGGCCGGCTGGAGACCGTCCCCAGGTTGGACTCAGTGGCCGCTGGGGGCGTCTTCGGACCGGTCGCGGGGCGGGAACCGTAGCACATATATCCCTCCGATATTCGTGTACAGGACAGAGTGTCCGCTCTCCACGCCGGTCGCTGGCGCTGGCAAGCGTCCCGGAGAGTGGACAGTATCGCGCGCAATGGCGGCCGGGCGTCACCCGGGCGCTAGGGCCGCGGTGCTCACTCCTGCTCGGTTTCTCGACCGGACCGGAATCAGACCGCCTCCCTCCAGACCGACCCACATCCAATGCCAGCGACCGACGACACGACCGTGACGCCGTACACTGTCGACGGCGAGATCGATTACGACACACTGCTCGCAGAGTTCGGGGCCGACCGTCTCACCCCGGCCCAGAAACGGCGGTTCCCGGGCGCGGGCCACCCGCTCGTTCGCCGGGGAACCTTCTACGCTCAGCGTGACCTCGACCCGTTCCTGGCCGCTGCCGATCGGGGCGCCGCCCAGTCGATCGTCACCGGCCGCGGCCCGTCGGGCCCGATGCATATCGGTCACATCGTTCCCTTGTACTTCGCCAAGTACCTCCAGGAGACGGCCGGGACGACCGTCTATATCCCCGTCTCGGATGACGAGAAGTACCTCCTGAAGGATGCCACCATCGCCGAGATCAGTGACCATACCCGCGAGAACCTTCGTGACATCCTCGCGGTCGGGTTCGACCCGGACCGCACGCGGATCGTCATCGACTCCGCGGATGCCGACGTGATCTACCCGCTTGCCGCCGCCTTCGGGAAGGAAATAACGCAGTCGACGGTGGACGCCACCTACGGGGACCCGGAGACCATCGGGCTGTCGTTCTACCCCGCCGTCCAAACGGCTCATCTCCTGTTGCCCCAATTGGTCGACGGCCGTCACCCGACGCTCGTCCCGATCGCGATCGACCAGGATCCACACGTGCGGGTCTGTCGGGACGTCGCCGCCAAACAGCGATACGACGTGGCCAAACCGGGGGCGCTGCTCGCGAAGTTCCTCCCGAGTCTCCGGGGCCCTGGCAAGATGAGTTCCTCCGACGACGCGCCGAGCATCCTCCTCTCGGACGACCGGACGACTGTCGAAACGAAGGTCCACACCCACGCCTACTCGGGTGGGCAGTCGGACGTTGACACCCATCGCGCGCAGGGGGGTGACCCGGAGGTCGACGTCGCCTACCAATTGTTATACGCGTTCTTCGAGGCTGACGACGAGCGTGTCGAGCGACTGGCCCGGGAGTACCGAGACGGCTCGCTGCTGAGTGGCGAGCTCAAACAGATCGCTGCCGATCGGATCGCCGAGTTCCTGGAGGCCCACCAGACGCGGCGTGGGGCACTCGGCCCGCTCGAAGCGGAACTGTCCCCGTACCGCCTGACCGAGGCCGAGAAACGGGCCGCCAGGCGACGAACCGGGTACCCCGAGGACGCCCTGGTCCAGCGGTGAGAGCGTCGGGCGACAGACGGGTCGGCGTCCCGAGGTGGCCGGCCCGCCCGGCAGGTGGGTCGATCGCGGGTTTGCTCATCGGTGAGCAGATCCCACGAGGTCGCCGCGTGTCGCGGATCTGAGCGCCCGAATCCGCTGTCGGGACGCGGTGGATTACCGCGACGAGCTAATCACGCAGTTCACCACCCCACCCAGGAGGACAATGAGACCCCCGGAATACAGCCACACGACGAACAGAAGGACGGCGCCGAGCAGCCCCAGGGCCTGATACTCGCCCGCGAACCGGGCGTAGTAGACGAACAGGACCTGGATACTGACGAGTCCCATGGCCGCGAGGCCGGTTCCCGGAAGGACGTCCCGCACGGACGCCTCGACTGGCGTGAGGACGTAGTACACGGGAAGCAGCACGGCCACCAGCGTCACGAACAGGCTCACCGCTCCCACGAACGCCGGCCAGGGGATCGGGATCGAGACGACCGTGACGACGAACCCGGCCGCGCCAACTGCGGCAGCCACCAGGATGAGTGACCCACCGATCAGGACTGCATCGCGGAGTTGCTCGAGGATCGGGGGGGAAGACTCGACGCCGTACACCTCCGCGAACGCGATGACGAGGCTCCGGAAGACCATCGATCCGCTCCAGACCGCGACGAGAACGCTCAGGATCCCCGCGCCGACCGCCCCATCCGTGCCAGTCAGTGCCGTAACAACCACCTCCTTGCCGCTCTCCGAGAGCAGGGCCGCGAGCCGCGTCCGGACGACGGTCTCGATCATCGCCCCGGTACCCAGGAGCGTGGCTAGGGCCAGCGCGAGCAGGCCAACCGGGAGGATCGACACCAGCGCGTAGTGGGCGATGGCGGCCGCCATGAACGGGACCTCCCTGGTCCGTGCCAGGAACACGATATCCCGGACCACCCGCAGTCCCGTCATCCGTCGACCACCGAATCGAAGCCGAGACACTGACGAACTGCCCGGTCCCGGGTGTCGGATGGGTGCCCCAGGCCCAGCCTGGAGGCGTGATCAGGCGTCCTTGTCCCGTCCCCGGCTCCTGGGCGCCTCAAGACGGTCTCCCTGGGTTGCACTACCACTATTCGGTCGGTGGGACAGACCACGTGAGAGGGATCCTGAGCAAGACGGGGCCGCACCGACACCCTCAGCACACGGTCGGAGGGCTTCCACCACGCCGAGTCACTGGATTTCATCGATCAGCCTGGTCCGGCGCGGGGTCGAAGTGACCGAGCATATCGAGGATGGCCCCGATGGTGAAACTGATGACGGCCACGACCAGGACGAGCCCGGTCAGCAGGTGAGAAATCGGCTCCGGGAGCGTGAACTGGAACGCGGCGATGAACACGACCGTCGTGAGCCCGACCACGAGCAGGAACGACCCGGCGTTGGGGTCCTTGCCAGTCAGAAACTCGATCCCAGCGAGAAACGACGTGGGTTGAGACTCCTCGTCGACGGGATCCGGGGTCATGGGTCCTCACCGCTCTCACTCCGGTCGGCGGCCGACTGAACGACCTGAACCAAGTGTGCGACCCAGAGGCCTCCGGTGAATCCGAACAGCGCTGAGACGAGCACCGCCTTCGTCAGGAGTTCGATCGGGGCGACCGCCGCGAGAAGACACAGCGTCCCGAAGAGAACCATCAGGCCATACTGGACCCTGGTTTGGAGGTCGAGTCGTCGAACCGTCGCGGGAAGGGATAAACTCATGAGAGAGGTTCTGGTGGACACCGGTGGGTGTCAGGGGGGTCGGACCAGTGCACTGACAGGCGGTCCGGCGGGGGGCTCAGTCCCTCGACCGGTCGATGAGCCGCGTCAGTTCGGCCACCTTGAGGTAGACCGCGAGCCCGAGGATCGTGGCTGGCCAGAGCCCGATGAACTGGCCTCGCTGTTTCTCGCCACGGACGTAATAGTAGTACAGTGCTAGCCCGACGGAGCCCAGCGATGCCAGTACGGCCGGTCCCACGTTGCTCCCGTAGAGGTCCTCAGACTGCGGGTCGGACGTCGCCTCCTCAGTGGTACTTTTCACATATGGTAGTGGGTCCCGGCGGGTATACCGTTTCGCATCGTCCGGTTCGCCGGACCGTCTGCATATAATAACTGGCATGGCCGTTGTGACGAGATACCGTGACTGGCCGGACGGGGTTCCCGGCGAGACACGCGTGTCAGCACCGCTCCAAGCGCCTCTGCTCGGCCGTCCACCGGAGCGGAGACAACCCTTATTCTCGGGGAGCCACTACGGGAGGTGATGGAAGACGTGTTCGTGGGAAGTCTGATGTCGTCACCGGTAGAGACTGTCGGGACCGAAACCCCACTTCGGGACGCGGGCCGGGTGATGCTCGAGAAGGACATCGGGTCGGTCATCGTGATCGATGGGGAGGATCAACTCGAGGGGATCCTGACGGCGACCGATTTCACCAGAGCCGTCGCGACGGGCGAGCTCCGACCCGACACGACCGTCGGGACGACCATGAGTACGGATGTCATCACGACGACTGCGCGTGAACCCGTTCGCAGCGTGGCTGATCGCATGATTGAACACGGGTTCGATCACTTCCCGGTCGTCGACGATGGAACGGTGATCGGCGTCATCACGTCGACGGACCTGGCGGCGTATCTCTCGACCAAGGTGGAACCGAGTCCCGTGTCCCCGACCAAGTGACTCTCACCCTGGGAAGGTCCCTCTTGCGGGTGAGCGGGTGGCGGTAAGGATCAGGATTTCAGTACCGGTTCGAGGCCTGTACCGGGAGTGACTGAGGCGAATCGTCCCATCCGATGGGTCATCATCGAGATCGCCTCTGCGCGTGACCACGGCGACAGTTCTGCGAGCCAGGCTGGCGTCAGGTTACCTCAAAAGGATAGTTTATTCCAAGGGGTACTGTAGAGGCTCGCGTTATGGGACGGCATAACGGTGATGGTGGCACAGGTGACGCCGAGACTGACGTCTTGCAGCCCCGCCGTACGTTCCTGGGTGCGATCGGTGCGGGTGCGCTCTCCGGGGTGTTGACCGGACCGGTCGCCGCTCGTCCGGGCAAGAACGGCAAGGGGAACGACCAGCGCAAGACGTTCGTCGCGGCGTGTTCCGGTGACGAGGAGGTTCCACCGGTCGAAACGGACGCGACGGGAACTGCGAAATTCAAACTCGACGAGCAGGAGGCCACGCTGGATTACAAGTTGATCGTCGCCAATATCGAGGATGTCGTTGCAGCCCACATCCATTACGAGGTGGCCAACGAGAACGGCCCCGTCGTCGTGGGGCTGTTCAGCGGCTCGACCGACGGCCGGACGCAGGGGGTTCTCGCGGAGGGGACGATCTCCGAAGACGACCTGACCGGCCCGTTTGGCGACCGCAGCTTCGAGGAGTTGGTCGAGGCGATCCAGGCCGGCCGGACGTACGTCAACGTTCATACCGAGGCCAACCCCTCCGGCGAGATCCGCGGGCAGATCAGCGAACAGGCGACCAGTTCGCGTAACGTGCCCGACTCGAAGACCTCCGGCCAGGTGACGCTGATTCACGACACGCACTTCCACGGCCGGTTCGAGAACATGTTCGTTCCCCCACTGAACATCGCCAACTACTTCGGCCTGATGAACCGCATCGATGCCGAATCCGTCGGGTCGATCATGGTCGGGAACGGCGATGATCTCGCGTCGTCGGTCCTCTCCTCGTTCTTCGACGGGGACCACATGACCGACGCGCTGAACGCGGGCGGGTTGCGGTACAACACGCTGGGCAACCACGACTTCGACCTGGGGCCGGACGTCGCCCGCGACAGTATCGCGGCCAGCGAGTTCACCTGGTTGAGCGCGAACCTGCTGGACGAGCGGACCGGTGACGTGTTCGGCAAGGAGCAGGGCGCGCGCCGGTACGTCTTCGACGAGGTGGGTGACGTGACGGTCGGGCTCACGGGTGTGATCAACGAGGAGGCGCCGGAAATCACGAACCTCGGGGAGAACGCGACCGTGCAAGACATCGCGGATTCGCTCGAGGAGGTCGTCCCGCAGATGCGCGAGGAAGGGGCCGACGTGGTCGTCGTGCTCTCGCACGTGTCGAGCCCGATCATGGAGGACATCCTGGCGGACCTCGAGGCCGATATCGATGCGGTCGTCGGCGACCACGCGGGCCTGGTGTTCGAGGACGGTCCCAAGGTCATCAACGGGACGATCCTCTCGGCCGTCGGCGACCAGTTCGCATTCGTCGGCGAGCTCACGCTCAACGTTGAGGACGGATCGGTCGCCAGTCACGAGTTCACTCTCCATGAACTGGGAACGGAGGTTAAGGAGACCGGTCTTGAACCGGACCCGGCCGTTCTGAGCGTGAAAGAGGATTATGAGCAGCGTCTAGAGGACCTCGACGAGACGGTCGGCCAGACCGAGGTCCCGCTTGACACGCGAAGGGACGTCGTCCGGACGGAGGAGGCGAACACGGGCAACTACATCGCCGACAAGACGCTGGAGTTCACCGACTCCGATGTCGCGCTGATGAACGGCGGCGGCATCCGGACGGACACGCTGTACTTCCCCGACGCGACCCCGGACTCGCCGGCCGACATCTCGAAGCTCCTGGTGTACAACGTCCTGCCGTTCGGCAACACGGTGGTCAAACTCGAGGTCGACGGAGCCACGATCCGGGAGGCCCTCG
Source organism: uncultured Candidatus Halobonum sp. (assembly GCA_964502585.1). GTDB lineage: Archaea > Halobacteriota > Halobacteria > Halobacteriales > Haloferacaceae > CAZCXJ01. Next base: position 7,361 of record CAZCXJ010000086.1, read on the forward strand.
AGAACGGCGTCAGCAAGGTCGGGGATCTCGCCGGACGGTTCCCGCAGGTCGGGGGCATGGCCTACACCTGGAACCCGGACGCGGACCCTGGCAACCGGATCGAGGAGGTGACCGTGGGTGGCGACCCGCTCGAGGACGACGCGACCTACACGCTGGCGACGAACAACTTCGTCGCCGGCGGCGGCGACGGGTACGAGATGTTCGAGGATGCGACACGGCTCATCGACGAGAACGGCGGGCCGTATCTGGCCCAACTCATCGTGGACAACATCGCCGAGGAGTCCCCGATTGCCCCGACCGTCGAGGGACGGATCACGGAGGTCAGCGGATCGGACAGTTCAGCCGCCGTGACGGTGTCACAACTCGGGTCCGACTGATCTCCCCGGCCCTTCCGACAGGGCGTCCGTATCGTATCATTCCCGTGGGTCAACGGCCGGCCAGAAGCCACACGGCCGGTCCAGCTGGCCTACAGTCGGAACTCGCCATTGACGACGCTCGTTGCGACGCGAGTCATATACTCGATCATGGGAACGCGCTCCGACCGGTCCCCGGCTTCCCGGTGATGTCGGTGCAGGTCCGCCCAGACCGTGGCGAGCATGAACGCGGCGTGGCCCAAATAGAACTGCGGGGAGTCGAGCGCGTACCCGATCGCATCCTCGTAGCGTTCGACCAACTCGCGACGACTTGGGCTTCCGGGTCTCGTCGTGAACGGCATGAACCCCTCGGCGTCGATCTGTCCCAGCCGGGCGAGAGTGTCCGCCCCGGCCTCCGCCGTCGTGAGTCCGTCGAGCGACGGTGTCGGGTCCCCCTCGTCCCGCCAGTAGAGGAGCAGGTATCCGAGTTCGATCAGCGGGTCGCCGAGCATGGCGGTCTCCCAGTCGGCCACGCCCGTGACTTCGGGGTGGTCTGCTCCCCCGAGGAACACGTTGTCGGGCTTGAAGTCCCCATGGACGAGCCGCGGTTCCCGGTCTGGCGGCGCGGTCTGGCGGAGCCGCTCCGCGACGGCATGGAGGTCCGAGACATCGAGGGTGGTCCTCCGGGAGATCCGATCGAGCCGGGCGGTCGCCCGGTCGAGCTGGTCGCGGGGAGACACCCGCTCACAGACCGACTCGAACGGGGCCGTGTCCACCCCGTGGATCGTCGCAAGCGTCTCGATGTACCGGCACGCCAGGCGCTCGCGAGCGGCGGCGGTTTGGAACCGCTCGGGAAGGTCCGCACCCATCGGGATCGGCGTGCCATCCAGATATGTGGTCACGATAAACGGTCCGCCCAGGACGGAGTCGTCCTCACAGTACAGGACGGGGTCTGGAGCCCTGACCGGCGTCGGCCGAAGCCGGCGCAACACCTCGTACTCCTGGCGGAGCCCGATGAACAGCGCGGTTTCTCTGAGCATCTCGGGTCGACGGAGGACATAGGCGGTCTCACCCCCTTCGGTGCGGATCCCGATGACCCGGTTGAGCCCCTCGCTGAGTACCTCGGTCCCGGTTACCCGACAGTCCAATTCCCCGGACAGGTACGACTCGAGTCCCGCAGTCGGATCGTCCTCTGCCGGGGCGGCCATGCCGGCCCGACCGGGGCCTGGGATAAACCACCTGTGGAAAGCGGCCGGGGACGGTGACAGTGAGCAGTCGGGGGACCTGGACATCGGGACGCCCTCGGACCCGTGACCACCGATTGAGACCGTTTCGCGGATGCCTGCGGTTCCGTCGACTCCTCTGTTTGTCCACCCGGACGCGTGTCCGGCGCCTTTCACGGGCGGGCCGGTCGGTCCTTCAGGAGGCCTCCAGATCGGGTCACTCCTCGATGGTCGCGGAGTCGGGAAGGCTCGGGTCGGGTTTCCGGCCGAGCGTCAGGAGCCGTTCAGTGAGCGTGAGTTCCTCCGGGCTCGGGCTCGGTTTCTCGATGGCCTCGAACTCGACGGTGACCCCCTCGGTGTCCGTCCCGATACGGACGGCACACAACTGATAGGAAGGGTAGAACACCGGCGGCAGAACCCCGATGACGCCGTCACGACGATGGAGGCGCTTGAGCCAGGTGCCGCTGTTGACCAGCAGGCCGTCCCCGACGGGCCGCATCGTGGGGCGATGGGTATGGCCGTGACAGAAGATCGCCGTCGTCGGGTCCTCCGCGAAGACGTCGCGAGCCGCCTGCTCGTATGGCGTTTCCGTGTCCACCGTCAGTTGGGTTTCGAACACCCCGAACCGGGCGAT
>CAZCXJ010000087.1:0-9454 GCA_964502585.1 uncultured Candidatus Halobonum sp.
CCCTATCGTCGCTGTCGGTCACGTCACGAGCGTAGTGTTTCGGGGTCTGTTCGGGAACTGGCACCGGGTTAATGATGGTCAGAGACGCGTTCCGCGCCCGTGCGAGGGTAGTTGCGAGTTTGAGTTGATCGAGCACAGATGGGATCTCACGAGTGAGCAGCGGAACGAGGATGTGTGTACCGTCAAATCGGCCTGCAACAGGGGGGATGCCATCGGAGGTCTCAGTGGGCCCTGTCGGCAGGCCTCCCCACGCTGGCGTAGGCATACAGCCGGGCGAGTGGCCCATATACAAAAAGGGGTGTTATTGGTGACCGCATCCGTCAGCGCCACCGTGCTGAATAGAGCCTCTATATTCAGCACGCCACTCTTGGCAGATAGCAGGTAGTTCGCCGGCTCTCGTGATACAGCGTTCGTCTGTACTTGTCGTTCGAGGACTGGTGTGTGAACGGTTCTATGACACCCTCAGGTCATATGTAGTCGATATAGTCGGGTATTCCGTATACCCTCTTATCTACAGTTCACACACGCGCTTGGTTATCGTAATACCCGCTCGACGCGACTTTTGTGAACTACCCGACTACATCGACTACATACCCCGAGAACGGGAGAGACTGTGGTCTGTCCGGTGAAATCATGTAGTCGGGGGGTCCGCGAATGTAGTCGGGTCGAAAATCGTGCCGCTATCCGAGGCGAGTCTGCCCGGTCTCGCCCCCTGGCGTGTCGTCGACGTCAGGGGCGTCGTCGGTGAATCCGAGTGCCTTGTACCCGCGCGTCGGCGTGCCGGTTCCGCCGGGACGGACACTCGTCGAGTAATCGAGATTCCCGGCCTTCAGTTCGGCCGTGAGTTTCTGCTGGCTCGCCGGCCGCTCGTCGTTGTTCCGACACCACTCGGCGTAGATGCGGTGGACGTCGCTCGTGGACACGTTCTCGGCGTCGGGGTCGCGCTCGACACACTCGGAGATGAACTTGTTGACGGAGTCGCCCCACTTCTGCCACCGCTCGCGTTTCGCCTGTGGGTACTGTTCTTCGCCAGTGAAGTATTCCTGTTTGAGGAGTCGGGCCCACCCGTCGATCCCCCCAGTTGAGCACACCGGAGAGGACGTCGGGCTCGGTGAGCCGATCCTGAAGCGCGGGGTCGCGCTCGCTCGGTGGATAGTGGTTCGGGAATTCGACGAGGAGTCACCGGCGCCAGAACGCTTCGTCGTCGTCGGGGACGTTCACGTCCGGGACTTCGTTCGCGGTGTAGAGGTGCTTGCCTGTGGCGTCGAACTCGGAGCCGTCCTCGTAGAGCCGACGGGTGCGGACGCGGTCGCCGCCGACGAGTTTCTTGAACATCCCCAGGCAGGCGCCGAGTTTCCGCGCGGAGAGGTCGTCCTCGATGTTCGCGAGAGCGCCGTAGAAGTCGGCGACGGCTTTCTCCTCGTTCGCGAGCGTCTGGAGTTCGATACTCGTGGTGTTCTCCGGACCGAGGAGCGCGCTCGACAACCGGGAACACGATCATATATTCGATCCAAAGGGGACCACTGCCAATGAACACACATTCGATTTGAAGACTGGGACAGTGGCATGGCTCGAATTTCTCGTTGGAGGAGGTCAGAGGTGGAACGGGGGACTAGATTCGGTCCTCCCGCCTCTGGCCGCGGAAAAACATCCATTGACCTCGACAAGGCGTTAGAAAAGTTTCACGCGGGCGAACCGCTCACAGACCGCGAGGTCGGGGCGCTACTTCGGTCCGACCGTACTGACTCCCGGGAACGAAACGAGCTACCGAACCACCCCGAACCAACTCAGACAGACTATGTCGAGTCGGTCGGGGCGCTAAACCAACTCGACAAAGCGGAATCCGAGGGTGACGAGTAAGCAGTATGAATCCACACGAACTCGTTTTTCTACGGTCAGGGTTGGGAAAAGATGAAAATGGCCGAGACGGGCTTTCGAGAGTTCTGAATCCTTTTTCCGGAAGCCAGGGGTGGGATTTGAACCCACGAAGTCTCGATTACAAGTCGAGTGCATGCACCGCCCATGCTCCCCTGGCGCGGGTGGGAGTTAGCCGTCCTCGTTCGTATCAGTATCGCTTTCGGGTCGCTTTTCGAACTCGATGCGGTGAGGGGCATAGCCCGCCCGGGTGTAGAACCGGCGGGCAGCGTCGTTCGCAGCCATTGCCTCGACCGCGATCACCTCAACGCCCGCGTCCGCGAGTTCCGCCTCGGCGGCCGCCAACAGGCGCGACCCGACGCCGTCGTCCCGGTAGGCCGGCCGGACATAGAGGTGCTGGACGACGCCCCGCGAGCGGTCCTGCTGGAGGCTGCCCGACTCCGGCGCGAACATCACGAACCCCACGAGCGTGTCCTCGATCCGGGCAACCCGGAGGCCGTCCGTGACGATGTGCCGGGCGATGGCCTCGCGGATCGCCGTCCGGTTCGTCTCGGGTTCGAGGTGCGAGCCGTAGGCCCGCTGATCGGCCGCAAGGTCGACCCACAGGTCAGCCACGGCGTCCGCCTCCTCCGGGTCGGGCCGTTCGATCCGCACGCTAGGAAGTGGGCTCCGTGCCGGTCTAAAGGCTTCCATCGGCGAGTCGGCCGACTGGCAGACCCCCTCGCACACGTCTCAGCCGGGTAAATCCGGAGGGCTGAGAGCCGCGTGCCGGAACTATTTTTTATAAGAAGTCCAGAATAACCCACTGTATGCCTGAGAGACACACGGCTAGTCGACGGACGTATCTGAAAGCGGTGGGTGTGACTGGAACGGTCGGCCTGACCGGCCTCGCGGGCTGTGCCGGCGGGGTCGGCGGCGGCGGCCCGATCCCGATGGGATCGGTCATGCCGATCACCGGCCAGCTGAGCGCGTTCGGCGAGGGGATGCAGGCTGCGGTCGAACTCGCGGAGGAACACATCAACGCCGATGGCGGCCCGCTCGGGCGGGAACTCGACGTCACGTACACGGACTCGGAGACCCGCCCGGAGGTCGGCCAGCAGGCGTACAACCAGCTCGTCAACGAGGAGGACATCGTCGGCTTCGTCGGCGCCGCCTCCTCGGGCGTAACGACGCCGATCGCGGAGACTGTCGCCGAGGACCAGGTGATGCAGGTCAGCCACGCGAGCACGTCGCCCGCGCTGGCCGAGATCGGGTTCGATGGTGACACGAAGTACTTCGGCCGGACCGCGCCCAACGACGTCCAGCAGGGAATCGTGATGGGGCAAATCCTCAACGAGTACATCGAGGCGGAGACGGCCTCGTTCCTCCACGTCGACAACCCGTACGGCGCCGGGCTGGCGGAGGGCGCCAGCGAGGCGTTCGACGGCGAGACGCTCCAGATGCTCGGGTACTCCGCCCAGACGAGCGACTACTCCTCGACGCTGGACAGCCTGTTCGAGGGTGACCCGGACGGCATCGGGTTCGTCGGCTACCCCGAGAACGGCAGCACCATCCTCCAGCAGTGGGCCGATGGCGGCTACGGCGGCGAGTGGGCCCTCGCTGAAGGCGTGAACGATCCGGAGTTCTTCCAGAACCTCGGAGATGTCGTCACCGGCATGTACGTGTCGTCGCCAAACCCCGAGTCGACACAGAGTTCCCAGACGTTCACGGACGCGATCGGCGAGCAGAACACGCTGTTCGCGCCTCACGCGTACGACGCGCTGTTCCTGCAGGCGCTGGCGATCCACAAGGCCGGCGAGGCGTCCGGCACGGCCATCGCGCAGAACATCCGGTCGGTCAGCCGCAACGGGACCAACGTGTTCGCCGACGAGTTCCAGCGCGCGAAGGACCTGCTGGATGACGGGGAGAACATCAACTACCAGGGCGCGTCCAGTCCGGTGGACCTGAACGAGGCACTGGAGCCGCTCAACCGGTACTCCATCCTTCAGGTGCAGGACGACGGGTCCACGGAGGAAGTGGAGACCATCCCGCGGTCGGAGTTCTAGTAGCGCGCAGCCCGCACTCGACGCCCCCGATTTCTTTCCGACGACACGCACCCGCCGAGCCACAGGGATCGTCATCATCACGACGAGCGTTCGGCCGGGAAGCCCCGCGGCCGGTCGCAGTAGCGGGCGTCTCCGGCTTCCCCGTTCCGTACCCGGTGAAGGGACGGCCCGGCACCTCGGCCGTCCGGGACGCCCTCAGTCCTCGGCCTCGGCGCCCGCCCGGCCGCCGCCCCCGCCGAGGTACAGTTCGATGACCTCGTCGTTGTCAAGCAGCGCCTCGCCGGTATCCTCGAACCGGTTCTCGCCCATCTCCAGCACGTACCCCCGGTCGGAGTTGCGCAGCGCCTGGCGGGCGTTCTGCTCGACCATCAGGATCGCGGTGCCGGACTCGTTGATCTCGGTGATCTTCTCGAACACGTCGTCGACCAGGTCCGGCGCGAGCCCTGCGGAGGGCTCGTCCACGAGCATCAGCGCGGGGTCGACCATCAGGCCACGCCCCATCGCGAGCATCTGCTGTTGACCGCCGCTCATCGTCCCCGCGGTCTGGTTCTGGCGCTCCTCGAGGATCGGGAACCGGTCGAACACCTCCTCGAGGGCGGCTTCGGGCACCCGGTCGAGGATGTACGCCCCCATCTCGAGGTTCTCCCGGACGGTGAGGCTGGGGAACACGTTGTCCGTCTGGGGGACGTAACACATGCCGCTCCGGGTGATCTCCTGGGGTTCGTACTCGGTGATGTCGGTCCCGTGGAACACGACCTGCCCCTCCCAGCAGTCGATCAGGCCGAACACCGCCCGCATGAACGTGGACTTGCCGGCGCCGTTCGGGCCGATGATGCAGACGATCTCGTCGTCGTTGACGTCCATCGAGACGCCGTGGAGGATCTCGGCGTCGCCGTACCCGGAGACGATGTTCCGGGCTTCCAGTAGCGGCATCTCAACCCCCCAGGTACGCGTCGACGACGCGCTCGTCCGACCGCACTTCCGCCGGCGGTCCCTCGGTCAGTACCCGTCCCTGGTCCATGACGATGATCGTGTCGCTCAGTTCCATGATGACGTCCATGTCGTGTTCGACGATACAGAAGGTGTACCCCTCGTTCCGAAAGGTCTCGATGCGGTTCAGCAGCTTCCGGGTGAGCGTCGGGTTGACGCCCGCCACTGGCTCGTCCAGCAGGATCAGGTCCGGATCCGTCAGCAGGATCCGGCCGAGCTCCAGCAGCTTCCGTTGGCCCCCCGAGAGGTTGCCCGCCTGCTCGTCGAGCAGGTGCTCGATCTCCAGCAGTTCCGCCATCTCCTCGGCCCGCTCCTGGGTGGCGGTCTCCTCCTCGGCGACCGCGCTTCGCCGGAACCAGGTCCGGCTCAGCTGTTCGCCGGTCTGGCCCTGGGGAGCCAGCATCAGGTTCTCCCGGACGCTCATGCCCTGGAGTTCGCGGGTGATCTGGAAGGTGCGGGAGAGGCCCGCCTCCGACACGCGGAACGGGCGGCGGCGTCGCTGGCCGAACACGTCAGCCCGGACCCGCTCCTGGCCGTAGTAGACGGCCGGGCCGACCGCCGCGCCCGCGAGCGTCGTCCCGACGGTGGCCGCCGTTCCGGCGTCGAGCGCGGCCCCAACCCCCAGCCCGACGAAGCCGAAGCCGGTGATGGCGGCGGTCACCCAGATCGCCTGCTCCTCATTGCTGGGTGACATGATCTCCTGGAGGTCCTGGCCGTCGTACCGGACGGTGCCCCCGTCCGGCTCGTAGAATCCGGAGATGAGGTTGAACGTGGTGGTCTTGCCGGCGCCGTTCGGGCCGATCAGTCCGGTGATCGTCCCTTCCTCGACGGTGAACGTGGCCCCGTCGACCGCCGTGATTCCGCCGAACGTCTTCCGGAGGTCCTCGACCTCGAGCAGCGCCATCTCAACTCCCTCCGATGGACTCCTCACCGATGAGTCCTTCGGGCCGGTAGTAGAGGATGACGATGAACAGCGCGCCGAACACGGCCAGCCGGAGTGCCTGGATCGACCCCCGGACGGACGGCGGGAACGTGCCCGCGAGGTCGGTCGTGGCCCGCCAGAAGCCCCAGTAGATGAGCGCGCCGACGATCGTCCCGCGGTTGCTCGCGGCACCCCCGATAACGACGATCAGGAACGCGACGAACGTAATCCGGGGGGCGAACAGGTTGAACGTGAGCGCGCGGTAGTGGATGGCCCCCAGCGCGCCGGCGAGCCCGCCGACCGCGCTCCCGAGCATCATCCCCTGGACCTTGTAGGCGAACGTGTTCTTCCCGAGGGCGGTGGCGACGTCCTCGTCCTCGCGAATGGCCTTGAGCACCCGCCCGAACGGCGACGTGACGGTCACCTGGAGCAGGCGGTAGGTTCCCGCGAGCGTGCCGAACGTCAATAGGAGCTTGAACCGCTGGTAGTCGAACGCGATGCCGGTCGCGGAGAAGGACCCGAGCCAGAACACGTTCTGGATCAGGTTCGAGACCGCCGTGGCCACGCCGAAGTCCGTGAGCGGCCCGATCAGCGCCAGGACGAAATACCGGAGGAGGAACAGCCAGACCACGCCCAGCGCGAGAACGCTCACGAAGCCGGTGTCCGAGTCCCGCTCCTCCCAGCCCCGGCCGAGCCGGCTTACGCCCGCGATGAAGGCGCCGAGCAGCGCGACGGTCACGAGCAGCGCGGCGGTCCCCCGGACGAGGATCACCGGCATCAGGGCTACGAGCAGCCCCACCGCGAGTCCGGCCGCGACCAGGATGTCACGGCGCGGCGTGTCCCGGTAATAGCGGTATACGAGGAGACCGCCGGCGAGCCAGGTGAACGCCGAGGCCGCCGCCAGGAAGACGAACGCGACGGTCTGGCCCGCCCCCACGGCCGCCCCGGCGATGGCGATGGCGCCGGCGCCGACCCCGCCGGCGACCGCAGAGAGCCCGGCGCCCGTTCGTCCGAGCAGCGCAACCCCGACGGCTACCGTCGCCAGCCCGCCGAATGCGAGTCCTACAACGCCCCCGAGCAGGTACGCGGGAACCGTCGCGAGCAGCGCGACCACGCCGGCTGCCACTGGGAGCCGGTCCGGGAGAGTCACGTCGAGCCGGTCGCCCAGCCGAGCGGCGGCGTATCCGATCCCGAGGGTGGTGACCGCGACCGCGCCGTGGACGAGCGTGTTCCAGACCGACTCCCGCGGGCCCAGCAGCCGCCCGATGCCCGCGGCCGCGGCCGTCCAGAACGCGCCGACGACCACGCCCAGCATGACGATCTGAAGCGGGTCCGTGCCGGGCAGCGGGAACGCGTCGCTGAACGGGATCGGGTAGCCGCGCAGCGAGTCGGGGCCGTTCGCGAGCCACTTCTCGGACTGGATGACCCGCTGGAACACGACCGAGATCCCGAGGACCGTAATCGCGAGGTAGTCTTCGCGTAGCCGGATGGCGGGCAGCGCGACCAACAGTCCGACGAGCGCCGTGATGATCACGACTCCGAGGACCGCGATGATCCAGGGCAGTTCCCATCCGAGGATGTAGCTGCCGAACTCCTGGGTCTCGGAGGGGGGTGCAACCAGCAGCGCCGCCAGGTACGCCCCGGTGAGGAAGAACGCGACGTGGCCGATGTCGAGCAGGCCGGTGAACCCGAACTTCAGGTTCAGCCCGAGCGCGAGGATGCCGAAGATCCCCGCGAGCACGCCCAGCGAGACGAGGGAACTCGAGAGCGCCATTTCACCGCCCCCCAACGATGCCTTCCGGTTTGACCAGCAACACGATGAACAACACGACGAACGCCATCGGGACGCGGTAGGTCGTGCCGACGTCGAACGCGAAGATGCCCACGTCCATCGCGATGCCGACGACGATGCTGCCGATGATGGCGCCGTACACGGAGTCGATCCCACCGAGGATCACCCCCGCGAACATGGGCAACAGCAGGAAGAAGCCCATGTTGATCGAGATGACGCTGAACAGGACGCCCAGCATCACCCCGCCGACGGCCGCGAACACGCCGGCGATAATCCAGGTGGCCATCATCACTCGGTCGGTGTTGATGCCTGTCACCTGCGCGAGGTCCTTGTTGTCGCTCGCGGCCCGCATCGCCTTGCCGAGTTTCGTCTCGCGCAACAGGACGTGCAGCGTCGCCATCATGCCGACCGCGATGAGGACGGTCGAGCCGCGGATGAACGAGAGACTGATCCGGGTGGTCGCGAGCGGGGCGTCCGGCCGGGTGCCGCCGCCGATGAAAACGAACGCGGTCACCAGCAGCGTCGCGATGCCCGCCACGGCGGCCGCCAGCCGCGGGCCGAACGTGGTCCCGACGTTCGCGCCCAGCTGTCGCCGGCGGAGTCGGTAAGCGCCGGCCCCGACCGCGACGGTCCCGAGGACGACCACCGCGAGCTCAGCCAGGCCGTAGCCGGCCGTGACGAGCTGTGGGGTGCCCGCCTGGCCGCTGTCGAGCACCTCGATGAACAGCCCGCCGTCGTGGAGGTAGAAGTCGAAAAAGCGGGCGTTGGCGACGTTGATGGCCGTGCCGAACGCGTCGAAGCTCGAGGGCACCTCGAACCGGCGCACCTGCCCGGAGTAGACCGCCTGAGTGCCGAACCGGAGGACGAAGTCGAGCCCGAGCGCGACGATCAACAGCGTCGCCAGGTCGGCCCCTCTGGAGCGGAACTGCTGGAAGACGTACTTGTCCTGGAGTGGCGAGAGCGCGGCCAGCAGGAGAACCGAGAACAGCACGCCCGCCGGGAGGCTCGGGAACCCGGCGAGGACGAGCCCGCCCAGCGCCGCGGCGACGAGTACATGGACGGCCACGGCGACCGCGGGCGGCGGGTCGACCGGCCACCACGACCCCTTCAGCGCAGGGGCCCCGCCGAGGACGTATACGGCGCCGAGCGCGCCCCCGACCGCGAGCAGGAACAGGACGACGAACCCGGCCGTCGAGAGCGCCTGCGGGCCGGTCGCCAACTCCTCGAAGAACGGGACCGTGCTGGGCTTGTTCACGAACAGTGCCAGGTACGCCCCCAGCATCAGCAACTCGCCGTGGGCGAAGTTGGGCACCTCGGCGATGCTATACACCAGCGAGAGGCCGATGGCCCCCAGCGCGACGATGCTCCCCGTCACGACACCCGTGACGATCGCGTTCGCCAATCCCGTCTCGACCATTAGACCGTCCCCCTGCAACCGACGACCGCTATCATATACTCCATGCTACTCCGACCCGCACTTGTTCGTTCCGGTCCTGTCTCCCCGACGCAGACCTACACGCCTGCGAATTCCCGCGCGTAGTGCATTGCCGCGGTCGCCGCGCCACGGACGGGGAACAACAGGTTCAATTCCCCGCCCCGAGCATCGACGGCCATGACCATCCCCTCGTTTCTCGTGGGTATCGCGGGCGGCACCGGCGCGGGCAAGACGACGGTCGCGGAACTCATCACCGAGAACGTGGGCGAGTCGGCCCGGCGCATCCCGCTGGACAACTACTACCGGGATCTCTCGCACATGGACCTCGAGGAGCGGGCCACGGTCAACTACGACCACCCGGACGCGTTCGAGTGGGAGCTGTTGCGCGAGCACCT
>CAZCXJ010000088.1:0-9200 GCA_964502585.1 uncultured Candidatus Halobonum sp.
AGACCGACCCCAGCGTCACGGTGTCTCCCATGCGCCTACACGGCTGGCCGGACCCGAATAGTGCTTGCTAAGATGTCTCGTGAGACATATATAGTCCGTCGCGTTTCGGGATCGTGGAACCCGGCGCGGAGGGGAGAAGCACAGGTTACCAGACTCCGCCGTCTCAAGGCGCCGTGGCTGTCCCGTCCAGTGCGTGTGCACCGTCCGGCAGCTCGGGGCCATCTGGTCCCCGGCTCCGTCAACGTCCCGTCCGTCTCGCGGACGAGAGCCAGAAGCTGTCGGCACGAAGGTTCATGCGGGAGGCGTAGATCACGACCCTCCACGAAGTCCACTCGATTTCGCTGTCGGCCACCACGATCGGCCCGTTGTCGGAGTTACCGGTCCTCGTCTCCGGTCCTGGTCCGTGGGATCTGTCCGTACAGCGAGTAGAGGATGACGAGCATGCCTACCGCGACGATGGCGGTCTGAATGGTCCCGGCCAGGAATATCGACAGGCCCGCGACATCGAAGAGCACGCCCTCGATCACGGCCCCGATACTGATGAACAGGAACCCGATGGCGACGTACAGCATCGGTTCGTTACCGTGAGCCCTGTAGCCGCGGAACGCCTGATACGCTATCAATAGTCCCAGTGCGACGGTGATGAGCTTCGCGATGACGAGTTCGATGTGCATGGTTACGTGTCCCGGATGTCACTCCAGATGCGCGAGAACCGTTGGGCAGCGTCTTCACGGACATGGACGCTGACGTCGATGGTCCCCTCATCGATATCGACGTCAAGGTGGTCGACGTTTGCGTCATAGACGCTGTGGTGGCTCCCGTCCGATTCGATCTGTGTCCGTTCGATCAGTAGGTCGTGAGCAACCATCTGCTCCACGCGGCGGTAGATGGTGGAAAGGGCGACGTCACATTCGTCACTCAGCTCCTTCGCTGACATGGACTCGCGGCTCGTCGCTGCCAGGATCTGCCGGACGCGCTCTTCACCGAGGAGCTCCAAGAGCTCGTCAGAGCGATCGTCACTGGACACAGCTGTTCCTCGCACTATCGGATTAGACAACCAGAGGTAGTTAAGTCACGGACCGTTTTGCGTCGCGTGCAAAACACGTTTACTGCCTATCTCCACCCCGTCTCTAGTCATGGATGTGAGGTGATGTGAGCTATGAACGCGCCGCGATTGACGCGACGACAGCTACTCGAGGGGACCATCGGTCTGACTGTCACCGGAGCGGCCGGCTGTGTCGGCGCTCCAGGTAGCTCGGCCGGGGGACCCTCCGGGGGAACCGAGCATCCCGGTCACGCGGAGGAAGAACACGGCCACGACCTCGTTAGCGAACCCCACCAGTCACGCGAAGTGGTGGTCAACACGGCACGGACTGAGGAGACGACGGAGTTCCACTTCGATCCCCACGTCACCTGGGTCGAGACCGGGGGGACAGTGACCTGGCGGCTGGAGAGTGGCACCCACACCGCGACCGCATACCATCCCGGGAATGGCCAGCCCCGCCTTGTCCCCGAGGGGACCGACCCCTGGGACAGCGGAAGGATGGCGGAAGTCGGCGAGACGTACGAGCACACCTTCGATACCGAGGGCGTCTACCACTATCTCTGCGAGCCCCACGAGCAGTTCGGGATGATCGCCACGGTCATCGTCGGGAAGCCCCATCCTGAGGACCAACGGGCGCTCCGGGTAATGCCGGACGGGAAACCCGAACGAGTCCACGGAAAGCTCGAGGAACTCAATACCATGGTCCGAGAAATCATGGGGGACGGTCACCACGACGAGGAGGACGGTCATGACGAAGGAACGTCTACCGAGGACGATCACCATCACGGGGATGGAACTGAGGACGACCACCACGATGGGGAAGAAACCCACACTGAGGGGTGACCGGTCCACACATCCGGAATCGGCGAGGTGTACGACGTCCTCCCGACTCGAAGCAGCGACCGGATCGTGACCGCGCCTGGCGGAATCAGGCTTCGAAAAACGACAGCAGATCGTCGAGCGAGCCCGTGTTTATCACGTTGCTCGCTTCACACCAGCCCCGTCGCGCTTGCGCGACACCCAGGTGCATGGACTCCAGTTCGCCCGTCGTGTGAGCGTCCGTGCTGACGACGTACCGAACCGTGTCACGATACGCTTTGACGGCCTGCCATTCGAGGTCGAGGCGTCGAGGCTGAGCGTTGATCTCGATCGCGACATCCTCCGCGGCGGCCGTCTCCATTACGGCCTCCGTATCGAGTTCTAGCGGGGGTCGCTCGTTGATCAGTCGATTGGATGGATGGGCGAGGATATCAATCGGAAAGTCCCTGCATGCATCCACGATCCGCTCGGTTGGATCGGACGGGGTGGTGTGCATTCCCGCAACGATCAAATCGCAGTCGTCGTACCAGGACTCAGGGATCTCCAGCCCGTCGCCGGTGATCTCGGCCTCGACCCCTTGAAGCACCGTGATGTCCAGGTTCTCCGTAGCCGCTTCGATCGCCGTCACCTGGGCTTCGAACGCCTCCTCGTCGAGCGTGCTAGGGATGGGAGCGTGTGGCCCGTGGTCCGTGATGAGGATGTACTCCAACCCCCGCTCGTCCGCAGCCCGGGCCATCTCGCGGACGCTGTGAGACCCATCGGAGTAGTCGGTGTGCACTTGTAGGTCGCCGCGAACGTCGTCGAGTTCGATCGGATCAGGAAGCTCCCCTGCGGCTGCCGCCTCGACCTCTCCGGTGTCCTCTCGGAGTTCCGGGGGGATCCATGCGAGGTCCAGCGCGTCGTAGACTTCCGTTTCGGTCGCGCTGGCGATGCGCTCGCCGGCGCGCTGGCCGTCTTCCGCGTTGCCGGCGCCACTGACGTCAAATAGGCCGTACTCGTTGAGTTTCCAGTCGCGGTCGATGGCTCGATTCCGGAGCGTGATGTTGTGGTCCTTGGAGCCGGTGAAATAGACGAGGGCGGAGCCGTATTCCGTCTCGCCGACGATTCGAAGGTCCATCTGGAGGTCGCCTGCGACGACGACCGAAGACTTCGTTTCGCCCCGAGACAGGACCTCCTTGACGTCGTCGTGCGTGCAGAACTGCTCCATCGCGACCGTTGGGTCGGCCGCGGTTGCCAGGATGTCGATATCGCCAACGGTTGGTCGCCGCCGCCGAAACGAGCCGACGACATCCACCTGATCGAAGGCATCGAGGCCGCGGAGCCGTGCTTCCACCTCCTCTGCGATGGGGAAGGCGCGTCCGAGAAGCATCCGCTCCTGGCTCTCCTTCGCCAGTTCGATGTGCTCGAGAATGTTCTGCTGTGACGTCTCGCCAAACCCCTCGAGGTCGGCGATCTTCCCCTCTTCAGCAGCACGCTCCAGGTCCTCGAGCGTCTGGATGTTGAGGTCTAGATACAGTTGCTTGGCGGTCTTGGGACCGACTCCCTCCACGCTCGTGAGCGCCTCGATGTCGATGGGGAGATCCGCTTTGAGCTCCTCGTAGTAACCCAACTCGCCTGTTTCGAGGTATTCCGCGATCTTTTCGCTGATCGATTCGCCCACTCCCTCGATCTCTTCGAGCTCCCCGCGTCCGTGGACGTCCTCGATGTCTTCGGATAGCGACTCGATGTTCCGTGCCGCCGTTCGATACGCACGCGGCTTGTACTCGACCTCTTGGATTTCGAGGAAGTCTGCGATCTCGCGGAGAATGGTGGCGATCTCCTGGTTTTTCATGCTGATTTGACACCCCAAGTGCGACCGTCTCCGGCGGCGCCTAAGTAATCGAGTCTCGATTCTCGGGAACGGGGAGGCCCTCGTCTCGGGAGCTCGACGTCCAGCCACCTTCGATGGAGGTGGGATTCCGCTTGCTACGTGCCATCTCTGAGAACCGCGATCCGTTGACTGCCTTCGACGAGGTGGCCTCCGTCCGCAGGGACTTAAACTGACGATGAGGTCGAAAAAACGGGTCGCAGGGCCGTCCTGGGGGCGGGGCTGCAGTCAGTACTCGGACCGTTGCGCCTGAATGACCGAAGCTAGGAGCTGGTTTTCGTCTGCGAGGAGTTCGGACAGGTCGTCGGCGGTGATGATCCCCTCGAGTTCGTCGTTCTCGTTGCAGACGGGGAGCCGGCGGACGGCGTTGTCACTCATCACCTGGGCGGCCTCGTAGAAGCCGGCGTCCGGACCGACTGCACACAGGTCCTCCGACATGACGTTCTGTGCAGTTTGGTCGTCCGGCGCCCTCCCTTCAGCCAACACCCGAATCGTCAGATCGCGATCCGTGACGATCCCGGTTGGGATCTGATCGTCCGTGATGACGACACTCCCGACGTTTTCCTCCCGCATTTGTCGGGCGAGTTCGGGAACCGGCGTGTCGGGGCGCGCACTCACGACCTCAGTTCGGGCCAGGTCTTGGATTGTCATTACGTGAACCTCCAAGTATAGCTCGGTTGGGAGACCGAATATACCCGCAGGGTGATTCTCACCGGCGGGGAAACGATTCGGGTAATAAAGGCAGTCGCGGCCATATTTCTAAGGGTAATGGACATGGGTTCCGGCGGGACGGCAGTTGGAGGTCGATGAGCATGTCCGGTGTCATCCGATCGCTCCCGGCGTTTGTTGCGCTGGATGGGCATACGGTGATCGATGGGGACCGGCCTGGGACGAGCCTCCAGCTTGACGGGACGTACTTTTCTGGGCGGTTGCGGGCGTTACGGACGGTGGATGAGGGCGTCGAGACTGTCTCGGACTCGGGTCGTGACCGACGGATACGACGCCTCCGGAGGTCGTGGGAGGAATACGAGGATATCGGTATCGAGGTCGATTCGCTCACGGAGCGAAATCTCCGGGATGCCTCCTCTCGGTTTCGTCGACAGTTACAGCGTATTCCGGAGGTGAAGCACCTGCGACGAGAGTTCCCGGGATGTTGTTTCGTTGTACCGGAATGGCTGCGGTCAGGAGACCGACTCCACTACGGGGCCCGGGTCTACTTCTTCCCGAAGGTCGATTCTCCGACCCCGGAAGAGATCATCCAGGAAAACGTCGAGGCAATCGCGGACGAGAGGTTCGAGCCGTTCGAGCGGTATCAGGGGCGGCTACACGGCTACCCGAACTGCTGTATCGCCTTTTATCACGAGCGATCACCCAGCGCTCCGTCACCGGAATGGCGTTCGATTGAACCGTTCACGGATCGGATTGACGAGGATGCACTCGGGGCGGGTCCGTCTGTCTCGCTTGATGAAGTGCTGACGCCGTTCACGGAGTGGAAGGAGTCTTGTGCGTTCTTCACTCGGGAGTTCTTCCCCGAGCCGGGGTGTGACACTGCGCGGACGAAAGGCCGGGCGATCCATGAGGCACTCTCGTCCGCGGCGTCTTCCAGACTCGTCGAGGATTATTTTCGTCTTATCTTCGGGTATAATTATCTCGTAGCTCGGGCAGTCCAGACCGGAGGAACCCACCGACCGGCACCGGGAGAGATCGGCCGAGAGCATCTCCTGTTCTACCTGCCGTTCCGTGAACTGAGTACCATGCCTCGCTACTCGTGACCGGGTGCTTCTCGATGACACAAGAACCTGTAGCCACCAGTCTTCACCTGCCGGCCACATGTGAGCCTACCAGCGTTAGACTTGTGCTGATACTGGGTTACCGTTTCGGTGGTTCCCGAGTCCCGGGAACGTAGAGAGCACGTATACGCTCACTCTGTGATGTAGGATTCGGAGATGAAAGACACACCTCTCGCGGATGTCGAACGACGTACCGTTCTCAGATCGCTCGGCGCGCTCTCGACTGCCGGGATTGCTGGGATGGCCGGCTGTTCGGGCGACAACGGTGGAGACGGAGATGGTGGCGGGACGATCCCCGGAAGCGAGTATCCGGCCGTCGATGAGTGGATGACCGAGACGGACATCGGAGACGCGGACGAGACCTATGACGGGGAGATTTTGGATCTCCGCGACGAGAGCAACATCACGATCGACGTGGGAGCGGAAGGGAACGGAGGCGGGTTTGCGTACGGCCCCTCGGCCGTGGCAATCTCGGCTGGCACGGAAGTCCTGTGGGAGTGGACCGGTGAGGGCGGCCAGCATAACGTCGAAGCCGAGCCAGACGACCAGATCGGTGAGTCGGACTACGAATTCAGCTCCGGAGAGCCCGTACCCGGAGCGGACAACGAATACTCACGTTCGTTCGACGAGTCCGGGATCGCACTCTACCACTGCGAACCACACCTGTCGCTCGGCATGAAGGGTTCTATCGTGGTGGAATAGCGGACAGTCCACCGCGGAGCCGGGAGACCACTCGGTGAGGTCTCCTCGGGGGGCTGAACTCACGTCTGTGGGCGAACGGTCTAGGGGACGTAGCTGGATGGAGGTCGCTTTCTCGATCGCCATACCCGACCGTGCGCTGGTCGATCGACGGGCTGGGGTTTACCGGACTGCAAGTGGAGAGCCTCGATGCATCGACCAGTCTGGTCGAGTAGCTCGACGGATCAGGGCCCCGGGGTGACCGGGGTGGGGCTGACGCTCGCTCCGTGTCGGTAGCCAGTCGATATCAGCCACTGTGATCGTCCCGTGGGCTTCGTCACGGCTGAGTCACCGAGTTCCCGGTAGATCGATACGCTGTTTATATGTCAGGTACTCCGTGGAGGGCGTCTTGGCACCCCTCGGACTCGCGACGGTCGCGACGACTGTCGTCTGTGCCGGCAGCAGCCGGCTCGAGACGGCCGCAGATCGGCTTGCGACCGGCTACGGGGTGCCGGCGATGGTTCAGGGGGCGATCATCGCCGCGGTGGGTTCGAGCATGCCCGAGCTGGTGAGGGTCCTGGTCGCGACGCTACTCCACGGCGAGTTCGAACTCGGTGTCGGCGGGATCGGCGGCTCTGCCGTGTTCAACCTTCTCGTGATTCCGGGAATCGCGGTCCTCGTCGAGCCCGGAGGCATGGAGACGAACCGGGACCTGGCGTACAAGGAGGCGCTGTTCTACATGCTGGCAGTCGCGACGATCCTGCTCACGTTCTCGCTGGCGGTGATCTACAATCCAGTCCAAGGGCCCGGCATCCGAGGCGAGGTCACGCGACTCCTTGCGGCGTTTCCGCTGGCCATCTACGGACTCTACCTGTTCACGCAGTATCTCGACACGACCGACCGCAACCAAGCCGCGGACCCGACCGTTGATCGACCCCGGGCCTGATTCTGATTCGGCGTCGGACTGGTCCTCATCGTGATCGGGGTCGAAGGGCTCGTCCGGGCGGCGATCGGGCTCGGGACGGCGTTCGGATCCCCTCCGTTTCTGTGGGAAATGACCGTCGTCGCCGCCGGCTCGAGCGTCCCAGACGCGGTCGTCAGCGTTACCGCCGTGCAGTCGGGCCGGCCGACGGTCAGCCTCGCGAACGTGCTCGGGAGCAACGTCTTCGATCTGCTGGTCGCCGTGCCGACTGGCATCCTCGTCGCTGGCGCCCTCGCGATCACCTTCGCCCATGTCGTCCTGATGATGGGGTTCCTGCTGGCCGCGACCGTCGTGTTCTTCGCGATCGTGCGGACGGACATGCTCCTGTCCGAGCGCGAGGCCTACCTATTGCTCGGTGTCTACGGACTGTTCGTTGCATGGCAGGTTTTCGAGAGTGTGGAAGCATCGGGCGTCGTGCCAGCCTGAATCGCGTCCTCCGGATCACCGAACACGAGACGCGGGGCATCCAGACGGCTCGTCTCGGCCGGGCGTGCAGGTCGAACCGAGACGGGCGAGCGAAACGGGGCCGGCCGGCCGGGATTCCGCCGCCCGAAACACCGAAGGCAGAGACGGATGAACCGGACGCCAGATATGGATGCGGACGAGTTACGGGCCGACCCGAGGAAAGTCGCATCACTCATCGACCACACCAACGTCGAACCGGACGCGACGGAGGCGGACGTCCAGGAACTGTGCGAGGAGGTCCGTGAGTACGGGTTCTGTTCGGCCGTCGTGGTCCCCTACCACGCGGAACTCGCCGCGGAACTGGTCGGCGAGGTGGCCAACGTCGTGGCAGTGATCGGGTTTCCGTACGGCGTGCAGAACAGCCAGGCCAAGGCGGCCGAGGTGGACGCGCTGATGGAGTACGCCGACGAGTTGGACATGGTGATGAACCGGACCGCGTTCGCTGCTGACGACCATGACTACGTCGTCAGGGACATCAGGGCCGTAAAGGAGGTCGTTGGCGAGAGGCCACTGAAGTGTATCATCGAGTCCCCAGCGCTGTCCGAGGACGAGATCCGGACTGCGGCTAGGCTCGTAACGGATGGGGGTGCGGACTTCGTCAAGACGGCGGTCGGCTACGAGGGCGGCTGTGATCCCGACGAGGTGCGGATAATGCGGGAGGCAGCCGGACCCGGGGTAGAGGTGAAGGCCTCGGGCGGGATTCACTCCTTCGAGGAGGTCGTCGAGATGGTCGAGGCCGGGGCGACGCGCATCGGAGCGTCCGCCGGCGTCGAGATCGTCGAGTCGATTGGCGAGTAGCCCGCATCCTCACGCAGTGATGGGCCCTGGTACCGGTCGGTCGCCGCCGTCCGCATCCCCCACGGCAGCGTTGCCGGGAGGCCACTCGACGTCCGCGCTCCCGGACGCCACTTACGGGGCGGCCGGCTCGAAAACGCCCCCCGGGACCGACCAGGTGGGTCGGAGTCGGTGCCCGTTCCTGCATCCTGAAGATAACCGTCTCCACTTATACTGGGTACGGGCTCACTTTCGATCGGAGACACAACATGTACGACGACATCCTCGTGCCGACTGACGGGAGTCCAGGGGCCGAAACCGCGACTGCCCGTGCCTTCGATCTCGCGGGAACCGGCGACGCGACGGTCCATGTCCTCCACGTCGTCGGCGCCATCTTGGAGGCCGAGAAAGTGGCGTCCGAGGATGGCGAAGAACTGCGCCAGCAGTCCGAGAAGCGGGGGCGGGAAGCGACCGCCCGGATACAGGCGCAGGCGGCGGACCTTGGACTCGAAACCGTCCGGGCCGTCCAGGAGGGGCTCCCCTACCGGACGATCCTCGAATACGTCGACGAGCACGAGATCGACCTGGTGGTGATGGGAACCCACGGTCGGACCGGCGCCGAACGCGCTCGACTCGGCAGCACCACGGAACGAGTGATCAGGTTCGCGAACGTCCCAGTGATGGCGGTCCGGCTAGCTGAGGACCCACCCGTTCCCGAATCAGGGTACGGGATGTACGACCACGTCGTGATCCCGACTGACGGGAGCGATGCCGCCAACC
>CAZCXJ010000089.1:0-9185 GCA_964502585.1 uncultured Candidatus Halobonum sp.
ATCATCGATGCGATGATCGACGAAGGGTGGTACTGTGCGCCCGACGTCTATACGAAGATTGTACGGAAGCTTGAGGCACTGTCCGAGTAACCCATCACACGCGGACGTCGGTCACGGAACTCCCGAACGAAACCGAAACAGCGACAGACGAAAAGCCAGAGCGGGGCCGAGGAGCGATGAACCGCCGCAGCCGCCGCGCGAGCGCGAAGCGCTTCACAGGCCGAAATATATGAATGCGCCGCCGATCAGGACGCTCAGGACACCGAAGACGATCCCCAATCCCCGCTCGATTTTCTTGTTCCCGATATTGAACTCGCCTAGCGTCGGATTCGCGGTGATGGCCAACCCAGCTACCAACAGGAATCCGCCGAACACGACGAGTTCAATGCTGTTCACCATGGACGATATGTGTTTCAAAAAAGGAAAATACCTTACGATGGTTGCTACTCATACGAGCCTGGATACCGTCGCTCGGACTGCGGATCGGATCGGCTGACGCGACGCCGTCGGGGGGTGCCAGTGAGCGATCGCCCCCGCGAAGCGATCGAAGGTGGATCAGATAGGCGTCGTCCGTGCCTGTTCGAGGTCGTCGTCGATTTCCCGCAGATTCTGCTCGAGTCGTCCTTGTTGAGCATCCGAGAGGCCAGGAACCTCTCCGTTCGCGGTCTCGCTGATCAATCCACCGATCAGGTTAATAGCCGTGTCGATCTGGGAGTTGATCTGAGTCGCATCTGAGTCGTCCTCGGCGTCCTCGGCCTCCGATTTCGCCTCCGTGACGTCCTCTTGGACCTCCTCCAGGCGTCTGTCGACGCCCCTGACTGCCTTCTCGACCTCGCTTTCAAGAAAATCGCGCGTCTGTTGAATCGTGGCGAGCGCAGCCTCAAGGAAGTCCGCTTTATCGAACACATTGAGCGGGAGCTGTTCGCTGGCGGTGACGTCTCCGGCATCGACATCGATCGTACCAGTCGTTGTCCCCTCGTCGCTCGCTAGAATGGCCAGCGAAACCTCCTGCGTCTCGCCAGGATCGAGACGCTCCACCGATGTCGGTGAAACGGAGATATCGATGCCGCCCTCGTCGGCGGTAGTCGTGATGCTCAGGGTATCGAGTACTGTCGTCCCGACGTTCTCCACCGTGACCGCAAGCTCCGTGCGGGTTTCCTCGGCGATGATCGGTGTATCCGGCTGTGTGACACCATAGATCGCGATGGCCGGGAGGGAGATCTGCTCCCCAGCGTTGTCTCGAAGCGTCGCGGCCGCGGTTTGAAGCTTGTTTCGCAGCGCAATCGTGTCCTCGACGTCTTCGACGACCGCAGCTGGGCTGACGTCCCCGGCGATCAGCCCGAAGAACTGGAAGTTCAGTGATAATCGCTGCTGCTCAGCGTTGCCCGAAAGCTCGACGAACTGCTGGGCTTGTTGGTTGATCGGGGCAGATGGCGGCGTCTGTGCGATCACTGCGCGTGCGATCCGGAGCACCCCGCGATCGCGTTGTTGCTGCACCTGTAACGCACGGTTGACGTCGTCGTACCGGTCGATCGCGGTGGCGAAGTCGCCAGCCTGAATAGCCCGCTTGAACGCGGAAAGTGTGTCGTCAGTCAATGGTGAGTCCCTCCAAATCGGTTGTCAGCAGGGCGGTCGTTCCGATGTTGTGGACGGCGGCGAAGTACCCCAGCGATCCGAGGCCGACGCTGACCTGGAAGGCGTCCAGCCCGACCTGAACACCGGTGATCGCCGTCGCGACTGTCCCGAGCGTCCCCGCTATGCTTCCGAAGGCGATCGTCCCGATTCCGGTGACGGCACTGAGCGCCGCCAGCACCACGCACAGAACGATCAGCAGCGTGATCAATTCACTCAGCTTTGACAGGAGCCGCTGTAAGATCTCCTCAACGACGGTATCGATGACCGTATCGATAAGCGCCGCGAGCCGGCTGACCCCGCCTGTGGCCACGTTCGTGACCTCCGTTCTGGTAGCCGGATCCTGGCGTGGAATCGTCCCGACGGTCGACTCATCGGGGAAGAGATCGGTCCGTAACGACCGCATGTTATCATCGAGCACCGTATCGACCCCCGGTGTCGGGACAGTCGTTGGATAATCGACGTAGGTCCGGACCTCGTTCACATCATCGAGCACCGGAACTTCGGGGAGAGACACGCTCAAGTTATCGATCTCCACACCGTCGAGCTTGTCCGGGAAGAACCCCTGCAGCGGGCCCGGCAGTTTCTCGTCGGGGAGGTCGACCCCGTCGACTTTGATATCAGGAAGCTCGATCTGGTCCGGCGTCGGAAGGAGTAACGCGGGGTAGGCCGGGTCGACCGCATCCGCCGAGTCGTAGTACGGCGGGAAGGTGATCTGAGTAACGAGATTCTTTATCGCCGCGTCAGGGCTGAGCCGATCGATCACCGCCCCGGAGATTTCCCCTTGGGCGGTTCCGATGTTCTCCTCCGCAGCCTTGGCAACCTGCCGTTTGTCGTTCTGTGGGATCGATCGGAGGAAGTTCGCCTTTCGCGTCTTCACGTCGTCGATCAGCCGGGAGAGGTCATCGACGATTCCCGAGGGAAGCCCCCCTTTCAGCCCGTCGAGAATCTTCCCGGCGACCCCACGAGCGATATCCCCGACGTAGCTCGCGAACTTCTTAGCGAACCCGCCGCCGATCCGGGACAGTGCCTCCGTGGCAACGGTGGTGACGGCGCTGAGGAAGTTCTCGCTGATGAGATCGAACACGCCACCGGCCTCGACAGCCTGCTCGGTAGGCGGCACCGTCGCGGTTTCGGCCGCGACCATCCGGTTGAGCGCCCGCTCGAACTGCGTTCGGTCGGCCTCCGTGCTCTCGTCCAGCCGTGTCTCGATCTCATCGAGGATGTCTTCGGCCTGTTCGTCGACGCGGGACGCATCGACGGACCCGTCGAACGGTCGCTGATATAGCCCTCGGAGCTGCTCGATCTGCCCCCGTTTGGTGTCGATGAGGGATTGAACGCCAACGCCCTCCGAGCGGATCGTCACGGGTTCGTCAAGGGTCAACGCGATCCGCTCCGGATCGGCTGGATCACCGGACAGCGCCTCCCAGTCGGTGATCCGGCCGGGCGACAGCGGCTCTTTGTTTGCCGCGTCATTGAACGCCGGGGTGATCGTAATCTCGAAGCCTTGGTCGAGCCCCCCGCGGAAGGCTCCGCCATCCGTCTTGAACTGGTTCCAACTCCAATCGACGGTCGTGTCGGTGGTCGATGTGAAGTCCCCTGAGTCGTCCTGGATAACCCACTCGCCGGCATCAGTCGGTAAGCCCTCGAACGTGAACGTACACGCCGCGCCGCTCCCGTCATCGGGTTTGTCATGCAGCACGACGAGGCTGAGCCCGTTCGGCCCGTTCCAGAAAAACAGTTGGCTGGTGTCGCTCGTCTCGAGATTCGTGGTCGTGTTCGATTCGTTGTTCCCGTAGTCGTAGAACTGTTCGATCGTCTCGCCGTTCTCCAGTGCCGTCAGTTCGAACGTGTCGTTTCCCTGCTCGACTGTGACCGAAACCTCCGCAACGCTGCTCTGCGTTGCGCCGATGGAGTTGCTGACCGGTCGGCCGTGCGCCGTGCCGGCCGCAGCTGCACTTGTGACTGTCGCACCAAGCAGTGTAAGCACGTCTCGCCTGATGAGCGAGTCCAGGTCGTGTTCCTCAACCACGCATGTCACTCAGTGAGGAGGAACTAAAATGCTAATCCGGCGGCTATTTTTGCTGTTTAGGAGGCTTCTCTCCCCCGAACAGCCCGATCGGCGCGTCGGCGACCGTCGTCGTGCGAGTCGTCAGCGTCGTGTCCGTGCGGACGACCACCGTGTAAGGCTGCTCGCGGTCCTCGTGGGTGGCGATCCCTACGATGACCGTCTCCTCTTTGGCGACCGTCAGGTTCGTCGGGTAGTTCGAGACGGTACCACCCGGTCCGAGGATGGAACACTCGGTGTGGGTGTCGGTCGTGGCCGGCGGGGTGACTGCAACGCAGCTCGTGTGGGGACCGGAATCGAATAAGTTCGATCGTGGGCCGGTCGGCGGCAACGGACGTGTTGTGACGTCAACTCGGGCACGACGACACAGCGACGGGAAGCGAAGTACTTTATCCGAGGGCTGGTAGGGCGCGTATCGGGACGATGGATGCCTTCAGCCATCTGTTTACCCCCCTCACCGCCGCGTACGTTCTGCGGCGGGACCTGTTCGACAGGCCGGTTTATTTGAGCGTCGCCGTGCTCGGGCTGCTGTCGGACGGCGACACGCTCCTCTCGCTGCTCGGGACGCGTTCATCGCCGGCAGCGCGAACGCGCTCGGCGATCGCCTCGTCGTCTCCGATGCGGACGTCGACGTTCCCGAACCCACTGACCTCCTCGACATCGAGGTCTTGTAGACGGGAGCGAGTGGCTGGACCCGTCAGTACAGAGGGGAATAGCAGCTGATCGTCCCTTGAGGCCGAAGCCATGGGCCGTCTCTCGAGGATCCGCTATCGCTGTCGTCCATGCCTCGTAGGGGCGGTGCCGTGGCTACAGGGGCGTCGCAAGGCATCGCCGCTACGGGAGCCAACGAGACCGCCGAGGGGCTATCCCTCTCGCCTCCGGACCGTCACGGGGACGTCACCGGCCGGCTGGGTCGACATCCGCGGGGCGAGTTCGAGCGGCGCCTGTGGATCGAGGCGAACGCGGCGCCCGATCGTTGCCAACACGAGTTTGGCCTCCAGCAGCGCGAACTGCCGCCCGATACAGGTCCGGGGGCCGGCGCCGAACGGGACGTAGGCGTACCCCTTCGACTCCGGGCTGGCCGCGCGCCAGCGGGCGGGGTTGAACGCGCGTGGGTCGTCGTAGAACCGGTCGTCGCGCTGGACGCTGTGGAGCGCGAGATGCGTCTGGGTACCTGCCGGGAGGTGATACCCGCTAACGTCGACGTCACGGGCCGTAACCCGCGGGATCGTGTGTGCCGGCGGGTAGAGCCGCAGGGCTTCCCGCAGGACGCGCTCGGTCACCGTCAGGTCGGCGACGGTGGCGCGCGTCGGGGGCCCGTCGTCGAGCACGGCGTCGAGTTCCTCGTGGAACCGCTGGCGGACGGGTCGTTTGGACCCGAGCTCGTAGAGCGTGTATGTAAGCGCCAGCGCGGTCGACTCGTGGCCGGCGAACAGGAACGTCACGAGCTGGTCGATGATCTCCTGCTCGGACAGCGGGGCGTCGTCGCTCGCATGAAGCGCCGCGAGCATCGACAGCAGGTCGTCGCCACGGTGAGCCGGATCGGCCCGCTCGGCCAGCAGCCCCTGCAATTCGTGCTGGAGCGTGGTCTTGGCGCGCCGGAACCGCCGGCGTGACGGCAGCGGCAGCCACTGCGGGAGGGCCAGCGACGCCGCGGTGAAATACTCGTTCAGCCCGGCCACCGCCTCTCGGAGCGCCGGCTCGGCTCCCGGCTCGAGCCGCCGATCAAACAGCGTTTCGACGATGATCTCCAGGGTGAGCGCCGACATCTCATCGACCAGCGACCGCGTCTCGCCGGGCGTCCAGCGGTCGAGGCGGCGGTCGGTCACCCGGACCATCTCCGCGGCGTACGACCGGATCCGCTCCGGGTAGAAAAACTCGTCCAACAGCGCCCGCTGGGTCGCCCACTGGTCGCCGTCGACGGACAGCAACCCCTCGCCCAGGGCGAGCTGGAACACGTCGCTCTTCTCGAAGGCGTCGCGATCGGTGCTGAGGACCTGCTCGAAGGCGTCCGGATGCGTGAGATAGCAGATCTCCCCGAGGCCGGGCAGGTCGATGGTAAACACGTCGCCACACTCCCGGCGGGCCTCCTCGATGAACTCGAACCGGCCGGTCATGAAATCGAGCGTGTGGCCGACCACCGGCAGCCCGGCCGGCGACGGCGGCGTCGTGGACATGACTCGCTGAGGTCACAATTGATACGGCGAAGTAAAACCATTCTGCCCGCCGCTGTCGGGGTCGACAGCGACGGCCGGACGGTGTTCGGGCCGGCCCCCGTCGGCCCGAGCCTTGAAGCGCCGCCGGTGACGGTGCGCGCGACGGCCCCGCGACCGTGTTGCGCTCCTGATCCCACTCGATGAGGCTGTGTTCCTCCAGCTCAGTGAGTCGTCCGCCGGAACGATACCGACTACTGACAGGCCACCGTCTCCCCGATCATATATGACGCTCTCACCGGGGAGTGGTGGTGGATGAGCGCCCCGTCGCTGCCGAACGGGTTCGACGAGACCCGCCACGTTCAGGCCGGACGACCGGACTGTCACGTAACCCTGGGGTTCGATCAGCAGGGGACGCACATCCCGTGCTTTCTCGTGCAGCTGCATTACCAGGTCGCGACCGGTCCGGTCCAGTGGGAAGAGATCGCCCGCATGGACCACAACGAGACGTCGACGATGGGCCACGACGTCTACAGCGGGGGGCTGCACGTCGACGTTGCCCGACGGTCGAAGGGAACGGTCCATCTGCAGCTGTCACACGCCCGTCTTCCATCGAATCGGGGAAAGGTGATCCGGGGCTGTGCAGAGTATCTCCTGCGGCACGTGGACTACTTCATCGATGTTTACGAGGAGCGCCATCACCCGGGGGGACCCCCGAGATGGCGGCCTGACGGCGGCCGAACGGCACGTGGGTTTATCAGTCTGAACCGTATAGAACCGGACATGACTCAGGAGTCCCCGGCCGACGATGCCCTCACCCTCGCGGAGCTGAGCGAGGACCTCGCCGAGGCGACGGGCACGACGGCGGAGGCCATCGAAGAAGGGGCCGCAGAGCTCGAGATTGCGTCGCCGGCGGACGCGACGGTCGTCGACGAGTAACCACGCCGAGGGCCGACGATTCTTCATGCCCTGCCGACCGATGACTGACGAGGCAATCGCTACTGCTCGCGAGGAGCTGGCCGATTAGCGCGAGGCGGTCCGCGAGCACCTCGCGGCCAAGCTCGGCGGCGAGCCCGAGGACTACGACTCGACGCGCTACTTCCAGCACCTCGGTGAGGGCGGTCAGAGCGGCGATGCGGTGCCCGACGGCGGCGACTAATCGTCGCACCACACGGATCGATTTCATTGTCGGCTATCGCACGCGGCGGGGAGCCCTGACGGGGAGGAGCGGTCAAAAAAAGTACACGGGTAGGGGTACGAGGCGGAGGCCTCGCTTTCGACTGGAACGTTCAATCAAACAAAAGGACTCTGGCCGAGAGCTGATATGTCCGACAAAGGGCCGACTGGGCTTGTTGAATCACGCGTAAATCATCGTGAGTCATGCCTTGCGTCCCGACCGGCTCAGTAACTCGCCTCGGATCGTTGCGGCCTCTTCGGCAGCGTTGTAGTCGAAGCCAACGGTCTGAAACCCGCTGAGGGCGCTCCGAACGCGCGACAGCGTCCGCCCCTCACCGGTTCGGACCGCCGGCGTGAGTGCTTCGAATCAGACGATTGTCGGGAGGAGGATGTCGTCGTCAGGGCCGAACCCGGAGAGAAAGCTCCTCGTGTATTCAGCACTGGCGAGGTAGTCGCTGACGAAAGTGTTATCCAGACAAACCGTCGCCATGCTGGCCCCACTCCTGCCGTGCTCGCTCGCGCTCCTGTTTCATCTGCTCGGGAAGGTCCGAATCCGCGAGCGCGCCAAAGCCTCGAAGGTACAGATTCTCGGAATCCTCCTTGAGGTCGACGCGCCACCAAAGCACGACCCGCCCGGATTTGCGACGCTCGACGACCCCACGCTTTACCAGGTCGTTCAGGCGGTTCCAAGCGACTTCTCGCGAACAGTCGAGCACGTCGACGACATCGGACGTCGTAATCGTCGGCCCCTTGACCGAATCGAACACGCCGAGGACGTCCTCGGGTGTCACGTCCGCCAGATAGCGCCCGTTATCATCACGCTCTTGGGCGGGGGCGTCCTCGTCACTACTCATACAGGACTGTACTGGGACCGTCTGCAAAACCCCATTGGTGGTACCGGAGCCTTCGTTCCGGACGCTCAGCGCACGCTGGTTCCATCTGGTTGCCCTGTTGCGATAGTGGAGTACACGTCATCCCAGCTGCTGGCTCAACTCTTCGGATACGTTATCACACAGTCGTAGCAGATCCACTTTTCCTGACTGCCTTCTGTGGTCACGTCCATCCGATTCCCACAGGAGGGACATTTCTTGGCCATATTCCCAGAGATGGCTATTCTCTGTTAAAATTTGCCGGCGCTAGTGGTTATCGTGGCCGGGGATCGAATACCGCCTCCGGATAGGTGTGGGAGATATGTGGGTGTCGCCCGAAAACGTGTATTCTGGACCCTCTATCGGCGATACAACTAAAGCGTCGCTAACGAGTGTAGAGTGTGAGGCTGACCAGAGCCTCACGATCAGAATTGGTGGAATTCGAGTGAACAGTAGCAACCAATCCGATAAGAAGTTATCGGGACCTCAAGACGAGACGACAGAACCGACCACGACAGATGCGACCGCTTTCACGCGGCCGACCGACACGCCATCCCCTCATGTCCGGGCTGACCGGACACACAGCGAGCGTGCCGGCTTCCCCGACGACCGCTCCGCAGTGGTGCGGGCGCTCTCGGGGCTGCTGCACGCGCTCGTTCAGGACGACACTGAGTCGTCGACGAGTACCGCGATCGACGGGACGACGATCGACGAGTCAACGGCGTACACCGAACGGACGGCCTCGAAGGGCGAGTACGGCTCCCGGACGGAACCCGTCGACGGCGTCTACGGACACACCGCTGACGGTGATCCGGTGGTTGCCCCGACCGGGCGACTCGCCGCGAGCCGCATCGACGCCAACTGGACGCCCGGCGACACGCTCTACGAGCCAGACAAGGCTGGAGCAGTCACCGCGGCGACCGGCACGAACGCGAGTTTCCTGTTCGCCGAACAGTCCGGTGACCAGCGGACGACGTTCGCGATCGAGTACGACCACACGGCGGGCCCGCTCGACCGAGACGGTCTTGTTGTGGGTGTGGGTCGCGTCGTCGAGGTCGACACCTCGAGTAGCGAGAGCATCAGCAGCGAGCCGAGTCAGCGCATCTTGTACCGACCGAAAGGCGATCTCGTCGGCCCCGGGGACGAACCCAATGCGGTCGTCGTCCCCGTCGAGCAGGACCTCGGTGGTGCCGGTCGGGTACACCGCGGCGTCGTACAGAGTGGTGATCACCGCGTCCCAAAACGAGAGGCGTGCCTGCTGACCGTCTCCCAGATCGTCGGGGGTCT
>CAZCXJ010000090.1:0-9052 GCA_964502585.1 uncultured Candidatus Halobonum sp.
CCGTGCAGGTGCCGGGCCAGCTCCCGATGGACGTCGACGAGTGGGGGGCGGACGCCGTCGCGACGGCCGGTCACAAGTGGCTGCTGGGGCTGTGGGGTGGTGGTTTCCTCTACGTCGACCGCAACGTCGCTGACTCCCTCACGCCCACCACGGTCGGCTACCGGAGCGTCGATACGCCGACTGCGAATCCCTACGAGTTCGCAGCTGGCGCCCGCCGATTCGAGGTCGGCTCGGCCAACCCGGCGCCGCACGTCGCCCTGGTTGAGGCCATCGACGTGATCGACGAGGTCGGCGTGGAGCGCATCGCTGGCCGGATCCGGGAACTGGCCGGCCGGCTGACCGCCGGCGTCCCCGACGATCGGCTTCTCGGTCCCGTAGACCCCGAGTCGGGGCTCGTAAGCATCGACGTGGACGACCCCGCGGCGACGGTCGACCGACTCGCGTCGGAGGGAATCGTCGTCCGGGCCCTGCCGACGCCGGATGCCATCCGTGCATCGATCCACGCGGTCACCACGCACGCCGAGGTCGAGCGGCTGCTGGACGTTCTCGAACCGGAGTGGACCTGACACGGCTGTCGTGTCTCCAAACGAGGAAGAGTCCATCTCGTCACGTGAGTCATCGAACGGTAGGCTAAATCCGTCCGTTGGCCAGCCGACGCAGAGGAGTCGGGGAATCTGGCGGAAAACAGCTTGACCTGACGTACAGTTCAGACACCATCTACGACTGAGCGATCAGGGTGACCCCCAACGATTCGAGATTTAACAATACGAGTACGACGAGTTGACGAGTGGCGTCACCCCTGTTAGAAGGCCAGTTTACCGTCTGTCCGCCGAAAAAGCGCGCCAGAAACCAAACCGAGAACCACAGTGCGCTCTCTGCCATCGGGAGCTATTAGTATCATATCGATATTTATCGATTTATATGACGAACACGCTACTCGGGATGATTGCGGATACGCCGTTCGGAAGTGGGTCAGGAACCGACGGCGACGCCTGCTGTGGCGTTGAAATCGAAGAGGTCGGCGACGGAGAATAACCGAGAATGGCTGACTCCGTTTCGGAATCCACACGACGGTCGCTGGACCGTCTCTACGATGATCCGGACGACCGTCTCGTGTCGTTGGCCGACCTGACGCCCGACGATACGGACATCGAAGCGACACGAGCGGTGTTCAAAGCACTCTCGAACGAGCACCGGATTCGGATCCTCGAAGCGCTCAGAGCCGGAGAACTGTGTGCGTGTGAGATTCAGGTCGTCCTCGATGCTCCCCGGTCAACTGTCGCGAGTCACCTTCGTGAGCTCAAAGACACTGGACTCGTCAACACACGCCGACAGGGCAAGTGGACGTACTACCGCATCGGTGACACGGCAGTCCTCCAGTTACTCGATATCGCCGACGCGCTCACGGAGGAGACGGCATGATTCCAGCCGGAATCGAGACGGCGTTGCTCGATTCGTGGGAGTACTTTCTCCACCTGGCAACGGTTCACGTGCCGCTGTTCATCGGCGCCTCGTTCCTAGTCGGGTTGGTCGAGTAGTACCTACCGCCCGAGAAGGTCGAAGCGATGCTCCGGAAGCGAAACCGCGGGAGCGGGAACGTCGCGGCGGCGGGCCTGGGTGCTGTGACACCGTTTTGCTCGTGTTCGACCGTGCCAGTACTGGCGGGGCTACTCGGTGCCGGCGCACCGCTCGGACTGTCGTTCTCGTTCCTGCTGGCGTCGCCCATCGTCAACGAAATCGCCGCGTTCCTGCTGTTGGGACTGTTCGGTGTGAAGATCACGGCGATCTATCTCGTCTCTGCACTGGTGGCTGCGGTCGTCGGGAGCATCGTCATCGACACGTTCGATCTCGGCCATCTGGTCAAGGACGTGCGGATCACGACGAGCGACCGCACGGTCGCAACTGACGGGGGGACAGCGTCGTGTTCGTACTCGACGCAGAACACGACGGCGACGAGCACCCACAGAGAACGGGTTGGGACTGCGGCGGGGGGCGCGTGGTCGTTCTTCACGGACACGCTCCCGTACCTGCTGCTCGGGATGACGATCGGTGCGCTGATTCACGGGGCAGTTTCTGCGTCGTGGCTCCAGCAAGTCGCCGGGAGTCCGCTCGCGGTTCCGCTGGCCGCACTCGCAGGTGCGCCGCTGTACGTCAGCATGGCCGGGATGCTCGGCATCGCGGCCCCGCTGGTCGACCAGGGCGTCCCCATCGGGACGGTCATCGCGTTCGTCGTCGGTGGTGCGGGGGTCAGCATCCCGAACCTGATCCTGCTCAACAAGCTCTTCGAGCGGAAACTGCTCGTCGTCTACGCCGTTACCGTCGTCACGACCGGGACGGCCCTCGGCTACGGGTTGAAGTTCCTCTTCGTCTGACTGCTCGCCCCGTTACTAACGGAGCTTGACCTCGACACCGAACTCTTGGCACACACGAGACAAATCCCGGTCCCGGACGGCGGGGACCGCGCCCTGTTTTTTAGGTACGCCGAAATCTGTTTCGGTATTCGAAAATATAATTTTGCCAGAGGGCATAGCCCGACACGATGAGTTTGGGCCAAATCGCGCTCGTGTTCGTTGCCGGGCTCATGACGGCGCTGGCCACTGGATTGGGCGCGATTCCGTTCTTCTTCGTCGAGGAGTTCGGTGACCGGTACAACGTTGCACTGTGGGGCGTCGCCTCCGGCATTATGGGCGCGGCGTCGCTGTTCGGCCTGATCAACGAGGGACTGCAGTACGCTACCGACGGGCTTCCGACACTGATGATCGGTGGTCTGCTGACGGGGGTCGTCTTGGTGGAGGGGTCCGATCGGCTACTCGATCGGATCGACGTCAGTTCGGATGGTCACCGAAAGCGTGGTCATGAAAGCACCCAAAGTAACCAACGGGCTGATGAAGAACACGCTCGTGCCACGCGGGGGGTCGACACCGACGGTGGAACGAAATCCGCTCCCGACACGGACCGACAGGGACAGGATGACCACCGGTTAGAAGCACAGGCGTTCGCCGACGGTGACGTGAAAACGCTGGTGTTGGTCCTCGGGATTTTGACCGTCCACAGTTTCCCTGAGGGTGTCGCAGTGGGTGTCTCCTTCGCAGAACTCGGCTTCGAGGGGGGGATGAACGTCATGGGCGCCACGGTCCCTGTGTTAGCGGTGTTCATGACGGTCGCGATCTCGATCCACAACGTTCCTGAAGGGACCGCAATCGCGATTCCGATGCGCGCGATGGGACTGTCGAAGTGGCGTATGGTCGGGGCAGCGGTGTTTTCGAGCCTCCCACAGCCGATCGGAGCCGCCGTGGCGTTCGTCTTCGTGACGTGGGCTGAATCCTTCCTTCCGTTCGGGTTCGGTTTCGCTGCGGGCGCGATGGTTTATCTGGTCGTCACGGAGTTCATTCCAGAAGCACTCGAAACAGGTGCCGACCTTCCACACGGCGGCTACCGTGCCCTCGGTGGTGGCATCCTCGCTGGGGTTGCCGTGATGGTGCCGCTACTGTTCGTCTGAATCAGGCGTTCGTTTCCAGATACCGTCCGGGGCGCGGCGGTGATCATGCCGGGAGGCTCGATCTGTCTCGGCGGTCCAGGCAGTACACTGGTAGCCTCAAAACGCCACGGAGGGCACGTCAGCTTCGAAGCCGCCGTTCAATACAGCAGGGAAGCCCGGGTCGAAACCGTCTCGAGGACCCCGGCGAGGAGTTCGAAGCTGTCCGGACGACCACGTCGTCCGGCGACCGGCATATCGGGCCCACGATCGCGTCGATCCTCTCGTCGCTCTTTCTCAGCGCGACCTCGTCGAGGTTTACGTTCAGGACGTCGGCGACCGCCCCGCGTGTCTCGTTGAACGCCGTGAACACCGTGTTGTCTGGGTTTTCGACGCCGGCACGTCCAACCCGTGTGTCTCGAGAAACTCGCTGGCCGCCGGCACGACGTACCACGCCTTCGGTCCGTGTGCACCGGGGGTCCATCTACGCCGTCTTTCCGGATCGGGCACGTCCACACTGTGTTCCCCCGGCTGTCGTAGCTCACGGCTGGAGGCCACCGGTCAGTAGCGTTGGTATTTACAGTACTGCCAAAGTCGGTGAGGACGCCCCCCCCGGCGAACCCCCAGCGACCGGAACACCCATACCAGGTACTGAACAGGGCCACCGTCGCTTCTGTGTCACGTGTCTCGGTCTGTCTCCGTGCGACACCCTTAGAACCGGATCCGTGCGCTATCCCCTGTGCTGTGCGGTCGTCCCTGTAGAAATTATAGAATTTCACAATACACACAAAACCATTGTATCCAAGCAGCCGGTAGAGTGCACCGATGAGTGAACCAGAGGGGATTCGCCGACGGAAGGCAAAACAACGAACGGAACGCTTGGAAGGGTCAGCCGCCGGGACCGCAGCCGACGCGGGAGCCGAAATGGAGACCCCGGACCAACAGGTAATCGGCCTCGAACGGAAGTCCGAACTGATGGCGCCGGTCGAGCAGTCCGCCTAAACTACCCCTGCCGCGTATGCTCCGCGCCCTACTGACAGGTATCAAACAGAACCTGATATACGTCGTCGTGACATCGCTCGCCGCTGGACTGTCGTTCGGCCAGGTCGCCGGTCCAGGGACGAAGGACCTCATGAGAGCCGCCGTCGTCCCGGTCCTGTTCCTGATGATCTACCCGATGATGATCAACATCGACCTCCGGGAGGTACTCAACGTCCGGGAGAATGCCGGGCCGGTCGGTCTCAGCCTGCTGGCCAACTTCGGGCTCGCGCCGCTGCTGGCGGTCGGACTCTCGCGGGTGTTCTTCAGCGGCACCATTGAGTACGCCATCGGGTTGTACTTCATCGCGCTGGTCCCTACGTCGGGGATGACCGCCGCGTGGACGGGGCTAGCTGACGGCGACCTGGAGGCGGCACTGGTCGCGATGGCGGTGAACCTGCTGGTCGCGGTTGCTGTGCTGCCAGCCTACCTCTCCGTGCTGGTGCCGGCCAGCGTGAGCTTCGACCCGGGTGCGCTGTACCGCCAGCTCGCACAGGTGGTCGTCGTCCCGATGGTCGCAGGTAATCTCACCCGGCGGCTGCTGCTCCGTCGCTACGGCCCCGAAGGGTTCAATCGGCTCAAGCCGGTGTTCGGGGGGCTGTCATCGGTAGGCGTGATGCTGATCGTGTTCGTGGCGATGACGATGCGCGCAACCCAGATCCTCGCGGACCCCGTCGCCTCCGCGAGCACGGTGCTTCCGCTGATCGTGTTTTATGCCGTGATTCTCGCCGTTGGCGGTCTGCTCGGCCGGCTCCTGTTGAGCACCGAACAGGGGATAGCGCTCGTGTACGCCACTAGTATGCGCAACCTCTCGATCGCCGTCGCGATCGTCGTCGCTGCCGACGCAGTCCCGTCGGCGGCTGTTCTCCCCATCGCGCTGGCGTACGTGATACAGCCACCGCTGGGTGCGGTGTACATGCACTACCGACGCGATATCGTCGGCGAGGACCGGAGCGTCCGCAAGGCGGTCGGCCAGCTCTTTTGAGCCGATGTACCGTCCGCGGTCAGAACGGCGAACAAATCGGCCCGCCTGCGGACACGACGGTAGACGGGCTTTGGGGGGGGCTGCGAGGGACGCACAGGAGTCGCCCGCTCGTCCCGACGTGACAATCCGCGCACAGCAGGGCGGGTCACAGGCTGCACGACGTGGCTATCGGCGTCACGGCTGAGGATGACGTCTCCGGAACGGGGAACGCCACCCGCTCGCGGTTAGGTGTAGTCCTCAATCAGTGCTGTCAGCTGGTCCTCGCCCTGGACCCCAACGACCCGCTCAACGGGGTCGCCGTCAGCGAACAGCACCATCGTCGGGACCCCTCGGACACCGTGCTCGCCAGCGAGTCCCTGATGACGGTCCACGTCGACCTTCGCGACCGTCGCCGAGGTGTTTGCCGCCACCCGCTCGACGGTCGGCGCCAGCTGCTTGCAGGGTCCACACCAGTCGGCGTAGAAGTCCGCCAACACGACGCCGTCCCCGGTCAGCTCCGCCAGGTGTTCGGCACTCTCCACGTGGACCGGCTCGTCGGGCGTCCCGTCGGACCCCGGCTCCGTGGCGTCGTCGCCCGCCTGGTCTCGCAGCTCTCTGCGCTTCCGTGCTCGGATCTCCTCGAGGTCGTCCGTGTCGCTCATCCATCACCTCGTACTGGCCCGACCTGGTTAATAGTTTTGTACTTATTTTCCACTACTATTCCAACCGTATCGGTGCAAATATCAGGCATAGACATAATGATTGAGTAGTATAGGTTCTTCTTGTCTGCTGATTCTCGCCATCCGGCCCCAAAAACTCCACGCCCTATCGGTGAGGCACAGGATATAAGTCCGCCCAGAGTATTGTATCAAATGTACATTTCTGGTGTCGCGATAGTCGGCGGTGGCCCGACGGGTCTGAGCGCCGCGATCTACACGGCCCGGGCGGACCGTCGGACGCTAGTGTTCGATGACGGCGGAGGGACGACCAGGGACGTCGACGTGATGGAGAACGTCTACGGATTCCCGGAGGGTGTGACCGGGCCCGAGCTCGTCGAGATCGGCCAGCGTCACGCCCGGAAATACGGTGCCGAGATCGTCGAGGAGGAGGTGGTTCGGATCGAGCCCGAGGGCGAGCGCTACCGAGTCGAGACGACGGTCGAAGAGTACCTGGTCGAGGGCGTGATCCTCGCCACGGGGGCGACGTACGAGCGGCCGGCAATCGCCGACGTCGAGCGGTTCGAGGGACAGGGGGTCTCCTACTGCGTGGAGTGTGACGCCTACTTCTACCGCGACAGTCCGGTCGCCGTGGTCGGCAGCGAGAACTACGCCGCGACGGAGGCACTGATGCTGCTCGACTACACTGACGACGTGGTGGTGCTGACGAACGGGTCGGAGCTCGTCGCCGATGACGAACTGGCCGACCGGCTGGAAACCTCCGGGATTCCCGTCCGGACCGACCGCCTCGACCGGCTGGAGGGCGGCGAGGTCCTGGAGGCGGTCGTCACTCGCGACGGCGAACGGATCCCGGTCGAGGGGCTGTTCGTCGCGCTGGGGACTGCCGGTGGGACCGACCTCGCGGAGATGCTCGGCGTGCCCGTGGAGGGCGACTCGATAGTCACGAACCCGGACCAGTCCACGCCGGTCGACCGGGTGTACGCCGCCGGCGACGTCACCGGCGGCCACCAGCAGATCGCCACCTCCGTCGGCGAGGGAGCCCGCGCTGCGATCAACCTCCTCGAGGAACTCCGTGGGGCGGATTACGTCGACTACAGAAAGCTGGAGTCCGAGCCCGCCTGATTGCGGCACCGTCGTTCGGTCGACTCGGCTGCCCGGCATTCGTTACCGGTCATCCACAGACCGTATGCAAGATCGACCACCCGCATATCCACTGTACTGGAATAACAGCACCTCCGACCTCTCCGATGGCTACACCCGCAGACGTTCGCGCCAGTTCCACCGTGCCGCCTCCGTTAGTTGTGCGGGATATTTACAATTGCTAATTACCCGATAGGCACCGACGGCCTGGGTCGTCGTTCATTTCAGAGCCGTTACCGTGCCTGTCCTAACGGGTACCACCCCCATTACGTGCGCACTGTCATAGCCGAGAAGGACAGTCGGTCCTCAACAGTATTGATTTCCCGGAACATTATTAACGTCGCACCACGTAGAGTTGGTATGCCAGTCAACGTAGGAGACACGGACAAGATCGCTCGGACCGCCATCGGTGCCGTCGCGGGTGCGGCGTCGCTCGCAATCCTTGCCAATTCGCTCTCGTTGCCGGAAGTACTCTCGCCCGTACTCGGGCTCGTCGCCGTAGTCCTGCTCGTGACGAGTTACACCGGAGTCTGTCCGCTCTACTCGATGCTCGGAATCGACACCTGTTCGACGGCGACCTGACCTTCCATCGTCGGTCGCCTTTCAGCGGACGGTCGAGAACGGAGAGCGCTGCTATCACTGTCATAGCCGATTCTCGGAGGAGTACCGGGTCGCACCGACCGTTCACGGACAGAGTTGGTCCTGACGGCCGCGACCTACACCTCGGGTAAAGCGAGCCGTCGGGGCGCTGTTCCTCCCGGCGGCGCTGCGTTCCGGCCGCGAGTCGGTCCTGTTCATTACGACCGTCTCCGGGAGCGCGCTGGCGCTGGCCGCCGGTGAAATGTATCTTCTGGGTGTCCCCTGGAACCCGCTAACGGTGACGACGGCGGCGATCATACTCGGGGTCGGGATCGATTACGCCGTCCACATCTACGAGCGGTTCCGCGAGGAGGTCGAGAACGGCGTCGACCCCGAGCCCGCCCTCCGCAGCGCGTTGGTCGCCAAGTCACGGCCGGGGCTCGGCTCGGGCGCGATCACGATCCTCGGGATCGGCGTGCTCGTGGTCTCCCAGTTCCCCGTGCTGTCGAACTTCGGCATCGCGTCGCGCTCGCGATGGGGCTGGCGCTCGTCACCGCCTTCGTGCTGCTGCCGGCGACCGTACTTCCCCTCGCGCGCCGCGGACTGCTACCCCCCGGTGTGGACGGAGGGGGAGCTGACACACAGCGGTGACACTCGTCCGTCGTAGATTCTTTCTAGGAGGTATTGACCGACGCCCGTCCACCACACGAGCGACTGGCGAGGGCCACCAGCGCGCCGTTGTCGCGCCAGACGGCTGGCCCCTTCCGCCCACTGTGCTTCTGCCGGACGTCCTGAACGCAACGGTCCCGTGGTTCCCAGCTCGGTGGGCCGGCCCACCCTGAAGAATCTGGTGCTCGTCTCCGGGGCAGTCGTTACGTCTTACGGCCTGGCCCCGGTGGCCGACCCAGAGTGACCGTTCCCGGGGGCGTGCTGCGAGGGTCTGGCCGAGAGCCGTACCCCGCTCGCTGACCGACCGCCGGAGTTGCTAATCGAGACTTCAGATCCGCCGTCGTCCACGTGCAGTGGTCGCCGAGTCGGTGAACGGGCGTCGGATCGTCGGTCCGGCGACCGTCGGAACAGAGCCCCGAAACGGTGACCGGCGTAGGTTGGCGCCCTGCTCAGACGAGGAGCTGGATGTCGGCGTCGGCCATGTCCTGCAGCGCGGTGGCCGCACCGACG
>CAZCXJ010000091.1:0-9024 GCA_964502585.1 uncultured Candidatus Halobonum sp.
GCCCACGCGGGTGCGCTTCTCGGCGACGTCCGGCACGACCCCTTCCAGTCAGGAGGAATGGAAACGCCGAGCCACGACCGAGTCGAGGCCGGCGCCATTCATAAGGCCAACAAGGGAGTGCTGTTCATCGACGAGATCAACACGCTCGATATCCGCTCCCAGCAGAAACTGATGACTGCGATCCAGGAAGGGGAGTTCTCGATCACCGGCCAAAGCGAGCGGTCGTCGGGGGCGATGGTCCAGACGGAGCCGGTTCCGACGGATTTCGTGATGGTCGCAGCCGGCAACCTCGACGCGATGGAGAACATGCACCGGGCGCTCCGGTCAAGGATCAAAGGCTACGGGTACGAGGTGTACTTCGACGACACGATCGAAGACTCGCCCGAGATGCGCCGGAAATACTCCCGGTTCGTCGCGCAAGAGGTCGCCAAGGACGGCCGACTCCCGGAATTCTCGGACGAAGCAATCGAGGAGGTTATCCTCGAGGCCCGACGCCGTTCGGGACGCAAAGGTCACCTGACCCTGGAACTGCGGAACCTGGGGGGGCTGGTCCGGGTTGCCGGCGACATGGCCCGCGCGGACGAGGATGCCGACGTGGTGACCCGCGACCACGTTCTCCGGGCCAAGGGTCGCTCGCGCTCCATCGAGCAGCAACTGGCGGACGAGATGATCGACCGGCGCCGCGATTACGAGCTCCAAGTGAGCGAAGGCGGCGTTGTCGGACGGGTTAACGGGTTGGCTGTCATGGGCGAGGACTCCGGAATCATGCTCCCCGTCATGGCCGAGATAACGCCCGCCCAAGGCCCGGGCGAGGTGATCGCCACGGGCCAGTTGAAGGAGATGGCCGAAGAGTCGGTTCAGAACGTTTCGGCCATCATCAAGAAGTTCAGCGACGAGGACATCTCCAACAAGGATATTCACATCCAGTTCGTTCAGTTAGGCGACCAGGGTGTTGACGGGCCCTCCGCGTCGATTACCGTGGCGACGGCCGTCATCTCGGCTCTGGAGGGAATCCCCGTCGACCAGTCGGTCGCGATGACCGGGTCGCTGTCAGTCCGGGGCGATGTCCTTCCGGTCGGGGGCGTCACGCACAAAATCGAGGCCGCCGCGAAGGCGGGCTGTAAGACGGTCATCATCCCGAAAGCGAACGAGCAGGACGTGATGATCGAAGACGAGTACAAGGAGATGGTGGACGTAGTCCCCGTCTCCCACATCTCGGAAGTGCTGGAGGTCGCCCTCATGGGCCAGCCTGAGAAAGACTCCCTGCTGGACCGGCTGAAACAGATTACGGGGTCGGCGCTCGATTCCCAGGCTCCTCAGGGGCCGTCCAGCCCGAGCCCGCAGTAGGGCCCCTGTCGTTTTTTATCGGATCCGCGTACACCCGGCGATGACCGACTGGGTCGGATATGCCGCAGGCGTGGGTGTCATCGTCGTAGCACTGCTGTTCCTGGCACGTGCCTCCCAGGAGGTGTTCGAGGGCATTCGATCCAACGAGTTCTCGGCCTCTGAGGAGAGGAGGGTCGGAGGGCGAGATTCCGTCGACGAGTGGGAGTGGGCCGGGACGGAGGTGCCGGACGGACCGGAGTCTCCTCCCGACTTACCCGTCAACCCGTCGGAGGGGGGTTTTGGGGGCAGCCAGCCGGGAGTCGAATTGGGGACTCGGCCTCTACTGTTGAACGTCCTCGTGTCGCATGGGTTGTTCGCCGTCGCTCTAGTTTCGGTGACATGGTACTTCGACGTACCGTTCGCGGCTCTGGGCATCTCCGCGGAGACGACCA
Organism: uncultured Candidatus Halobonum sp.; assembly: GCA_964502585.1. Classification (GTDB taxonomy): domain Archaea; phylum Halobacteriota; class Halobacteria; order Halobacteriales; family Haloferacaceae; genus CAZCXJ01. Next base: position 1,779 of record CAZCXJ010000091.1, read on the forward strand.
GCGCGAGATTCGTCCTCCTGGGTGCAGGAGCGGGGATTGGGCTGTACGGCCTCAACCTGGCCGGAAGTATCATCGGTCAGCGAGTCGGAGTCCGGAGCGATGAATCACTACGGACCGCGCTAGCCCCCGGCTCGATGCTAGACTGGCTGATCCTCGGGGGGTTCGTGCTTCCGCTAGTGGCTGGGGTCGAAGAGCTCCTGTTTCGAGGGGCACTCGTTGGCGCCTTCGCCACGGGATTCGGGATCGCGCCCTGGATACTTGCCGTGCCGTCGTCGGTGGCGTTCGCGCTGGGGCACGGCACGCAAGGTCGAGTGGGGATCATCGCATCCGGACTCTTGGGGTTCCTGCTCGCTGCCGTATTCATCACCACCGGGAGTCTACTGGTAGTTATCGTCGCACATTACGTCGTCAACGCGCTCGAGTTCCTCGTTCACGAGGGACTTGGATGGGATCCTGCAGAGTAACCACCCGCGATCACGACTCCACACGTCGCAGCCGTTCCGCTACGTCCGCAGGGGTTGCGCCGTCCGCGTCAGTAACACGATGGTCCGGAACGACCAGCGGAATGGGGTTTTCCGCAAGGGCCGTCCGGACCGTCTGGAGGTCCGTCTCGCTTTCCGGATCGAGCTGGGGAGCCATCCGGGCCACTTGATGGGTTGTGACCGTTTCACCCGGGGGGACCGTCCGGACGGTTTCTAACACGGCCCTGGCGTCCGTCGGCACGGTTAGCGCGAACTCGATGGAGCTGAAGTCCTGGTCTCCGTCGAGTGCAGCGAACACGCGGTCGAGAAGCGTGTGGTCTTCGTCCGCATCCGACGGAGCCTCCTGTGGGAAAGAGACGCTGATGACGCGACCGCTCGCGACGCCCAGTTCGACGACGCGATCCAGCAGTTCCGACCGACGGGCATAGACTCCGGCATCGGAGGCGGCGTTCATACTGGTCGGTAACACGCCTGCGGGTTTGAACTCCGCGCCAGGACCGGTGCGCTTCGCGACACAAGTCTTTTGTACAGAAACATCCATTGACGGACAAGGATGAACACTAGAGGAGAGGAAGTGGCGCCCGCGGTACGTTCGATCTTGGAGGCGGCTCACGAGCGGGAAGGGGGACAGGAGCGTATCTCCGTCGACGCTCGCTCGCTCCCGGAGGCGCTCGAAACCGCGGGAGCCGAGGGTCACGTGCCGGTGATAGCGGAGATCAAGCCGACCAGTCCAACGACGCCCGGAACCAGGGACGAGGATCCGGTCGACCTCGCGGAGGCGATGGTGGACGGGGGGGCAGCGGCCCTGTCGGTTCTGACCGAACCGGACCACTTCGACGGCTCGGCGACGGACCTCCGGCGAGTGCGACAAGCAGTCGACGTCCCAGTTCTAAGAAAGGACTTCGTAGTCCGCGAGGCCCAACTGGACACCGTCGGGGCAGACCTCGTCCTGTTGATCGCCCGGTTCCTTGCCGACGATTTGGACCAGTTGGTACTCGCAACGCGTGCGCGCGGGATGGAGCCACTCGTGGAGGTCCACAATGTCGAGGAGCTGAACCGCGCGCTCGCGGCGGACGCACGAATCATCGGAATCAACAACCGGGATCTCGGGGCGCTAGAGGTGGATCTCTCGACGTTCGAGCGAGTAGCCCCAGACGTTCCGGAGGAAGTCACTCTTCTCGCAGAGTCAGGGATCGGGTCTCGTGCGGACGTCCGGCGGATGATGTCGGCAGGAGCGGACGGTTTGCTTATCGGATCCGCCATCATGGACGCCGAGGGAGGAGGGGACGTCGAGACGAACACGCGACGGTTTACAACGACGGACATCGAGGTGGACTCATGAGCAGACCAGAGACGGAAGGCGCGCCCTCAGAGGACGACGACCACGACGGGCGGTTCGGGCCGTACGGCGGGCAGTACGTTCCCGAGGCACTGATGCCGGCAATCAGGGAACTGGAAGACGCCTACCAGCGGTACGTTCTGAGCAACGAGGACGGGTTCATGGACGAGTTCCGGGCCCGACTACGTGATTTCGGTGGACGGCCCACGCCGTTTCAACGGGCCGACAACCTCTCGGAGCGGTATGACACCGAGGTGTATCTGAAGCGCGAGGACCTGCTCCACGGTGGTGCTCACAAGCTGAACAACGCGCTGGGGCAGGTTCTCCTGGCGAAGTACATGGGCAAAGAGCGAATCATCGCGGAGACCGGTGCGGGCCAACACGGGACCGCGACGGCCATGGCGGCCGCGCATCTCGGGCTGCCGTGTGAGGTCTACATGGGAGAGCGTGACATCAACCGCCAGCGGCCAAACGTATTCCGGATGTCCCTCTGTGGCACGGACGTCGTCCCGGTGACGACAGGTCGTGGGACCCTGAAAGAGGCCATCTCGGAGACGATGCGCGACTGGGCGAGCAACGTGGAAGACACTCATTACGTGATCGGGTCTATCGTTGGTCCACATCCCTTCCCGTCGATGGTCCGTGATTTCCAGGCCGTTATTTCCGAGGAGGCTCGCGAACAGGTCCAGGAGTCGACCGGGCGGCTTCCGGACGCGGTACTCGCATGTGCCGGCGGGGGGTCGAACACGATGGGAACGTTCCATCACTTCGTCCCCGAGGAGGAAGTCAGCCTCTATGCCGTCGAGGCAGGCGGGTCGTCACTCACGGTCGACGAGGACCGTGGCGTGGCGCCCAACTCGGCGTCCCTGTCGACAGGCACCGAAGGGATACTTCACGGGGCCCGAACAAAACTGCTTCAGGACGGTGACGGCCAGATCGTCGAATCACACTCCGTCTCCTCGGGGCTGGATTACGCTGGAGTAGGGCCCGAACTTGCGCACTTGGTCGACAAGGAGCGTGTCACACCGGTCACAGTCGACGACGACACCGCTCTGGAAGGGTTCCATCGTCTCTCGCAGGCGGAAGGCATTATTCCTGCACTGGAGACGGCTCACGCCTTCGGGTATCTCGAGGAAAAGCACGCGGATCTCGGCGATCTCATCGTAATCAACGTTTCCGGTCGGGGTGACAAGGACCTCGAAGCCGCGATCGAGGAAACGAGCCAGCGGGATCCCGATGCGGCACCGGACCTCTCGATGTTTGAGGGAGGGCTGTGATGTCAGGCGACCGTCTATCCGAGGGATCGACCGCCGGGGCGAGCCGTATTAGCGAAGCCTTCACCGACGGGCCGGCGTTCGTCCCTTATTTGGCGGCTGGCGATCCGACCTACGATGCGTCGCTGGAGTACGTCGAGTCGCTGGAGCGTGGAGGAGCAGACGTGATCGAACTCGGGCTTCCGTTCTCGGAACCAATCGCCGAGGGACCGACGATCCAAGAGGCAGTCGTGCGCTCGCTGGAGGCAGGCATGACGCCGGACCGGTTCTTCAGCTTCGTCGAGGACCTCGATGTCCAGACACCGCTCGTCTGTATGACCTACTACAACCTGGTGTTTCAGTACGGCTCTCAGCGCGGGCCGCGTCCGTTCGTCGAGCGGGCGACAGAGGCGGGTATCGATGGGTTCGTCATCCCGGACTTGCCGGCGGAAGAGGCAGCGGAACTCAGAACTGCTTGCGACGAGTTCGGTCGGGATCTAATCTCGATCGTCGCGCCCACGACCGAAGCGGACCGGCTGCGGAAGCTAGTAGACCTCTCGTCGGGGTATCTGTACGTGCAGGCCCGCCTTGGGGTGACGGGGGCTCGCTCGTCCGTCTCCGATCGGACCGCCGAGTCGCTGGCCCGGCTCCAGGAGTTCGATGTGCCGAAAGCCGTCGGGTTCGGGATCTCCTCGGGAGAGCAAGCGGCGACGGTTGTGGAGGCCGGGGCGGACGGAGTGATCGTTGGATCCGCGCTCGTCGAAATCGTCGCTGAGGGGCACACTGACGGGGAGGGGACCACCAGCGAGACGACGCGAACGACGGTCGAGAAGGTGGGGACACGGCTCGAGGAACTGGCCCGAGAACTGAAAGGCGGCGCAGAGCGAGGCTATGAGCGACGGCTTGCGACGACTGATGGGGCGGCCGACTGACGCGCCGGGATCGTCGGGACCAGAATCGATCGCTCGAGGGACTGCGCGGATCGTCGACCGGCAACCAGTCCGGGCGGCCTCGTGCCCTGACCGGATGGCCGGTTCACGAAGTGATTAACAACCTCGGAGTCAACACTATATCATCAGATGACCCAGCACGCAGGGCTTTCCGCACGGCTGAACCGAATCTCGACGGGCGACCGCTACCTCATCGTCCCGATGGATCACGGAATCACACTTGGGGCGGTCGAGGGATTAAAGAACATCGAGAGCACGATCGATGCGGTAACCAGGGGCGGGGCCGACGCGGTCCTGACACAGAAAGGGATCGCCCCTCGCGTACACCCGAACACCAACGGCGCCGGCTACATCGTCCACCTCAATGCCTCGACTGCGCTCGGACCGGATGCGAATGATAAACGGCCGACAGGAACGGTGAAGGGCGCGATCCGTGCTGGGGCCGACGCCATCTCCATGCACATCAACGTCGGGAGCAACCACGAACCCGGACAGATCGAGTTCCTGGCGGACTTGACCGAGCAGGCTGCTGACTACGGCCTGCCGACTCTGGCGATGGCGTATGCCCGTGGGGCGAATCTGGAGGGCGACGACCCGGAGCACGACGCCGGGAACCTCGGCCACGCCGTCCGGTTGGCCGAAGAACTCGGGGCAGACGTGGTGAAGACTGCTTACTCCGGTGATGCTGATGGGTTCCGATCCGTCGTCGAGTCGACCCGCCTCCCGGTGGTAATCGCGGGCGGCGAGCCGGAGGGCGATCGTGCGACGCTCGAAGCCGTCCGCGGCGCCGTCGACGCTGGCGCGGCGGGCGTCTCGATGGGACGATCGATTTTCCAGCACGATGACCCCGAGGCAATCACGCGGGCGGTCTCCGCGGTCGTCCATGAGGATCAGACGGCAGACGAGGCGCTCCGACTGGCGGGTCTGATCGAAGCCTGACTTCGGATGTATCGAGCGGGCGATCGACGAGGTGGGAGGAGTGGACCGCAGGCTAGGCGGGCACCGCTAGAAGTGGATGTCAGACCTCGAAGGTCCGTAGTTTTCAAGCCCCGTCGCGCTGACCTACGGGGTAATGACACGGAGCGTGTGGCTGAAAGCCGACGACAGTGTCGGGGACTGGGAACGGCGGCGGCGACGGATTACCGCGGGGCTCGAAGCCGGAGTCGATTGGGTACTCGTCGATGACCGTGACGTCGGCAAGGTGAGGGAACTCGGGGACGTGAACGTGGCGGCCTTCCGATCGGACGCGGACGTGGACGTTATCAGCGACGCCGAAGAGGACGAAGCAGTAGCGGACGCATACCTCGTCGGGAAAGGGGGCGAGGGCGACGGAACGGTCGAGCTGCCGGGAGACCTCTCGGGATCGGCTGATCTGACCACTCTCCGTCGGTCGGATAACCGAGCCCAGGGTTCCTACGTCCGGATTTTCGACGAAGAGTACGAGGCGTTCGCCACCGAGGCCGCCTACGACGCGGAGTTTCTCGTCGTCGTTGGGGAGGATTGGCAAGTGATCCCACTAGAGAACCTGATCGCGAGGGTGAGTGAGGAGACGACCCTGATCGCAGGCGTGACGAGCGCGGCAGAGGCCGAGACGGCCTTCGAAACGCTCGAACTGGGAGCCGACGGCGTGCTCCTGGACTCGAGCGATCCTGACGAGATCCGGGCGACCGTGGCTGCCCGGGACGCCGCCGAACAAGAACAGCTTGACCTCCAGTACGCGACCGTCACGGCTGTCGATCGGTCGGGATCGGCCGACCGAGTGTGTGTGGATACGAGTTCGATCCTCGCGGACGACGAGGGCATGCTCGTGGGGTCGATGTCCCGGGGGCTGTTCTTCGTTCATGCCGAGACCGACGACTCGCCGTACGTGTCGTCCCGCCCGTTCCGGGTGAACGCCGGAGCCGTCCATGCCTACGTCCGGGCACCGGACGGGGAGACACGGTACCTGGCTGAGCTCGCCAGCGGCGATACTGTTCAAGTGGTGGATACCGGCGGCCACACAAGGGAGGTCACTGTCGGGCGGGCGAAAATCGAAAAGCGTCCGATGTTCCGCGTGAGCGCGGAGGTCGAGACGGACGAGGGTATCGACAGAATCGAGACGTTACTTCAGAACGCCGAAACGATCAAGGTGGCAACCAGGGACGGCCGAAAGGCAGTGACGGACCTCGAGGTCGACGACGAGGTCCTCGTCCACTACGAGGACGTCGCTCGGCATTTCGGCGAGCGCGTTGACGAGACGATCATCGAAAAGTGACAGCCGAATCGGAATCCCAGGTGTCGAGAGCTTGCTCAGACTTCGACCGGATCCTGGGGGAGCGGAACGACCGCCGAGCTGGGGGGCAGGCTCGGGAAGGCTTCCGGCGTCACCAGCGCCGCGAGATGTTCAAGCGTATCGACGAGTCGGGGGCCGGGCCGGTTCATATAATCGTGTCCGTCCATCGCGTATGCACGCCCCTCCTGGACGGCCGTTAGCTCCTGCCAACCCGGCCGGTCGGTTAGGTCGGCCCGGTTCGCACGCGTCTGTTCGAGGTCGAAACCACAGGGAGCAGCGATGAGGACATCCGGGTCGTAATCGCGGATTCGCGCCCACGGGACGACATCCGACCGGGCTCCCGGGTCCGCGAGCCCGTATGTCCCGCCGGCCCACTCGACCATCTCCGGGACCCAGTGGCCGGCGACCATCGGCGGATCCATCCAGTCCAGGACGGCCACCCGCGGGGGCGTCTCGTTGTCCTTTCGGACCTCGGCGACCCGACCCTTGACCCGGTCAAGACGGGCCCGGAGATCAGCGAGCAACTCGGTCGCCCGGTCCTCGGCCCCGAGTGCACCCCCAATCCGCTCGATATCCGCGAACACGTCCGAGACGCTGTGGGGGTCCGTGGTCAAAACCTCAGCCTCGAGGCCCAACTCGTCGAGTGCCTCCTCGACGAGAACGGTATCGACGGCACAGACGTCACAAATACCCTGCGAAATCACGATATCGGGATCTGCTCGGTCGAGCGCCTCGAGATCGATCTCGTAGACACCGCCTGCCCGTTCGGCTTCGAGAACCTGTGTATTGATCTCGGCGCTCGAGGCGTCGGAATCGATTCGTGACCGGTTGACCGCCGGTTTTTCAGCCGCGGGTGGTGGGTAATCACACTCGTGTGAGGTTGCGACCGGTTCGTGATCGAGAGCGTACACGATTTCCGTGGCCGAGGGAAGGAGACTGACGACGCGCAT
>CAZCXJ010000092.1:0-4860 GCA_964502585.1 uncultured Candidatus Halobonum sp.
GATGCTAGCGGCCCGGAGTACGAGTTCACACACACCTTCGACGAGCCTGGTGAGTACGAACTGGCAGGACGAATCACTGTCGACGGGTCCCCGGACGGCGGCGATACCAAGTCGATCGGAACGGTGACAGTGACCGAGTGAGCGAACACGCCCCGGTCGGGTTCGAGTCGGGAAGTCGTCCGGACCGACGGTCGCTCCGCGTCGGTTCCCACAACCTCTTTCAGTCTCTCGGTGTATTCCCTCCGTATGGCTACGCTGGGCGAGCGACTCCTCGCTGTCTGGCGCGAGACCCTCTCGCTCGCCTGGCCAGTTGCGATTCAGGAGACGCTTTCGACGCTGATGCGGACCGTCGACATCCTCATCACCGGCCTCTTTTCGCCCGCGGCGGTCGCCGCCGTCGGCATCGCCGACCTGTACGCACAGATCCCGATGCGGATCGGGTCCGGGCTCGGTGCAGGTGCGATCGCGCTCTCGAGCCAGGATACGGGTCGCGGCGCCGAGCTGACACGCGACCGTGCGGTCACCCAGGCGGTCGGTCTCGGGTTCGCGACCGGCCTTCCGCTCATCGTGCTCGGGTACCTGTTCGGCGACCTGGCGATCTCGATTCTCGGCTCCGGCCCCGAAATCGTCCGGATCGGTGGCCTCTACCTGCTGATCATCTTCGCTGCCTCCCCGATGCGGATCGTCGCCCTGACCGGCTCCCGGGCGCTCCAGGGTACCGGTGACACGCGGACGCCGATGTACATCAACACCGGTGCCAACGTCGCGAACATCCTCCTTTCGGTCGTCCTGGGCCTCGGCGTCGGGGCCGTTCCCCAGTACGGCGTCGTCGGCGTGGCACTCGCGACGGCGACGAGCCGAACGGGCGAGGCCGTCCTGATCACGCTCGCCATCGCGAGCGAGCGGACTGCCCTCGGCTACGAGTGGTCTGCCGATCCGACGATCACGTCACAGCTCGTGGGCGTCTCCGTCCCGAAAATCGCCGAAGGGATGACCACCTCCGTCGTGAGCTACCCGTTCAACGCGTTGCTGTTGCTTTTTGGGACCGAGGTGAACGCCGGGTATCACATCGCTCGGCGTCTCTACCACCAGACGACCGGACCGCTGTACCGGTCCTACGGTGTCACTGCGAGCATCGTCGTCGGGCAGAACCTGGGGGAGGGGGACGCAAAACAGGCACGCTTTTCCGGCCTTTCGATCATGGCACTCGGACTTTTGACGCTGGGGATCGGCGGGATCGCCCTCTTCGGTTCGGCCGGCTTCCTCGCCTCCCTCTTTACCGACGACCCCGTCACCGTCGGGTACGCGACGAACTTCACCCGCGTTTTCGGTATCATGCTTTTCTTCGTGGGTATTTTCTTCCCGGTCGCCGGTGCGTTGCGCGGTGCGGGTGACACCCGAACGCCCTTCTATGCCCGTCTCACCGGCTCCTTCGGGTTCATGCTCGGGTTCTCGTATCTCACGGCCGTCGCGCTCGGGTACGGACTGGTCGGCGTGTACGCGGGGATGATCCTCACCTACGTCTGGTGGGCAACGGTCGTCCTGGCGGGGTTCCTGTGGGGTGACTGGGCGAGCAAAGCGGAGGCGATGATCGCACAGCGGGCGGACGCGTCGGACTGACCGCTCACGTCGAGGTCGTCTTGATCTCGAGGAGATACCCGAACGGGTCGCGGACGTACACTGCCGGTGCGCGACCGGTCGCTCCGAGGGGGTTCCCGTCGCGTTCGATCGGGATGTCGGCGTCGTCGAGGCGGTCCCGCACCGCCTCGATCGGCTCGTCGACGACGATGGCGAAGTGGTCGAACCCCTCCCCGTCCGGCGGCGTAAACGACTCCACCGGCCGGACGTGGAGGATGCTTCGCTCGTTCAGGCGAAACGAAAAGATGGTCCGTTCGCCGTTGCGGTACCGGTCGAGGTTCTCCGGTTCGAAGCCGAGTCCGTCCCGGTAAAACGCGGTTGCGTCGTTGACGCCGTCCCGGGGAATCCTGATGTTGACGTGGTCGATGGCGGCGACGTCCATGTGTACCCGTCCGGGGGAGTGCCACAAAAAGCGGACGGATCCGGCAGGATTCAGCTCGTGATACCGAAGTACCTGTCGAGCACGCGCTGATCGCCCGAGAGCTCCTCCGAGGTGCCGGTGTATACGATCTCACCTTCGTTCAACACGTAGTGGTAGTCCGCGACGTTGAGGGCGACCTGGACGTTTTGCTCCACGAGCAAGATCGTGAGTCCCTCGTCGTTGAGCCGGCGGATCGTCTCCTCGACGGACTGCACGATGAACGGAGCGAGTCCCTCCGTTGGCTCGTCGAGCATCAGGAGGTCGGCGCCGCTGACGAGCGCCCGCGCGATGGCGAGCATCTGCTGTTCGCCCCCGCTCAGTTCGCTTCCCAGACTCCCCTCGTTTTTCCGGAGGTTCTCGAACATATCGATCGCCTCGTCGATGTCACCGGCATCGGCGCCGTCCGCCGCCGTCTGCGCGACTTCGAGGTTCTCGCGGATGGTCAACCCGGGGAAGACGCGACGCTCCTCCGGGACGTAGGCGATCCCCTCGCGGATCGTCCTGTCGTTGCTGTAGTCCGTGACCTCGGTTCCGTCGTAGTGTATCTCCCCGCTGACTTCGGGAACGTTGCCGAGGATACTCTCGAGGGTCGTCGTCTTGCCGGCACCGTTCCGGCCGACCAGCGAGACGATCTCGCCACGGTCCACCTCGAAGCTTATGCCACGGAGCACGTTCCCGAGACCGTATCCCGAGACGAGGTTCCGAACCGAGAGCAACGGTTCGGCATCCGTCCGGTCGGAGCCAGTGTGTTCGGTCTCACTCATCGGTGTGTCCCCCGAGATACGCGTTTTGCACCTTCTCGTTGTTCTCGATCTCCGTCGGTGTTCCCTCGGCGAGAATCGCTCCCTGGTGGAGTACCGTGATACGGTCAGACAGTTGCATGACGAGTTCGACGTCGTGTTCGATCAGAATCACGGTCGCGTCCGCAAGCACCTCCTCGATCAGGGCTATCGTCTCGTGTTTCATGTCGACGCTCATCCCCGCTGTCGGTTCGTCGAGCAACACGAGTTTCGGGTCCGTCGCCAGGACGACGCCGATTTCGAGTTTCCGGCGGTCGCCGTACGAGAGGTTCTGTGCGAGGAGGTCAGACTGGGCGTCGAGACCGATCTGCTCGAGCACTGTCGTGGTCTGTTCGTGGATCCCGTCGTGTGACCGGGACGGCCGCACGAACGCGTCGACCTTCGAGAGCGAGTGGTAGTTTACCGCCTGGGCCGCGAGACGGACGTTCTCGTACACCGAGAGGCCGTCCAGGACGCTCGTGATCTGAAACGACCGGGCGATTCCCCTGTGGACGAGTTGTTCGGAGGGGAGGTCCGTGATCTCCTCGCCGTCGAAGTATATCGACCCGCCGGTCGGCTCGACCCGGCCGGTGATGAGATCAAGCAGCGTCGTCTTTCCGGCGCCGTTCGGACCGATGACGCTGTGGAAGTCCCCCTCGGTGACGGCGAAGTCGATGTGGTCGACGGCGACGAGTTCGCCGTAGAGTTTGGCGAGCCCTTCCGTCCGGAGGATGGCCGGTCGCGCGGGACTCACCGATCCGGTCGGGGTCTGCTCGCCGTCCGGGCGGTCCTCCGTTGCCATCAGTCTTCACCCTCCGGTGACACGTCGGTCCCCACTGCGTCGTCTTTCGGTCGCCCGGTGTACTGGCCCCAGACCGTCCTGGCCTTTGCCGGAATGGAGACCAGCCCGCGGGGCAGGAACAGGACAAAGAGGATAAACAGGGCGCCGAGCAGGAGACGCCAGGATTCGATGAAGTTGGAGAGGAAGTCGGCGAACCCGACGAAGACGCCCGCCCCGATCATCGGCCCGTACAGTGTTCCGGTTCCGCCGAGGACGACCATCAGGATGAGTTCGCCCGAGACCAGCCAGTGGAACAGGGCCGGGGCGGCCCACCCGTTGACCACGGCAAACAGCCCGCCGGCGAGACCGGCAAGCGCCCCGCTGATCGTAAACGCCCGGAGTTTGTAGCCCCGGACGTTGTAGCCCATAAACTCCGTCCGCGTCTCGTTTTCTTTGACCGACTGCAGGACGCTCCCGAAGGGTGCTTTCATCAGCGTTCGCGCGACCAGATACGACACGACGACGAAGATCAACACGAAGTAGAAGTAGAGGTCGTTCCCGGACAGGACGACCGGTTCGACCCCGACCTCCACGTTGGCGAGGTCGACACCAATCCCGCCGATACCGAACTCCCGGCTGGCACCGAACAGCCCGTTGCTGCCGCCGGTGAAGTCCAGCTTGAACACCCCCTCGTAGAACAGCTCCGCGAACCCGAGTGTTATCAGGATGAAATAGGGCCCGGTCACCCTGATCGAGAGGTGTCCAACGACGAGCGCCACGAGCGTACAGAGCAGTACTGCCGCTCCCAGGGCGAGGAATATCGACGGTGTCAGATGCAGGAAGACGAGCACCGCCGTGTACGCCCCGAGCCCATAAAACAGCGCGTGGCCGAGCGATATCAGACCGGTGTATCCCATCACGAGGTCGAGGCTCAACGCGAGGAGTGCCCAGATCATCAACTCCTGTCCCAGCGTCACGTAAAACGGCGAGTACAGCCGCCCGGCACCAAAGGGGACGAGCGCGATGAGCCCGACTGCCGCCACGCCGAGATACTTGCGTGTCTCCGGTTGCAAGACACCACCCCGGAGCCCGGAGAGAAAGTCAGTATTGCTGCTCGGGACCTCCCAGTGTGGGTTTCCGAACAACCCTCTGGGTTTGAGCAACAGGACGACGATCATGATGAGGAAGATTTCGACGCCGGAGAGAAACGGGACGAACGTCGACATGAAACTCTGCAGGAT
>CAZCXJ010000092.1:4960-6782 GCA_964502585.1 uncultured Candidatus Halobonum sp.
AGTATCTCCACTGTGCCGGAGAGGGAGGGCGGCGCCGAGACGAACAGGCTGTCGGTCCCCCAGATCAACCGCCGCATGTCGTAGACGATCAACAGGAATCCGAACGTGACGAGCGCCTGATCGAGGTGACCGCGGCCGTAGAGCGGTCGGAGGGTGACCCGTTCGATCACCATCCCCACGAGGCCGACGACGATCGGCGCCAGCAACAGTGCGACCCAGAACCCCACGCCAGTGCCGAGCGCGGTGGTGACGGAGAAGGCCAGATACGCCCCGAGCGCGAACAGCTCGCCGTGGCTGAGGTTGAGGATGTCCATCACCCCGAAAATGAGCGCCAGTCCCGCGGCGACCAGGACGTAAATCATCCCGATCACCAGGCCGTTCAGGAGCATCTCGAACAGTAACGTTGCCGATACCATCGTCCTATATTCCCTCGTTCATCGTTGGTGGGATAGCGCGGGGTTCGGTCGTAGCGCGCCGGTACGGTTCGGTCTCCATGTCTCGTGAGCCGTTACAGGTTACAGTTGCCGGAGCACGGCGGGGTCGTGTTCTCGGGCGAGATCCTCTCGAGAATATTGAGTTCCGTCATCTCGGCGTCGTCGCTCGGGAGGACGACCTCCGACGGCCACACGGGGTTGGGCGTCTGGTGGTCACACTCGCGGAAGCTCGTCGTCCCCAGGACCGTCTCCATCTCCAGCCCGGGAAGTACGTCTTTGACCTCGCTCGGGTCTGCCGTGCCGGCCTCCTGAATGCCCCGGGCGGGCATCCGGACTGCCTCGTAGCCGACACGCGAGAACGAATCGGGCGGTCCGCCGTGCATCTCCCGGTAACTCTCGACGAACTGCTGGTTGTCCCCCACGTCGAGTCCGGGGGAGTAAAGCGCCGCACTGAACGTGCCGGCGACTGCCGGCCCGAGTGCCCCGCGGACGAACCCGGCGAAGTTCGCGGTGCCGATGATGTCGACGTCCTCTTTGAGCCCGGCCTCGGCGGCCTGGGCGATGAAGTTGATCAGTCCGCCGCCGGTCAGTGGGATCGCGAGTACCTCCGCGTCGGAGTCGGCGATCTGGCTGATGAACGGCTGGAAGTTGCTGGTCCCGAGCGAGGGGACCGTCCGGCCGACGATTTCGACGTCCTCCCCCTCCAGGGCCCGCTCTATCTCCGCCATCGCCGAGTTCCCGTACGCGTAGTCCGCGGTGTGAATCCAGACCCGGCTGAACCCCTCGTTCAGGATCCACTGGGCAACGCCGCTTGCCTGCTGGGCGGCGTTCGTCTCGTTTCGGAACGTGTACTCGTTGCAGTCCCCCTCGGTGAGTTGCATTCCCGCGCCCCCGGTCGCGTAGACGACATCCGCCTCGGCGGCGAACGACGAAATCGCGAGGGCGACCGACGAATTGGCTTCGCCGGCGATGTACTGGGCCCCGTCCTGCTCGACGGCCCGCTGTGCCCGTCGCCGGCCGACCGACGGGTCCGTCTCCGTGTCCTCGTAGGTCGCCTCGATCTCGAAGTCGAACTCGTCGGAGTTGTTGACGTACTCGACGGCCGTTTGCGCCCCCTGCCGTTGCGGTCCACCCAGCGGGGCGAAGGGACCACTGATCGGTGAGAGGACACCGAACGTGACAGTAGTCCCCTCGAGGCCACTCCCCCCGTCGTCGTCGGTCGTTCCGCCATCGTCGCTGCCGTCGTCCATGCCGTCGTCCGACGACCCATCGTCGCCGCCGTCGTCGCCGCTGCTGTCGTCGCCATTGCCGTCATCCGACGACCCATCGTCGCCGCCGTCGTCGTCGGATACCGAGATACAACCGGCCAATCCGACTGTTCCGGCCAG
>CAZCXJ010000092.1:6882-8762 GCA_964502585.1 uncultured Candidatus Halobonum sp.
CGCCGTCGTCGTCGGATACCGAGATACAACCGGCCAATCCGACTGTTCCGGCCAGCCCGGCCGTCTGTAACAGACGCCGCCTGCTCAGCGGCGCTCCTGGTGACTTTCGGTCCCCCGACTGTGTGTCATTCGGACGCATACGGAGTCAGTGAATTGCCGTTACCATAAAAGTTTCCGAGTATATAAAATCGTGTGTGTGAGTGCCACACAGCACCGGTTCCCGTCGCGCCACGCGGAACCGGTACGGGCGTCCGACCGCCCACGTCCGTTCCGGTCCAGGCGGCCCACCCGTGGCCTCGCCTCGGTGTCCCGGCCACGGTTCCGTTTCGCCGGGGACCTAGGCCATCGACCGGAGTTCGCCCTCCAGGACACTCCCGCCGCTGGGATTGCGCGGTATCTCGGCGACGAAGGCAACCTCCCGCGGGCGCTTGTAGTCGGCCAGCGAACTCTCTCGACAGTACTCCTCGACGTCCGCAGCGTCCAGCGCATCCGGCCGGGATCTCACGATAAACGCCTTCGGGGTCTCCCCCCACTGCTCGTGTGTCACCCCGAGCACGGCGGCGTCCTCGATGTCGGGATGTCCCAGGAGAGTGTCCTCGATCTCGGCCGGATAGATGTTCTCCCCGCCGCTGATTATCATGTCGTCCTTGCGGCCCTCGACGTAGAGAAAGCCGTCCTCGTCGCGGTAGGCGATATCCCCGGTAAAGTACCAGTCGTCGACGAACGCCCGGTCCGTCCGCTCGGGTCGGTCGAGGTACCGGTCCATCACGGACTCGCCGCGGACGATCAGTTCCCCCCGCTGTCCGGCCTCGACCGTGGCGTCCGGGTCGCGGTCCCCGTCCGCCGTCACGATCCGGACCCGCTGGCCCATGTGACCAGTGCCACACGAACCGGGTCGGTCCTGACTCGCTTCGGGCGGGAGCGTCGAGATGGGCGGCCCGACCTCGGTCGCACCGTAGACGATAGAGTGGGTGTCACAGATGGTCTCGTAACACTGTTGCCGGAGTTCCTCGCTGAGCGGCGCGCCCGAAACCCACCAGAAGCGAAGCGACGAGAGGTCGTACTCCCCCTCGCGGGCGGCGTCGACCAGCCGGTTGTACTGGGCGGGAACGCCGCCGAGCACCGTCGCGTCCCACTCGTCGATGGCCCGCAGGGTCCGCTCGGGGTCGAACTCCCGCAGCGTGATCGTCGGGATACCGAACTGGACGAACGGGACGAAGCCAGTGTAGAGCGGGCCGCTGTGGAACAACGGGAGCGGGTTCACGTTGACGTCGCCGTGACGGAGGCCGAACTCTGCGATGAGGTTCACGTTCGAGTAGATCCGGTCCGAGTGCCTGTGCACGACGCCCTTTGGCCGTCCGGTCCGTCCCGACGTGTAGCAGTAACTGTCGATGGTGTCGGGGTCGACGGCGATCCCCGGCGGATCGGCCGACGCGCGTCGCAGGTCGTCGTACGCCCGGTGCTCCCCTCCTCCGTCGATGGCGTAGACCGGGACGTCGGTCACGCCGTCACCGTCTGCTCCGCCGTCCTGTGAGAGCAACCCCGGGTCGGCAACGAGGCAGTCCGGGTCGGCATCTTTCACGATGTACGCCACGTCGGCCGGATCGAGGCGGACGTTGATCGGCACTATCGGTGCACCGATCTTCTGTGACGCGAAAAACACCTCGAAGAACTCCACGGAGTTGTGCGCGAGCAGTGCGATCGCGTCGCCCGACCCGATCCCCGCGTCCAGAAATCCGTTCGCGATCCGGTTGCTCCTGACGTCCAGTTCCCTGAAACTCAGTGTCTCGGTCCCAGCCTCCGAGATGTGTACGACTGCGGTATCGTCCCCGAACCGGTCGGCAGACTGGGCAAGGAGGTCTCCGACGTTCATGACATCA
>CAZCXJ010000093.1:0-8562 GCA_964502585.1 uncultured Candidatus Halobonum sp.
ACGAACGTCGCGGACATGCTCGTCCGGATCGACCTGAACGACGAGACCCTTCTGGAGCGCTGGCCGAGCCACGACGACCCTGCTGAGGTCGCGGCGGAGATCGCAGCGACGATCGAGGGGGAACTAGGTGTCGAGACCAGCCGTGACGGGACCGTCATTCAGTTCGGGCCGGAACAGCCGAGCTACCGGGAACTCCTTCAGTTGGTCGAACAGCTCCGGGAGATCGTCTTCAAGGGGATCGAAGACGTCTCCCGGGTGGTCATCCGGAAGGAAGAAGGAGACGACGGCGAGGAGTACGTCCTCTACACGGAAGGATCGGCGTTCAAAACCGTTCTTGATATCGAAGGGGTAGACGCCACACGGACGACGTGTAACAACATCCACGAGATTCACGACACGCTCGGAGTCGAGGCGGCGCGCGAATCGATCATCAATGAGACAATGGAGACGCTCGAGGAACAGGGCCTCGACGACGTGAACGTCCGGCACTTGATGTTGGTTGCGGACATCATG
This sequence comes from uncultured Candidatus Halobonum sp., assembly GCA_964502585.1. GTDB lineage: Archaea > Halobacteriota > Halobacteria > Halobacteriales > Haloferacaceae > CAZCXJ01. Next base: position 514 of record CAZCXJ010000093.1, read on the forward strand.
ACGAACCGCGGAACCGTTCGGTCGATCGGCCGACACGGAATCTCCGGTTCAAAGGATTCGGTCCTGGCTCGAGCGGCATTCGAGGTGACAGTGAACCACCTCCTCGACGCGGCAGTCCATGGAGAAGTGGACGACCTCAATGGCGTCATCGAGAACGTCATCGTCGGGAAGCCAGTCGCGATCGGAACCGGCGACGTCGACCTTCGGATGGGGTCCAAGCCGGCTCCTGACGCCCCGGAGTCGGCGGACGACTGACGACCCAGCTGCGGGAACGCAGGTCTCAGAGGAGAACTGGACCAATCTCACTACGTCCCTCAGACGATACATGCGAGTCACGTTATCCGATCAAGCTCGACAGTACATCGGTCGGTTCGGCGAGTTGACCGGGGTCACACCGGTAGACTGTCTGATTAACAACCACGACGGCGCCGGTGACCGACTCGTCTTCCTGATCCCGGCCGGCGAGATGAGCGATGCCATCGGCCCCGATGGAACGACCGTCAAGCGGGCAGAGGAGCGACTGGGTGTCGAAATCCAGCTCGTTGAGGACGCCGCGACGCCGGAAGCGTTCGTTGCGAATACCCTCGCTCCCGCTGCCGTTCGAAACGTTACCATCTCGGAGGCCGGTAGCACGGTCGCATACGTGGAGGTTCCTGACCGAGACCGCGGGATCGCGATCGGGAACGACGGTCGTACCATCGAAATCGCCCGTGAGCTAGCGAGCCGGCATTTCGAGATTGACGACGTACAATTGGCATGAGCCAGGCGGGTCCGTGTGAGAGACCCTCGAGCCCGAACCGACGGGGGCCTCAACCGGGTCTCCGGCGGTCGGTGAGTGGGTCCACCGCCCGCGGAGTGTCACCGAAAGACGACGCTTAAGTGGTTCCGTCGTGAACGACGCTGTACTATGGCGAACGGCAAGTATGCCGCCCGCAAACTCCGAAAGGACCGTCAGAAACGACGGTGGTCCGATTCGGAGTACGCGCGGCGGGAACGGGGTCTTGCGGAGAAATCCGATCCGCTCGAGGGAGCACCGCAGGCCCGCGGGATCGTCCTAGAGAAAGTCGGCATCGAGGCGAAACAACCCAACTCGGCGATTCGGAAGTGTGTGCGGGTACAGCTCATCAAGAACGGGAAGCAAGTGACCGCTTTCTGTCCCGGGGACGGGGCCATCTCGTTCATCGACGAACACGATGAGGTGACTATCGCGGGGATCGGGGGGGCCAAGGGCCGTGCGATGGGCGATCTCTCGGGTGTGAACTACAAGGTCGAGAAAGTGAATGGCGTATCGCTGATCGAACTGGTACGCGGGAACGCGGAGAAGCCAGTCCGATGAGCGAGTCGGAATCCCCCGACACGGAAGCGACGGCCGACGGCGAGACCACGGCGGAAAACGCTCTGCTGTTCGGTGTTTGGAACGTGGATGAGATCGAATATGGTGACCCCAGCACGCGGGATTACATTACCGTCACCCCGGTCGCGCACACGATGGGGCGCCATGCATCCAAGCAGTTCCAGAAGTCCGAAATCAGCATCGTCGAACGACTCATTAACCGACTGATGCAGACGGAGGAGAATACGGGGAAGAAACAACAGGCGACCCGGATCGTCCGCGATGCGTTCGACCTGGTCCACGACCGGACGGGGGAAAACCCCGTCCAAGTGCTCGTTACCGCCGTCGAGAATGCCGCTCCACGTGAGGAGACCGTTCGGCTGAAATACGGGGGCATCTCGGTCCCGAAAGCGGTCGATATCGCTCCCCAGCGGCGGGTTGACCAGGCGTTGAAATTCATCGCCGACGGTGTTCAGTCCACGACGTACAAATCGAAGACATCCGCTTCGGAAGCACTGGCTCGGCAACTGGTCGGTGCAGCCAACTACGACGTGGAGACGTACGCGATCAGTCAGAAGGAAGAAAAAGAACGCGTGGCCGCAGCAGCGCGGTAATCCAGTCCTGCGATTGCCGGTCTCCGAAAGGACGGGGAACCGTTTTGAGTAGATGACGAGAGTGACAGTCGCTATCCGACAGGATCAACGCCGATAATGTTTCAGCCGTGGTCCCCGATAGCAGGGCGCTTGCGCGGTTACCCGCCGTCTCATCATGCCGCAGTGACCGCACCAATAGGCTGGATTCTAGCGATACTCACGGGTGCCGTCACGATCTGACCGGGTTCAGCGCAACCCAGTCTCGGATATCGAAAGAGACGCACTCCATGGCTTTTCGTCGTCGCATTCGCCATCCCGACACCGCCCTCGTGGCCTTACGGTACGCTAGATAGGACCGTTGGCCAACGGTTCCCGCGTACGAGGCGCTAGTGGCCGTGCCGGGGGAAATATCCGAATCGTCGAACGGACGGCCAAGAGCTTCCACACACAGGTGGCATCCCCGTCTGCGCGAACGACAGGAGGGCTTTCGGACGGGATAGGAGAACCGATGAACCGCGGCCAGCGGTTTGAAGACACCGGTCGGGAGGGCGACGGCTCCGAGGCGGCCGCACTCGCCTCTCGGTCGGAGGAAAAAAGACACTAGTCGGCGGCAGCGGACGGACCTCTTCCGGCATCTACAGCGTACTGCCTGGTCACATCGACGAGCGCTTTGCGGTAGTCGGATTGCGAGGGATCGCTCGCCAAGGACCGGAACTTCCTGACGAAGGCCTGGAGATCAACGCCGGGTGCGTCATCGCTTGCGGCGTGGGCGAGGTCATACAAGCGATGATCCGGTCCAACGAGATCATGGCGTTCGACCATCGCGAGCGCGAACCCGGCGTTGACTGCGGTGATTTCCGGATCGCTGGCGGGCGAAGCACGCTTCGAGTCCGGATGCGGGTACTCTCGGGGACGGTTGGCGATCGCCGCAGCGAGTTGTGACTCGAAAAATCCCACGAGCTTGTCAGCAGGGCCGACGGAGAGGGTGATATCGTCGGCGTAGATATCTTTCATGTGGTTGGCGATTTGGTAACAATGTGTGAGCTTGCGACGCTCGACCGGTTTCCCCGCGAGCGCGAGGAACAGAGCCTCGTCGGTCGACTGCGTGTGTGATGGATGTGCCTCCTCATGTCGGGCCATGTGCGCAAGCTCGTGCAAGGCGAGTTCACGAGCCATCGCCGAGGTGGCGGCCTTCCGGGAGATGTTGAGCACGTGTCGGCCGTCATAGTGGGCAGCCCAGGTCCGTTCGTCGGGGTCATCGCGGATTCGGACCTCAACTGGCAGTTCGAGGTCGTGTTCCGTCTCGAAGAGCGAAACCGCCCCTAGAAACGGATCCGTCGGTCCCCCTCCCTGCACGCTCAATTCCATGTCTCTTTTCCATGCGGCGAACCGGTTTGACTCTTATGCCGCCAGGCGGGATGATGATGTCTCATATCGACCGCCGTTCGATCGCGCCCTCATCGCGAGGCATGCACGGAAACCCAGCCGTCACCCGTACCGTTGGGGGCTGACCAGCTCAGGTGGGAGGGGCGCCGTGATCTGCTCGGTGGACTTATCGAGATGACGACCCCCCCGACTCGCCGCTCCTGAACGGATTGTTCCTGGCCAGGGAGGCGGGTAGTGACCTGGTGGGTACTGTTTTCAAAACAGCACCCTTTTGACCGGTCCACGAGTACCAGACCTCAATGGGTCGACGTAGACAGATCGTACAGGAATGTGAGAAGCTGATGGACAAGCCGTCACAGATCCGAAACATTGCCATCGCTGCTCACATCGACCACGGGAAGACGACGCTGACGGACCACCTACTGGCGGGTGCCGGAATGATCTCGCAGGAAGGTGCCGGCCAGCAGCGTGCGATGGATACGGAAGAAGACGAACAGGAACGGGGGATCACGATCGACGCGGCGAACGTGTCGATGACCCACGAATACGAGGACGATAACCACCTGATCAACCTGATCGACACGCCCGGTCACGTCGACTTCGGGGGAGACGTTACCCGGGCGATGCGAGCGGTCGACGGTGCACTAGTCGTGGTAGACGCGGTGGAAGGGTCAATGCCGCAGACCGAGACGGTTCTCCGACAAGCACTCCGAGAAGGTGTCAAGCCGACACTGTTCATCAACAAGGTCGACCGTCTCATCAACGAGTTGCAGGAAGGCCCGGAAGAGATGCAGCAGCGGCTCCAGACGGTAATCGGTGACGTGAACGAACTTATCAGGGGAATGACCGAGGACCGTGAGGAGGACTGGACGGTCTCGGTTCAAGAAGGGACTGTCGCGTTCGGGTCTGCCCTTTACGGGTGGGCCGTCTCGCTTCCCTCGATGCAGCGGACCGGTATCGACTTCGGGGATATCATCGAGCTGGAACGCGAGGACAGGCGCGACGAACTCAGAGAGCGGTCACCATTGTCGGACGTCGTGCTAGACATGGTAGTCGAGCACTTCCCGAACCCGGTCGACGCGCAGCCTCGCCGAGTCCCGACAATCTGGCGGGGCGATGCCGAGTCGGAGATCGCTGAGGATATGCGGGTCGTCGACAAGGACGGGGAAACAGTCTTCATGGTGACGGACATCGGGATGGACCCGCACGCAGGGGAGATTGCCACAGGTCGGGTTTTCTCTGGAACCCTCCGCCAGGGCGACGAACTGTACGTGTCAGGAACGGCCGGCAAGAACCGGCTTCAGTCGGTGGGGATCTACATGGGCGGTGAGCGTGAGGAGCTCGAGCGTGGCGTCCCGGCCGGCAACATCGCAGCCGTAACCGGTCTGCGCGACGCGGTAGCCGGGTCAACGGTCTCCTCCGTCGAGATGACCCCGTTCGAATCCATCGAGCACATCTCTGAGCCGGTGATCACGAAAAGCGTTGAGGCACAGAACATGGATGACCTCCCGAAGTTGATCAAGACGCTCCAGCAGGTGTCAAAGGAAGACCCGACCATCAAAGTCGAGATCAACGAGGACACCGGGGAGCACCTCATCTCCGGCCAGGGCGAACTCCACCTGGAAGTGATCACCCAACGTATCGAGCGGAATCAGGGAATCCCAGTGCGAACCGGCGAACCGATCGTCGTCTATCGGGAGTCACCGACGGATCAGAGTGATGAGGTTGAGGGCATCTCTCCCAACCGACACAACCGGTTCTACTTCACCGTGGAACAGCTGGGGGAGGAGGTCGTGGAGACGATCCGAATGGGGGAAGCCTCGATGGACATGCCGGAACTGGAGCGGCGGGAAGCGCTCCAGGAAGCAGGGATGGACAAGGAGACATCCCAGAACATCGAACACATACATGGAACGAACGTCCTGGTGGACGATACCAAGGGAATTCAGCATCTCAACGAGACGATGGAACTCGTCGTCGAAGGGTTCCAAGAGGCAATGGACGACGGCCCTCTGGCAAACGAACCAGTCCAGGGAGCACTTGTCCGGCTTCTGGACGCCCGCCTTCACGAGGATACCATCCATCGGGGTCCCGCGCAGGTGATCCCCGCAGTTCGCGAGGCGGTTCACCGCGGGCTCATCGACGCCGAGGTCCGGCTGTTGGAACCGATCCAGGACGTTCGGATCGACGTTCCGAACCAGCATATGGGAGCCGCTTCTGGCGAGATTCAGGGACGTCGCGGCCGTGTCGACGACATGTACCAGGAGGGAGATCTGATGGTTGTCGAAGGGATCGCTCCGGTAGAGGAAATGATCGGCTTCTCCTCGGACATCCGGTCTGCGACGGAGGGCCGAGCATCCTGGAACACCGAGAACGCGGGATTCCGGGTCCTCGTCGACAATCTTCAGCGGGAAAAGATCATGCAGATCCGGGAGCGAAAAGGCATGAAACAAGAGTTGCCAGGAAGCATCAACTACTTCTGAATCGGACCCCCGTTCGGGCGGCGGGAGCACAACTCCCTCTCTCGAACGGGGAGAGACGCTGTGGGATCGCCGAATCGGGGTGCCGGAAGTTACGGCGTACACTCCCGCGATAGGGGCCGGCGAGGATGCCACGCCGTCCGATGGGCCGGGACCCGACGCGGGTCAGTCGTCGAGCCTCCCGACGTCCGAAAGAACAGCCGTGGCGGTTTCCGGGCCGCCCGCTCCACGCCCGGAGATGGCGAGTTCGCCCGCGTGCTTGGTTTCGATCTCAACGACGTTTCGGGTCCCATCGACGGCGAGCGGGTGATCCAGGGGCACGAGACGAGGAGCGACACGAACGCCGTCGCGAGTGGCCTCCCCGACCAGTCGGACGGTGCGGGCGTCCTCAGAGGCGAGGTCAAGCGCGCTGGTCGGAACGTCGCGGATGCCCTCGACATCCGCATCAGCTAGTGAAACTGTCTGTTGGCGGAGCTCGTGGATGTCGTCACAGTCCGATTCGATCAGTAAGTTGGCGAGTATAACGCATTTCAGTGCGGCGTCGGTGCCCTCGACGTCGAAGGACGGGTCTGCCTCCGCAACCCCGAGATCCTGTGCCTCCGCGAGAACGTGGTCATAGCCGAGTCCCTCCGCAGCCATCCGGGACAGGACGAAGTTGGCAGTCCCATTGAGGACACCCCGGACGGCGTTCACCCGCGCCGGACCGACATCGGACACCGTCGCACAGGCGGGGATCGCACCACCGACGGTCGCCTCGAACAGGACGCGTCCATCACTGTGCTGTTCGAGCTCACGGAGGTCGGGGTATCGTTCCGCGACAGGCCCCTTGTTCGCCAATACCACGTGTCTGTCCCGCTCGAGGGCGGCCTGTGCATGGCCGAAGCCCGGTTCGGCATCGTCGAGCGTCGTTGGGGTCGCCTCGACGAGCACGTCATACCGTGCCGTCAGCGTATCACCTGGAGCGGCCGAACCAAGGGGCTCCCCGCTTGCCTTGCGTGCGAGCACCTCATCGACCTGCAGCCCGGCTGGGTCCAGGGCCGCACTTGTCGAATCCGCCCAGGCGGTTACCCGATGGCCATATTCGCTTGCGAGTTCCGCGACGGCGCTGCCAACGGCTCCGGCTCCGAGAATAGCCAGCTCCATGCTACCGGCCCCCCGCGAGCGGTTCGATCACGTCGATGTCCTTCTCCTCAGCGACCGCTCGGACGGTCGCCAGTGCCGCCGCCCCTCGCCCAGTCCTGGCCGCCATTCGGACTCGGGCGCTTGAGGGTTGTTCCGTTCCCTCGGGGGCTGAGAGTGAAACGTCGTTGACCGTGGCTGCGGTAGCCTCCTCGATTCGGCCGATCGTATCCGACAGATCCGTATCGATCAGGTGACCGACCAGGAGGAACGTCACAGCCTCGTCATAAGCGGTCTCGTCGGCGCTGATCACCGTGACGCCCGTAGCCCGGAGGTCGGCAAGCATCGCATCGAGCCGGTCCGGCGGACACTCCAGATCGATCTCGACGGGGACCCGACCTCGGGGGGTGAGCTTCCGCCGTTCGTGAAGTACCGAAATCAGGTTGCCACCGTTGGCCGCGATAGGTTCCAAGGCTGTCAAAAGTTGGCCCGGCTCGTCGGACAACTCCAGACGAACGGTGTGGGTTCGCAAACCGCCATCCGACGCCGCGTCCGGCTCCGTTTCAGCCTCCCCCTCACAGCTACCGTGAGCGACGGCCTCTTCGGCGTCGGTCATTTCGTGGGCCTCCCCACATGTGGTCGCGGCACGGGTGTTGTCGACGCGATCGGTGCTTGTGGAAGATACTCAAACCCAACGCGTCGGGTGGTAGTCGTGCCGATGGTCATGTTTCCGCGGAGCGTCGGGACTGGCATAAGTCTTCTACGACCGGCAGCCCAGCCTGCCGAACCGGTACCCCGCCGTGCGGTTTCCCGTGAGAATCACTCCCACAACCGCCAGACGGCACCGTGACAGAGCCTCCACGTATCGAAATGGTTTTAGGTTGTTCCGCCGAATAGAACTATCACGAAGCGCCACAGCGCGTGATTACAATGGCAGACAAACCACACCAGAACTTGGCCATCATCGGCCACGTCGACCACGGCAAGAGCACGCTCGTCGGCCGACTCCTCTTCGAGACAGGGTCGGTCCCAGAGCATGTCATCGAGCAGTATCGTGAGGAAGCGGAAGAGAAGGGCAAGGGTGGCTTCGAGTTCGCCTACGTGATGGACAACCTCGCCGAGGAGCGCGAGCGCGGGG
>CAZCXJ010000094.1:0-3529 GCA_964502585.1 uncultured Candidatus Halobonum sp.
GCCACCGGCCGGATGATGAACGCAGTCACGCTGGGGCCGGCAGGCACGTACTCGCATCGTGCGGCCCGTGCAGTAGCGGAGGAAGTGGCCTTTCGCGAGTCGGTGACAGCCATTATCGACGCCGTCACCGAGAACGAGTACGAGCGCGGGGTCGTCCCGGTCGAGAACAGCATCGAGGGGAGCGTCACGGAAAGTCTCGACGCTCTTGCCGAATCGGACCTTGCGGTCGTTCGGGAGATCGTCACGCCCATTAGACACGCGCTGCTCGCCCAGTCGGAATCGTTCGGGGTCGTCGCGTCACATTCGCAAGCGCTCGCCCAGTGTCGGGATTTCCTGGAGCGGGAGTACCCCGATGCACGGCGCGAGGCCGTCGCCTCGACAGCGCGGGGCGTCGAGCGGGCGCGGGCGGACCGGGACGTGGCGGCCATCGGCCATCCGGCGAACGCCACCCCGGAAACGGGCGAAGCAGAGGTGGAACTCCACGTGTTGGCCGAGGACATCCAGGACCGGACTTCGAACGCGACGCGGTTCCTCGTGATTGCGCCCCCGGAGGAGCGCGGCGAAGGTGGTGGCAAAACCTCCGTGGTGGTATACCCGAGCGCGAATTACCCCGGGTTGCTCCTCGAACTCCTGGAGGCGTTTGCCGAACGGGACATAAACCTGTCTCGCATCGAGTCCCGCCCCAGTGGCGAGCGGTTGGGCGATTACCTCTTCCATATCGACTTCGAAGCCGGACTGTACGAGGACCGAGCCACCGCCGCACTCGAGGAGGTCGAGGCGATCGCGGCCGACGGGTGGGTCCGGGTGCTCGGGTCCTATGACACTGAACACGTCGTCTACTGAAGCCATTCCGACCTTGGAAAAGAGACAGATTAAAGCCGCACGACCGCCCATACTCGGGTATGAGCCGAAGGAACCCGTTCGAGGAAATCGAGGACCTGTTCGAGCGACTGAACAGCGAACTGAACGAGGTCGGTCGCCAGTTGGAGGGCGGACTCCGGGGCGACGTCGACGTCGACGTCGTAGAGGACGACACAGAGGTACGAGTCGTCGCCGACCTCCCCGGGTTCGACCCCGACGGGATCGACGTGACGGTCTCGGGACGGGAAGTGACCGTCGAAGCCAGCCGGGAGACCAGCGTCGAGACGGACGAGGGGGACGAGGAGGTACGGTACCACCGGCGCGAACGGCGTCGGGAGTCGATCACCCGGCGAGTCCACCTCCCGGCGGACGTCGAGGAGGATCAAGCCGCCGCCGACTACGAGCGGGGTGTCCTGACCGTCACGCTCCCGAAGGTGACGGCCGAAGAGGCAAGCGGAACGACGATCGAGGTCGAGTAACGGTCCCATCGGGCAGAGACGGTCGGCCCGGATGGGCTCGTCATCCGAGTCGTGGTACCCGGATCCGCCGGTCTACGTGTCGATCTCGCGGAGATAGCCGAGTCGCTCGTCGACCTGCCACCGCTTGTCGAAGAAGCCCGCCGCGAGACACGCGTTCCATTTCTGATAGCGGACCGACTCGTCGAACACCATGTAATCGGCTGACGCCACCTGTGTGGGGGTCCAGTCACGAACCCGGGTCAGTTGGAGACCGGTGAGGGAGGTGCCCGTATCGACCTGGACCAGTTTGTCCGAGTTACGCGGGTTCGGATAGAGGAACGATATCGCGAGATCGCCACTGTAGTTGCGGTCCCCAATCTGAACGGCCCCCTCAGTCACTCGGATCGGGAACGCGCCGCTCATCTTCCCGTAGACCGCGTTCGACGACGGCCGGCCGAACAGGGCCAAGTTGTACTGGTCCATCGTGTCCCGAGTGACGGCTGTATCGGGGATGACCGTCGCGGGCGCCCTCGCACGGTCGACCAGACGCTGGGAGCGGATGTTCGCGAGGTTGCGATTGAGCGCCGTCTCCTCGGCGGAACCCTGCGTTCCGTACACAAGTCGGTAGGGCTTCTGGTGGATTTCCTTCAGTGGGCCGTACTGGTCCCCGTCCTTCCTGCGCCCGCCCCGGGCTCTCCCCGGCGTGACGCTCACGCCGTTTCCGAGCGCGACCGTCGCGGTCTGACTTCCCGGAGGCAGCCTGGCGCTGTCGCCCTGCGCGACGACTTTCGCGTCCGCGTTCGCCCCAGTCTCCTGAAGGACCTGCGTGTCGAGTTCCAGTTTGGCGACGTTATCGGTGACGAGTTCGATGCCCTCCTCGGTGACCTGTGCCTCGACCGTCGTGGGCGCGTGTACCTGATTCTGTTCGACGACCCTCACCCAGTGCTTGCTGTCCTCGACCCGCAGGTTCGTCGTGAAGAACGTGAGTTCCGTCGGATACGGGTCGTTCTCAGCCGACCGGATGAACTTGAACATGTCCGGGTGGTTCACCGTGTCCTTCCCGGGGCCGATGGTCTCATCGGAGAACTCGTTCTTGTCCCAGTAGTGGTCGGCCTTCGGCACTTCGAGGTAGGCCACGTCCGTATCCTCCGGCATGACTCGGTGTCGGAACCCGACCTCCCCGTCGACGTCCAGCCCCTTGTTGCCCAGCGTCCGGACGTAGCTCCGGGGCTGGATCGACGGGACGGCCTGGTCCTTTCCGCCCTGCAACACGAAGATCGGGAGGTTCCCGTCGCTGGCGTTCTCCGTTTTCGGCATGGCGAGGTTCTTCTGAAGGGACTTTTCCTTGACGGCTTTGAGTCCGGGATACGTGTGGAGTTTGTCACGGCCCCAGACGACCGTGATGTACGTCTCGTGGTCCGTCCACCCCGACGATGGCGCCATGGCGGCGAACAACTCGGAGTTGGTCAGTCCGATATGCCAGGTGCCGTGACCACCCATCGAATGGCCGGAGATGTAGACCCGCTTTTCGTCGATGTCGAATCGGTCCATCGCTACCTGCATCGCCTCAAGATCGTCGACCCGGCCGAGGTCCTCGTGGTCATAGTTGACCGGGCCCCGGGCGTCCGGGGCCACTACGTACGCATCGTCGCGGGGGATGTTGGCCCCGGCCTGGTTCCACGAATTCACATTGGCCCCGTGTAACGAGAAGATCATGTCGTACGGGCCGCTGCTGGAGTCAAAGTTGGCGGGCAGGCGGTAGGTGAAGTACTGAACGCTCTCGTCGACTGCCGATTCGAATGTCGTCATGAGGCGGTTGGCGTCTTCTCCCGCCACTCGAATCTCGACAGTTTCTGCGTTGCTCTCCCCATTGGTCGTCACGCGTGCCGTGACTTCGAGGACCCCTCGTTCGGTTTGCAGGGTCACCGTCTCCATCTCGTCCCCGGCTGCCTTGGTCATCGCATCAGTCATCGCTTGGAACTCACCCATGCCACCTGGCTGAGTCTGGGTTAGGGCGCGTGTGGGGACTTCCGACGTCTCGGATTTCGTCTCGGAATCCTTCTTCGCCTCTGGGGGCAACTCCCCAGGCCCGTTGCCATTGTCACGACTTCCGGAATTGTCGCTCGATTGGCCCGAGGCATCCTGAGAGCTTCCGGAACTAGTCTGGACCCGCGTGTTGATCCGGCGGGTCTCGAACGGCGCCAAGGGTG
>CAZCXJ010000094.1:3629-8360 GCA_964502585.1 uncultured Candidatus Halobonum sp.
GGGCTTTCCTCGTATTTGTGTCCGTTGAGCCAGACCGTCGAGTTCGTCTCGAGGACGGCGCGTTTGGGTCCGTCCACCTCGAACGCCGTGAAGGCATAGCCCTTCGCAAAAAGCGAGGCGCCGATCCCAAACCAGTCCTGATAGTCGTCAAAAAGACCGGGAGCGGTACCAAAGAGATTCGTCAGTGGAGTCAAATCACCGCCCGTCGGATCTATCTCTGTTAAGGCTTGCGGGAAACCGACCGTCGAACCGCTGGCTGAAACTTGTTGCCATGTGACCTCGCTGCCACCAGCGAACGCCGACTGAAACTCGGCGGCCTCGTCCGGGGTCGCCTCACCGGTGGAATAGTCGTCGGCACCGCCGCCGGGAAACAGCGACCCAACCGAGACGTCCCGCCGCTGGTACTGGAACGGCCCGATGGTGTACCAGTCAGGGGGAGTAAACGTCTCGTCGATCGGGGCGACGTCCGCGTTCACCCCAGTGAGATCTACCGGCCCGTCCGAACTTCGCGCTTCGGCGGTCGGGTCGGTCGCCGCCGCGATTACGCCGGCACCTCCCAGCGCGCTCGCGAAGCCTCGTCTGCTCATTTCCAGTCGGTCGAAAGAGTGCGATCCCACAGCCTCCGCCTCGTCCCCAGGTGCATCACCCTTGGACATGAAATGGGTCATCCGAGCCACCCATAATCAAATTAACTCCGGATTTTATTTTAAAGAAAAATATCTCTTTCGATAACTGGTTGGAGCCTGCCACACGCTATCCTCCCTCCTGGGGTGTTTATGCTCTCTTGGCGCCTCGTATCCTTCGGTGAAAGTATAATGACAAGTATCACTCCGTTCGATGAGATTGACCGGATGTTCGACCGGATGACTCGCGGCTTCGACGGGAGTCCTGGGCGAGGAGCTCGGACGACCCCGATCGACCTTGCAGAATACGATGACGAGCTCGTCATCGTCGTGGATCTCCCCGGCTTCGACTCGGAGGACATCGACGTGACCTTGGAGGGTGACCGCCTCACGATCGCAGCCATCCAGGAAGACGAGATAGATGAAAGTAACGGCGCGTACATCCACCGCGAGCGACGTAGCAGTTCCGTGCGGCGGACCGTAACCCTCCCCGTCGAAGTTCAGGAGGATACCGCGTCCGCAACCTACACGAACGGCGTCCTCACGGTGACGCTGCCGAAGGTGACGGAGGGCGAGTCGGACAGCGCCCACCACATTGACGTGAACTGATCGAAGCGCTCGGAAGGTTTGTGTTCTGATTTTGCGGCCTCCGGCCACGACGGGCCGGCGTTACCCCTTGTAGTAGAGACGAACCCGGGTCGTTTCGCGAGGACCATCCGATCCGGATCCGCGGCCGAGTGATCCGTTCTCTGTCACCCCGGGATCGTCTCGGGCGCGTCGTGTGTCGCTTCGGTCGGATCGTCGACCACTTCGATCCCGCGGTTGTTGACCGCGTACGGGTCCAGGCCGATCTCTTCCATGAACTGCTTGTACAGCCGCTCGACCGTCTCGCCGTCGCGCTGGCGATCGCTGGCCCGGTCGCATAACTCGACGAGGTCCTCGGGCACCTCGTTCGTGTGGACGATCCAGTGGTTGATGAGATCCGAGAGCCGCCGGATCGGGCTCGTGAAGTGCCCGTAGATCTCGAAATTGAGCGCGTGGTGCCCGCCGAACGGGTCGTTCATGTACTTCGCTCGGGGCATCACTTTCAGGACCGCCCGCTGGATCTTGTTCAGTGCGCGGGGAGGTGCCTCCTCTAGGGCCGCGTTGACGGCCTTCCGGGGGTCGTCCCACGAGCCGCCGGGGATCGACACGCCCTCCAACTCCTGGATCTCGCGAAGCGCGTCGTTCCACTGGTCGGGAGTCGGCTGCGGATGCACCCGATACATGGCCTCTACCCCGCGGTTCCACATCAGTTCGTGCGTGACGGCCTTGTTCGCCTTCAGCATCGACTCCTCGATGATCGTGTGAGCACGGTCCCGCCGCGGGTTGAGGACCAGCGACCCGTCTGCCTTCCGTTGCTCGTGGAGTTGCTCGGCGATCTCGAACGCGAGCGAGCACTCTTCGTGTAACGGCGCGTCCGGATCCTCGAGCCGGCGTTCACACTGGGTGTAGGTGAGCCGTTCGTCGGACCGGACTACCGATTTGTAGATGTCGAGCTCCTCGAAGGAGAGCGTCTCCTTATCGAGGAGCATCTCGACGGTGTGGGCCAGCCGATCCTCTTCCGGGACAAGCGAGCAGACGGTCTCGGCCAGGATCGGCGGGAGCATATGAACTGTATAGCCCGGCAAATAGACGGTGTTGCCACGCTGGACGGCCTCGGACCACATCGCCGACTCCGGGTGAACGTAATGCGTGACGTCCGCGATATGGACCCACAGCCGATACTCCTCCCCCTCGTCGCGCACGGAAATCGCGTCGTCGAAGTCCTGGGCGTCCGCGGGGTCCGTAGTCCAAGCGGTCAGGTCCCGGAGGTCCTCGCGGTCGTCGACCTCGGCATGGATTTCATCCCCAACATCCTCGGTACGCTCCTCGGCTTCTCGCAAGACTTCCGGAGGGAAGTCGTCGGGGATTTCGAACTCGGCGAACAGCTCCTTGCGCTTGTCGGCGAGGACCTCTGCGAGTTCCTTGGTAATCTTGACCGGACCTTGTCCCTCGGCGGTACCCGCGTCGGCCTGGGGGTCCTGCTCGGCGTCACTCATGTCTCCAGCGTACGGAAGCGAGGATGTTAGTCGTGTCGGGGGGGCCGCTAGCGGTGTCTCGGCGCCCAGCCCGAAACATTCACTCCGAGGCGCGACCGTTATCAGTACCGCGGTCATCCGATGTGCCTTCTTCGACGGCTCTGAAGTACTGCTTTAGGAACGCCCGCCGGTCCGGGCGCCGATCGTCGGCTGCGGGAATGTCCAGGGTTCCCGACCCGTGTTGGATCGAGCGTTCGACTTCGACGAGGGTCGCCTCCAGATCCGCACGTGGTTGATGATCCAAGTCGCGATGGCAGTCCTTACAGAGGTATTCGAACTCCTTCCCCTTTCGGTCCCAGCGGTTTCCCTGCTTGTCGTACTCTCGGGCCTCGGACCGAGGGAGGGCGGTTCCGCACGCTATGCAAACGACCTCCTCCCGGTTCTGCCGGGACCCGAACATGGCTGACGATGAGAACGGGGGCTACTTAGCCCTTTCCAGCCAACGGACGAAGGTCAGTCCACGGGCGGCACTCCACCTCGCAGGGGATCGGAGAGGACGAGGTCGAAGCCGGGGTCGTCATAACGGGCGATTTATTCGCTTTAGGCTCCCACGAGGGGGTATGCAGGTCAAATCCCGCCATCATCTCCGGAGCGACGCCGTCGATGAGCTCCGCGGCGCGATCCGGGACCGTCTCGGGGTCGAACTGACCGGCGACACGTTCGAGCTCGTTGAACTTTCCGACTCGCCGTTCGACCTAGTCCTCGTGGACGGGGAGCCCCACGCGTTCTATTACGAGGGGGACCCGTTCCTGACCGTTCGTGGGGCGAACGCCTTTCCCCCGGAGCACGGAGTCGTCACCGTCGATACCGGCGCCATCTCGTTCGTCTCTGACGGGGCGGACGTGATGCGGCCCGGGATCGTCGAGGCGGATGAGCGTATCGCCGAGGGCGACCTGACGATCGTCGTCGAGGAAGCCCACGGAAAGGCGCTGGCCGTTGGCCGAGCGCTCGTCTCCGGGGAAGAGATGCCCGGCGACAGCGGTAAAGTGGTCGAATCGGTCCACCACGTCGGCGACGACCTCTACGAGTTCGCCGTCTGAAGTGCCGCCAGCCGGTTGGGATACCGGGACTCCGTTCGGCCAGTCGCTCTGGACGGTCACCGGTGAAGGGTCGGTCACGAGCCTCGACGTGGTCGACGTTACTCTTCGTCGTTCAATTCCTCCTCGTACCGGTCAAGGACATGGTCCTGTCCCCGGCTGGCCTCCTCATACGTCTCCCGGAGGTCGGCGATCGGAGTCTCGGTCGCGTCCACACGGAGATCGTTGTAATACGGGTCGAATTCGCGATCTTCGGTGGTCTCGACGAGGAGCGCGGCGGACTGGACCGGCAGCTCCTCGCGTTTGTCCCCGCCTTCCTCGTGGCCCGCCTCCAGCGCGTCGATCAGCCGTTCCGCCAGGGGTGCGTCACCGAAGGCGGCCGACTCGTAGGCCGTCGCGGTCGCGTCGATGACGTCCTCGCCGGTCAACAGGTTCCCTGCGACGGTGAAGTTCTCGCCCGCCAGGTGCCCGAACCACGGCTTGCACTCGTCGCCCGAGAAGACGAAGGTGTCCTCGGCGTCGACGCCGTGAAGCTGACGCTGTGAGCTTCCATCATCTGCGTTCAACAACGCCTGTAAGGCGTCGTCGACGGCGAGGCCGTCGTCGATGTACTCGATGCCTTTCCGACCCAGTTCGACGTTGACGAGCGACTGGGTTGCGACGGCCCCGTTCTCCGAGGCGAACGGACAGAGCGTGCCCACACCCGGCAGACGGGTCGTGACCGCGACCCCGAAGCGGACCTGGTCCTCACCCTCGTCGTCCGTGTACGACTCCCGGACACAGATACTGAACGTCACGGGCGAATACCGCGGACGGAAACAGGAAAAAACTCCGTATCGAGGCGAGGGAGGGCGTCAGATCGACCGCGAGTCGGAGCCGGACGCTCCGTCGGTGTCGGTCGCGGTTACGACGATGTCGGTTCCGTTCTGCTTGCTCCGGACTTCGTCGACG
>CAZCXJ010000095.1:0-8203 GCA_964502585.1 uncultured Candidatus Halobonum sp.
GCGCATATTCATCACTGATACCGCTCTGACGGAATAAAATCGAGTTGAGGGAGATATCAGTAGTTGTGATTAGCACTATCGTTAGCGGGCTGGGCCGAGTACGTCTATCTGGCGGCGTCAGTGGATGTCACTTACCGAACGACAATCACAGGAACCGGCGACTGGCGGAACACTTTCTGCGCGACGTTACCGACGAACAGTCGATCACTCACCGATCCACCGTGACTCCCGATCACAACCACATCGAAATCGTTGGCACGGTTCAGAATCGCTCGGGTTGGGTGCCCGAGTTGAACGTCCGTGTCGATCTCCACATCGTGTTCGGCGGCGAGTTCCCGGGCGCGCTCGAATACCTCCTTTGCGTGCTCCTCGGCGGCCGCTTTGGGGTCGTCCGCAAGAGCGAGTCCTGTGGCTGCTCCGCCCATCGGTGACGGTCCCCCCACGACATGCAGGACGGTAATCTCCGCGTCCGGATGGTTTTCGAGGGCATACTCGAGCGCTTGCTGCGCCATTTCCGAGTCGTCCATCGGAACGAGGATTCGTGATATCACGTGATATCTACGGACAGGACGTGAATAAAACGCCGGGTCGCTCAGTTCGGGTCATCTGAGATGTACTGGCACTGTCTGGTGAATGCAGCCTCTGGTTGTAGCACCCGGTTTCTCCTCATTCTTCGGAGGGGCGTTTCGGAGCGCGACGTACAACACTCAGTATGAGTGAGTGGAATCCACACGCAGGTCACCCCAGAATCCCGAACAGCACGGCGAACGTCGCGTACGCGCCAACCGTCGAGAGAACCGGGACGACGTTCTGCATGACGATCACACGGCCGGTCGTGGCGGGGTCAAACAGATCTCCCGCCGACGGGAGGTCCGCCGGGTCCTCCTCGCCGATGGCCGGTACCTCGACGCCGGGCTCCTCCGCCGCGAGCGCGTCGATGGAGACGGTGGGCGACTCCTCGCCCCGAGCCAGTTCGGGAATCGTGGACGTCCGGGTCGCCCGGCCCCACCCGAGTCCGACGATGGACGTCGTTGCGATAATGACGAACGACGCAGGGATTCCGATCGCCGAGAGCCCGACGACGATCGTCGAGGAAACGACGGCGACGACGATCGCCGCGGTCACCGGCAGGTCCGTGATGTCGTTGCCGAGTGTATCCAGCGTTCGGCGGGCGATCGTGAACGCGCCGACCGCGACGGCGGCACATCCCAGCAGGATCATCGTGTTTATATCGACCCCAGCCCCCACGAGTGGGGCGATTGCGTTCGCAATGTTCGACGTGCCCGAAGAGAACGCCATCAGGCAACCGATGAAGATGACGACCAGTCCCCCGACCAGTTCCCGGCGGGTCGTGTTCGGCCCCGCCGTCGGTCGCGGGACCACCCCGGAGCGGTCCAGTTGGAGGAGCGACCCGGGGGTCGTCGTGATCGCCACCCAGCGGTTGATCCGCGGGTAGAAGTACCGGCCGATCATCCCTGAAATCCAGAACCCGACGATCGGAGCGACGATCCACCAGACGGCGATCTCGCCCATGACCATCCAGTTCAGTTCGCCGGTCGCGACCCCTAGCCCCGCGATCGCCCCGACGGCGGTCATCGACGTCGATGCGGGTGCGCCGTAGTAGTTCCCGACGAACAGGGCTCCGCCAATGAAAAACAGTACCACGATGCTGGACTCGATGGTGAACACGTTGGGGTTCGTGACGAGTTCCCGGCCGAGCGTATCCACGACTCGCCGGCCGATCGTCCAGGCACCGACGAGGAAGAACCCCGCCATCAATGTCGCCGCGCCGGTCTTCGAAATGGCGTCGGCCCCGACGGCCGGTCCGAAGGCGGGTCCTGTCGTCGCTCCGCCGACGTTGAATCCGACGAACAGTGCGACGACGACACCGACGAAGAGAAGAAGCTCAACCATACAGGCCGGACGAGGGGATTCGGTAAAAACAGTCCCCCGTTCCGAGCGCCCTCGCTTTCAGGCTCCCGGCTTTCTCGGCCGCCCGGCCTCCGTCGACGTACGATACGGACGACGGGTTATTCCCGTCTGGAGCACGAACAGTCGGCGATGCTTCCGACACGTAACCGGACCAGACGGCCCGAGGTGACCCGGCGATGACCCCCGCCCGGGTCGATTTCCTCGTCGACCTCGCATACGGCGTCGCGATCTTCGTCGCAGTCGTCCTCATCCTCGTGGTCGGAACCGGCGTCGGGATCGCGTTCGGTGTTGGTGTGCTGGTCTCCTACCTCATTCACATCGGATGGAAGATGGCCCGGTTCGACCCCGACTGGATGACCCGTGAGATGGCCGACCAGGTTGAGCAGACGATCAGCGAGGAATTGGAGAAAACCGTCGGGGAGACGGTCAGCAAGGAGGTGGACGACATGACTGAGACGGTCGAGGAATCGGTGAGTGAGGAGGTCTCCGAGACCATCGAAAAGACGGTCAGCGACGAGATGGACGACGCGATTCAGCGGGCGAATCGGGACTCGTAGCCGCACGAGAGCCGTTCGTCGGTGGTACCTTTTGCCCGGGTAGCGGCGGTCGGAAGCCGCCACAGAGCCGGATAATCGGCACATAACTTTGTCCCCTTCCCTCTATTGTCCGGACGGCACACGGGTTTTGTGCCCGGCCACGTGTGCCACACGTGCGGAAAGCGACACCGCGACCGCGACAACGGAGCGGCCGACGTTCCCCCCATCTTCGTCCCGCTCCCGAGTCGGATTTTCAAGGACGTCCCCGGCCCTATCCTTACTCCGCTCCGCAGAGTTGATGCCGATAGTGTCCCGAGCGGCACCACGCAACGCGGATCGAACGGGTTCTCGGACGGCTGGATTTCCGTCCCGGGCGTCTCCTCTCGGAACAAACGATCGGAGTGTGAACGGATCTGCCTGGCCCCCGAAGGGTCCTTTCGGACGTCGCGCGGTCGATTCTACTGTTGTGAGAAAATAACAAATGACTAACGTTTTGTGTGAGGAGCCGTTACCCCAATGCGCACACTCGCCATGGTGCGGTGAGTGTGTGGCAGTGCTAGGTACGATATGGGTTGCGTCCCGAGAGCAGGGGTCTTTCCCCCGCTCTCCTACCCGCGGTCCGGTCTCATGTGCTCGAAGAGGGTCCCCAGAAATCGGCGTAGGAGAGTCTATCGGGGTCGTAGTCGACCTGGAACGCCTCCGGGTGGTCGCCGAGGTCGCGATACGTGGGGTTGGACGTCGTCCCGCCGGCGTAGCCAACGCGGGTTCGGACGATGCCGTCCAGCGGCCCCGAACCGCGCATCCGGACCCCAGAAACGCCCGAGCGAGAACGTTGCCGTCCGCGTCTCGTCGGCCGACGGTGCCCGCTTGCCGTAACCACGGATCACCTGTGGGTCAGATCCATCGATCCTGGTGGTCGCCCCGAGTCGGCCGAACGGCGAGCGGGTCACTCGGATCCCGGCTCGAAGTCGAGTCCCGTCCCGTTGATGCAGTACCGCTTCCCCGTCGGCTCTGGCCCATCGTCGAACACGTGGCCGAGGTGGCCCTCACACTCGCTACAGATGACCTCGGTTCGGCGCATGCCCTTGCTCCGGTCCGGACGGGTTTCCACCGCGTCGCTGTCAGCCGGGTCGAAGAAACTCGGCCACCCGTGGCCCGCCTGGTACTGTTCCGTCGTCGTGAACAACGTCTGCCCGCAGCCGGCACACCGGAACACGCCCTCGTCATCGACGTGCAAGAGGTCCGAGGACCCCGGCCGTTCCGTTCCCGCCTCCCGGAGGACATGGTACTCCTGGCTCGACAGGCGCTCCCGCCACTCTTCGTCGCTCAGCGTTCGCGGGTCCGTTGTGGTCTGATTAGTCACGTTTGTTTAACGTGCCAGCGCCTCTTGAGGCCTCCCCTCGATCCGCCGGCAACGCACACCCGCCTCACCGAATCATGGCGGGTGGTCGACGGGATCAGTCCGCGACGGTCGCGTTGCGTCGCCGCCCCCACCGGCGTCGGACGGCCTGCACAGCCTTCCCGCCGACGGCCCCGAACCCCAGCAATCCGGCGTAGTAGAACACGCGCAAATGCCGCGAGAGAAGCCCCTGCGGGCGTCCGGTCTGGTCGACCCCCTTGTAGATTCCCATGGCAGCCACCCCGGCGTACGTGACAAACAACAGGACCACGCCAAGCACCCACCCGTAGGACGACGCCGCAACGCTCCGCGTCGTCCCGTAGGCCCCGGCCATCGCGAGCGTTACCGCCAGGATTTGGAGCATCCCCGTCGAGACGACGAACGCCGCAGCGATCCACCCCAGGAGGAGCGTAGCCAGGACCACGGCTACGTTGGTCTCGTAGTCTCCGAGGCCGAGCCGTGCCGTGAGGTGAGCCATCCCGATCGAAACGGCTCCCGCCGCGATGGCCGGGATCACCGTCAGGAGCATGAGGAATCCCCCGGGGTCGAAGTTCGTCATCGGCCAGCCCTCGATGCGGGCGTCTGATGCCCCGGCGCACCCTCGCCGGGCTGAAGCGGCGTTTCGGGATGGTCCATACCGGGACGGTGGCCGCTCGAGCGAATATGCTTTCTGGGGAGGGTTCCCGGAGTCGAGGTCCCCAACGGCCGTCGGCCGGCCCGACCGACCTTCGGTGTGTGACGGGTTGAGCCCCCGTCGGCAGCTTCCTCGTCGCCTCGACGCCGCTGGCTCACGGCGGTACGGCGCGGAAGCCCACCCGCTGCAGCGGTGGGAGGACGCGCGGAAGCGTGAGTTGACCCCGGAGACGACCTGGATATACGTCCCACAGGCCCAGAAGCGGTCGGTGGGACGGGCTGTCGGTCAGCCAGCCCCGGAGTCAGGGGCCGACGACCGAGTTCCTCCGACTCCCGTGCTGAGGGTCCCTTGAGAACGCCCTCGCTTCGGCTTCGAAAGGCGGGGGCGTGGAGCGTTCGTGTGGGAGCGCGACACGCGGCAGTTCCACTGCCAAGCCACCGACTTCAGTCGGTGGGAGCTGACTCAACGCCTACAAGCCCCGAGCATCACGCGTCGGGGAACTCGTCATGCCGAACGACGAGTACTGGGCCCACGGACGCCGCGGCCACCCGCTCGGACTCGTCGCCGAAGACGAGCGACCTGAACGAAGGCGCTTCCTCTCCCATGACGATCGCGTCGTGGCCCGCAACCCTGTCGATCAGTGCCTCAAACGGCGACCCGCCCACCGCGAGTTCCGTTTGGACCGTGAGTCCCGTGTCTCGGAGTTGCGCCGCGGCCGACGCGAGCCGCTCCTCGCCGCTCGCTTCCTCCGCAGCAGTCATGAACAGCGTCACCTCGATGTCCCGCTCGCCGACCACTTCCTCCACGAACGCCAGGATCGGCCCGACCGCCACGTCGCCTGACAGCGAGACGAGCAGGCGGTCCACGTCGCCGGTCATTCCCGAGATCGCGAACGCCCGGGCGTCAGTCTCCTCGGCCACCCGGTGGATCGTCTGTTCGCCGTCCTGGGTGAACACGAGCCGGTAGTCGGCCGCCCCGCCCGCCGTCCGGAACTCCTCAGTCAGGTCTTTGAGCGCCTCCGTGGCCCGGTCCTCGAACTGGAGCCGGGCTTGGTCGGGCGGCGTCTGTTCGGGGACTTCGTGGTATCCAAGCACGGTCACATCAACCGTTCCAAGCAGGTTCATCAGCCCGGGCGAGACTGACTCGCCTTTCAGTACCTCGACGGGAATGAGCACGCGGGTCATTAGAGGGCTCCCTTGAGAGTGATGTCGCGGGCGTAATAGAAGTACCACCCGGCGGTGACGACGATGACTGCGATCCCGATGACGATTGAGAACGGATTCATGAACGCGATTAGCCCGAAACTGGCGAGGGCGCCAATCCCGGGTATCACCGGCCCTCCGGGGACGCGGAAGTCCGGGTCGTACCACTCCGGTTCGTCCCGCCGGAGCGCGATCAGCGCCACGCACATCAGCCCGTACATGATCAGGTGGAGGAACGACGCCACTTCGGCCAACAACTGGACCTGGCGGGTCGCGGCCAGCACGATCACTGGGCCGCCCGCCAATCCCAGGGCGACGTGTGGCGTGCCGTACTTCAGGTTGATACGGCTCGCCCATCGCGGGAGGAGCGCGTCCTTCGAGACCCCATAGATCGCCCGCGAGGTGCTGAGGATCGACGCGTTTGCCGAGGACATCGTCGCGAGAAGCCCGCCAACGATAATGACGAGAGCGCCAACCCCGCCCAGGAGTTGTCGTCCGATTTCTACCATCGCGGTCTCGCCGGCCGCGGCGAGGGCTGCTCGGTCGAACACGTTGGTCGCGACGAAGATCGTGAGCACGTACATGACCGTCACGATTACGACCGACCCGAGCATCGCCAGCGGAAGGTTCCGACCGGGAGATTTCATCTCGCCGGCCACCGTCGCGATTTGCGCGAACCCCAAGTAGGAGGTGAACACCAGCGCGGCGACCGAGAGGATGGGGAGGACTTCCCAGACGTCGGTCGCCTCGCCCGGCGGCGTTCCGACGTCGACGAACCCGAACGCCTCCAGCAGCCCGAACGCAAGGAACACCGTCAGCATCGACAACAGGAGCGCGACGATCCCGTTTTGAAGCTTCGCGGCGTTCTCCGTCCCGGTAACGTTCAGGACCGTGAATCCGATCCCGAACAGGACCGCGAGCACGGAGACGATGAGTTCCGGGCTGGCCCCAATCGAGAGCCCGACCGCCGCCAGCGCATCGAGTGCGTAGAATCCCAAGCCGACAAGATAGAACGCGGTCGCGAACACCAGCCCCAGCCACAGCGAGAGCCCGACCACGGTTCCCGCAAGCGTCCCCAGCCCGCGGGAGATGAAATAGTAGCCCCCGCCGCTCTTCGGCATCGCTGTAGCCAGTTCCGAGGTCGGCAGCGCGACAAGGATCGCGATGACGCCCCCAATCGCAAAGGAGGCCGTGGCGGCGGTCCCGACCTCCGCACCCGCCAGGCCCGGGAATACGAAGATCCCTGCCCCGATCATCGTGCCAATCCCGATAGCGAGCCCGCCGGACAGCCCGAGTGTCCTTTCGAGTTCCGCGTCATCAGTGATGGTCGTCTCCTCGGTTTCGACGACGGATTCGATAACCGGCCCCTCTCCATCGATATTGGTTCCAAGCGGCTCGTCGTCCATGCGACTGCCGGTACATCTCACTGGATAAAAAGTGTTGAACCGTGCCGGCGCCTTGCTTAACGGTTCATAACGCTAACAGCACGGAACCCCACCCGGTCACGCGTGGGAGGAAGCGCGTACACTCTGTGAAATAATCCATCGACGACAGCACGGCCAACTCCCCAGCGGGTTTGAATGACAGACTCTACACATGATATATGGAGAAGCGGCGTACTGTCCCGGTCACGCTTGATGTGGACAGTAACGACGCCGCACGTCTCCGTGACACCGTCGACGAGTTTCTGTGGGCCGCCACCTACGTGACCCGCCACGCCTTCCAAGGAGAGTATGTCACGACGAGCAAGACCACGCTCCACGACGACACTTACGAAGGTGTGCGCAACCAACCCGCCCTCCACAGCAACCACGTCCAAGCCGCCCGCGACAAGGCCGCTGAAGCCTGCAAGAGCGTTGTCGAGACGTGGAAACAGGGCAAGAAAGCGTCGATGCCCCACTTCACCAGCCCCCACCTCGTCTATGACCACCGCGCCGCCACGTTCCACGACGAGTATGTGAGTCTTGCCACGATTGATGGCCGGATCGAGGCCGAGTATGTCCTGCCCGACGACGAACGGGACACGCCCCACGCGGAGTACTTCTTCACAGACGCCTACGAAACGACAGGCGCGGAGTTACACTACACCAACGGCACCTGGATGCTTCACATCCACTGCAAACGGGATGTGGAGTCTGACACGTCGGACAAGGAAACCGCCAAGAACGGAACGGTTCTTGGGGTTGACCTCGGCGTGGACAACCTTGCCGTGACGAGCACAGGCACGTTCTGGACTGGTGACGAGTTTGACCATTGGCGCAGTGAGTACGAGAAGCGATGTGGCGACTTGCAGGAACACGGAACGCGGTGGGCACACGAGAATATGCAGGCAGTCGGACGGAAAGAAGACGGGCGGTTCAAGATAACGGTGCATCGAATCAGCAACGAATTGGTGGCTGAAGCCCGCAAACACGGATGTTCGGTGATTGCGTTCGAGGACTTGACCGGTATTCGTGAGCGTACCGGCGCGTCGTGGGGGCACAAGTGGGCGTTCGACCGC
>CAZCXJ010000096.1:0-8010 GCA_964502585.1 uncultured Candidatus Halobonum sp.
TCGAATCCGACGTATCGACGACGTCCTTCACCTCACTGACGCCATCAAGAGAGGGTATCAGGCAGTTCGGGGCAAGCCTCGCCCCTATGTGAGTGCTCAGGTAATCACCGACGACGCTGTCGAGTGGCTTGAGACGGCGACCAAGCCCTTCTTCTGTTGGGCCCATTACATGGATGTCCATCATCCGTGTTTCGCCCCAGAAACGTACCGAACGCGTGTCGGTGCTGGCGATATCTCCCAGACGGAGGTTGCACGGCTGTACTCCACGGCACTCGATTCTCCGGGATCACTCACTTCAGAGGAGAGTGACACTCTCCGTGGGTTGTACCGGGCTTCGATCGCATACGTCTTCGATCAGATCGACCGCCTGCTTGCCCTGCTCGAACGGCGCGATCTGAGTGACGAGACGCTAATCGTTGTCACCTCCGACCATGGGGAACTCTTCGGAGAATACGGCTCGTATGGTAAGCCGGAACGCATGTACGACGAACTGCTCCACGTGCCGCTAGTCGTGTTGAACGGTCCCGACTATCTTGAGGACGCCGCCTCCGACCTGGTGAGTCTGCTTGATGTTCCCCCGCTCATCCACGACGCGCTCGGTGTGGATGTTCCGGATGGATATACCGGAGGACGACCAGGCAAAGACCAGCCTCGAGAGTACATCGTCGCCGAGCACGACGTCGGTGGCGATGTCGTAATCGGGGCCCGGTCGCGTGACTGGTTGTTTGAGGCCGACGAGATTCGTGATGAACGCCGTCTTTACGACCTCCGGGGGGGGGCGTTCCAACGGGCGGATGATGCGGAGGCCCCGGAGACGAGACTCGTTCGGCGAGCAGTCAATGATCGGCTGGCGGAACTCGACCCTTCGGCCTACGAACTCGAAACTGACGTCGATGGCTCACTCGAGTCCAGACTAGAAGACCTCGGGTACCTCTGACTGATACCAATCGTTCATGAACACACGCGGCAGGAGGCTTCTTCCGAAGCAGAAATAGCCGGACCCTTCGCGGAACATTCCACTTCGGTCGTATCCATCCTCCGCTAGTTCCGTCGTTGTACCTGGATTGGGGACTTGAGCGTGACCCGGATCCCTCGGATATGAAGCTCCAACCCGGCGAGACCTACGCAAGCAGCCCCGAGTATCCCCGTCGCGAGTACCAACCTAAAGGTGAAGAAATCCGGAAGAACGAATCCAGCGACGTTACGAATTCTTGCCAGGGTAGCTCCGCCCGGTTCGTCCGCTGAAGGGGACGTGTCCCCGCGCGAGGCAAGTCCGATCCTGTTCGCCGCTGGCCCGTCACGGCTCTCAGCGGGAGTTGACAGTCGCTCCGCCTCGTACGGAGTCGCCGATTCGACCTGCCAGACGATCTGTCCAGACTCGTCGATCTCGATGATCCGCCCCCCATGAGTGTCCGTGACAAGAGTATGGCCGTTGGGCAGACGATCGGCGTCCCGGGGCCACTGGAGGCGATCGTCGGCCCAGCTCCAGCTTCGGGTCCAAGTTTTTTCATCCCGCCGGTACTCGACGACACGATTATTTTCGGAATCCGCCACGAGTACTGCCGGGCCACCCATTGTGTCATTGATGTAGTCCGGGTTGTGCTGTTCGTACAGAATAGTGTACTCGTCCTCCGCACCGAGGGTCCAGGACCGATCGACACTACCGTCGCGCTTGAGGAACACGACCCTGTCGAAGTTCCGGAGACTCACCATGATCCGTCCGTCCTCCAGTACTTCGACGTCGTTGATATGGGTCCAATCACCCGGGTACTCGCCCCCTGCAGTCCGGGGGTATGACTGGGCAGCGTCCCATACCCAGGTCCGGACGCCACTGCTCGTATTGACCACATACACCTGATTGGCCCCGATATCGGCGATCACCAGGTGGGTGTCGTTGATGCGCTCGAAATCGTGGATCTTCCCGTTCCAGATCCGTTGTCCGTCAAGCGTTGTGAAGATGGGGTGAACCGTCGAAAACACCAGCCGCTGGGCCCCCGTCGAGAGGTTGACCCGGATGATATAATTCTTGATACAGCTCGTGGTGGCGTGACACTCCGTCGGTGAAACAATCGATGCGGCGACGTATTCCACGGTCGCGGACGTGCCGGGGACTGGATCGACGTCGAAATAGTTGTCAAAGGTTTCATTGAAGTACAACAGGCGACCGTCGGGCGACAGGGCCGTGATTGCCCCGGTTGTCGCCGGCGTGGACTGTCCGGTGTAGACCGTGATCCCATCACGAGGTGGCGCGATCGCGGGTCGTTCCTCGAAGGGATCTTCGGCTTGCTGTCGGACGACCGACGTCTGGGACTCGTCTTGAGATTCCGCCATGACGACTCCGGACGACGCCACGATAGCGAGGATCAAGAGCAGGCGGGCGATGTTGATCCTGCTGGGACTCATTTATCGAGCGGGTCGATTTCAATATGAGCGTCTAGGAGACCGGTCATGGAGTGCCAGAGCCCCTCCGGACAGCAGCCCACTGAGTGCGATCAGCCCTGCCATCAGGGTCAGGGTGATCAGGCTCGGAACGGTCACGACTGAGATGGCTACGACGACCGCGGCCACAAGACAGAGGAATGCCGGAAACCCAAGGAAGAATCCGGGTCTCTCACGGCATAGCCTGGCGACGATACTCCTCACGAGGGAGACCCCGTGGATCAGGGGGTTGTGTGTGCTCGCCTCATCGACGTCGTAGTCGACGGTCGTCGGAACCTCGGCAAAGCGGTAGCCCGCCTTCGCGAGCGTGAACAGGACGTCGGTGCTCGCATCCATGCCCGTACCGAGGTCCGGGGCGTGTGCGAGGGTCCGAATCGCGTCGGCGCTGTAAAGCCGAAAGCCGCTCTGTGTGTCCGATAAACGGGCCGTGGAGTATCCAAACTTCAGGCCAAAATTGGCAAGCACGTTGACGATCGCAATGCCAGCACGCCGATAGGCCGGCATGTTTGTATCCCCTCCTGTCATAAACCGACTCCCAATCACGAGGTCTGCTTCATCGGATGCCTGGGCGGCGAGAAGCTCTGGGATATCCGACGTGTCGTGTTGTCCATCCGCATCGAGGATGACAAGGTGTTCGTAGCCTCTCCTGTGGGCCTCGGCGAAAATCGTGCCGAGGGCTGCACCATACCCTCGATTGGTCGGATGCCGGATCACCGTCGCCCCCGCGTTCCGTGCCAGTCGGGCCGTCCCGTCAGTGCTCCCGTCATCGACCAGAAGCACCTCGTCGACGTAGCCCATGGCCTCAGTGACGACGGAAGCCACTGTCTCGGACTCGTTATATGCGGGGATCCCCAGCAGAACTCCGTTCGCTCCTGAGTGCCATTCGGTACGATCCGTGTCCGATACCCCTCCGAGAGTTCCACCCCGAGGGGGGTCTTCCGACTGTTGGACGGACGTCCCGGCGGACGCCTCCGGAATGCCCGTCGGCGCAATCTGGAAACTCACTGGAACGTCGAGTAATGCAGCCAAGTCTGAAGGTTCGTTTTCGGTGCGGAACTCGACTGTCGCGGATTCGCCCGGCCTCAAGAACCGTTTGACCCCTTGTCGATCGGTATCGGTGGGGTCGGTCCCCCCGTCTGGGACTCCAACTTCATCTTCCGGTGAGGAATGGGCTACCTCGACTTGGACCGGGTATTCACAGCGGGAGTCGAACTCGAGTCGCACGACTACGGCATCCTCCCTCAGCACTGCTGATTTGCGGATCTGGAGGTCGAGCCCCCGGATGTCGTCTACCCGGTCAGCTGGGCTCATGAATGCGGTTTGAAGGGTCTCTCCGGGCTACTGTCCACCACAGGAAGGGTAACGCCAGAAACGGTTATTGTTACAACCCGCATACCCGGATCAGTGCATGTTTTCCAGGTGGATCCCACAGTTTCGTATCAGGTTCGGAGTTCCCATCCCGCCACCGTTCCGGGTTCTCTTCCCCGAGGTAGTCCGGGTCGATCGTGTCCCGGCTCGATAGGGGACTCAGATTTCGGGAAGCCACGCGAACGATATGAGCCGTATAACCAACCGATCATCGGACTTCGCTCCCGGTAGTGTCTGATCCCGTGTGGACTGGTTTGTCCGCTGATGACCGGTGATCGACCGGGTTCTAGCCCTGCTGGGTAGTTTCGTTCCGGGGGGCGGTACCGGGGAACGAACGATCAAAAGCGCCGTGTGGCTCATCGGGCAGAACGCCTCCGCCCGTATCCTACAATTGGGCACGTTGGTGGTCTTGGGCCGACTTATCGGGCCCAAGGAACTCGGATTGATCGGGATAGCCCTGTTGGCGCTGGCTGGTATGCGTGAGTTCACGACAATCGGACTCCGGGAAGCTCTCGTCCAGCAGGAGGCCGAGGATATCGACGATCGGTTGAGCACGACGTGGGTGCTCGAGGCCGGACGGGGACTGCTCCTGGCCGGCATCGCGTTCCTTTCGGCACCGTTCATAGCGACTTTCTTCGGAGAACCGCGGGTGACCCCGGTGTTGCGAGCGGTCGGGTTGTCCCCGCTGCTCCTGGGGATCAAGAATCCCGGGGTGATATACTTTCAGAAGAAACTCGACTTCCACAAGCAATTCGGCTATCAGCTCAGCGGCTCACTGATCCAGTTCGTCGTCTCAATCGCCTACGCGCTTGTCTTCCCGACGGTGTGGGCCTACGTGGTCGGCTATCTCGCAGGTGATGCCGTCCGGTTGGTCGTTTCATACGTGATTCACGATTATCGCCCCTCAGTCCAGTTCGACCGGGAGGTGGCTGCCGACCTCATCGGATACGGGAAATGGCTCACCGGCTCATCGATCTTGTACTTCATCTACGGTCAAGGGGACGACGCGTTCTTGGGCTGGTTTCTCGGCCCGGCTGCGCTGGCGTTCTACCAGTATGCCTATCGCTTCTCGAACGCCCCGGCAACAGAACTCTCACAGGTCGTCTCGGATGTGATGTTCCCCGCGTACTCACAGCTGCAAAACGACTTGGAACAGGTCCGGAGTGCGTTCTTCAAATCACTCCGGGTCACCGCCTTCATCGCGTTTCCCATGGCCGTTGGAATTGCGGCGGTCGCTCCGAGCTTCGTCCGGACCTTTCTCGGGGCCCAATGGGTTCCGATGATCCCGGCGATGCAAGTCCTCGCCGTCTACGGGCTCCTCCGTGCCCTGGGAAAGACATTCAGTCCAGTATGGAAGGCGCTGAATCGACCGGACTACATAACGAAACTATCGCTGTTTCGAGTCGTTCTGATTGCCGTTTTCATTTTCCCGGCCACCCAGATGTACGGTCTCGTCGGAACTGCTCTCGTAATCACCGGCGTCTATATCATCCCGATCATGCCTCTGGACATTTATCTCGTCGCCAAGTGTATCGAGTCCCCCAGTTATCGGATTTACGCAGAATTCATTTATCCCGGACTGGCTGCCGGTGCGATGGGACTGGCGGTTTGGTTGATCCGCCGCTGGCTGGCAGTCGCTCCTCCCGTCGAATTTGTGATCCTGGTTCCCACCGGTGTGGTAGGGTATCTGTTCGCCGTCGCTCTTGTCGAAACCACGCTCGGTTGGGGAATCAAGGGCGAAGTCAAAACAGTCCTTTCCGGGATAAAGAACTAATCGAACCCCGGTAACGGCGGTCGTCGACTCCTGCATGAACTACCCCACCCTAGTTCGCTCGTCGTGCGGACTCGCTCGTTGAGGGTGGGGTTTCTGGGTCGTCTCTGAGACGTAGACGAACCTGTGCAGCGACCTCGTCATCGTCGCTCAGTTCGAGGGACGGTTAATCGGAGGCCTATCGATCAGAGCCCTCATTCCTGGGTAGCACCATCCCCCATCTATTGGCTTTCTAACTTTGTCCCTGTCCGTGTCAGGATAATATACCTCCCCGGAATTGAGACCTGTGAACCCATCAAGGACACCCAAAGCCCCTGTGAGCTGTACTGATTCCACGACTTGAGCAGGAAAGTCCTCATCCACGAACACTTTCCTCGTCAAAAAGATACGACAATGCCAAGCTCGAAACCTCGCGGTACTAACGAACACGGGCGGCGAAGCTTCCTGGCAGCGGTTGCTATTTCCGCAGTCTCGGGATGTAGCGCAACCGACGGGGGACAGGACACGTCACCAACACTCACGGACGGGACTCCCAGCGACTCCCCCGTTCGTCGAGAGACAACCGAACGTGAGCGACAGGTCCCTGACTACGTGTATCTGGACCGAGATCAACTGGGTGCTGTCGGTGAACGAGCGAAGAGTGGAACGGACCCGTGGGCGAGCGGGTATCAACGCGTGTTATCCGACGCCCGCGACGCTCTGGAACTAACACCCCAGAGCGTGGTGGAGGACGGTGCCCCGGCCTGGGATGACGAACACAGGTTCGGAAAGGACCCGGACCGGCACGATTACCGGAAGGCGATCGCAATCACGAACGCGGTCCGAGATACTGCGCTTGCATACCGGCTCACCGGCGAAGATGTCTTTGCCAAGCGAAGCATCGACCTCCTCTATCATTGGTGTCTCTCTCCGGATACGCATATGGCCCCGTCAGGGAATATGGCCAACAACGGTGTGTCGATAGAACTGTGGATTACGATACCGAAACTGTGGTACGGCGCTGCACTTCTGAGTGACCACGGGTATTGGGAAAGCAAGGACGTGGACTCCCTCTACGGAATGGATGACCTGGAGCAGGGATTCCGAAAGTGGGTCAGACAGTTCATCGAGTCCATCCCTGACCCCGGATACGAACAGAAGAACAACATCTGGGCCTGGCGTATCCAGACCATCGCAGGAGCGGGGACGTATCTGGGCGATACCACACTCGTCGAGAAAGCGTTTGATATGTGGCGAGCGGAACGCGTCTGGTCCGACTATGAACCGATGTCGACGGGGGGCGCTCTGAGGGCCGAACTCAACCGTGAAGACGGACTCCAGTATCATGTCTACGGGACCAAGGCTCTCGCCATGACCGCCGAAATCGCGCGTCACCAGGGTGTAGACCTCTACGGATACACTGCTCCGACCGACCCGGGAGAGGGTTCGACGCTACGGAAACTTCTCGAGTTCATGCTTCCGTACCTCCTTGATGATGCCGAGTGGCAGTGGGGAACTGGGTCGGAGGGGGTCGGGTCGGTTGAGCAGGAGAACTACGGCGCGCTTTACGAACTCGGATACTCGATTTGGGAAGATGAGGCGTACCTTGACGTGGTACGAAGTGTCGGACGGCCAGTCTACGACTTTTGGATGCTTGGATGGATCAGTTTCACTCACGGCAACCTGTTCGACCTGAACAGCTCCGAATAACATGTTCGAGACACGCATCGCTTCGACCGGGCCGAGTAGTACTATGCTTCTGTTCGGCCAGGATCCGGTATGGGGCGACGCGTCATACGGTCTGCCGACTGGGCTCCATCATGTCGGTGCACCTGTGACAACGGTAGGGGCTTCTGAGCTCGAGCACGCTGGAGGCGAGTTTCCCTTTCCATGAGGGCCCGGAGTTGCCAGCCAGGGACCCTTCCTGGGCGACCCCTCTGGCGGTCAGAATAATAGACTACGACGGGAGAGCACACTTGTCAAACAGCCTGTTAACGTCTCTAAGCTCACACTAACTTTACCGTCTTTTGAATTCTGAAACAGTATGGGTTCGGGTGACTACCTGCGTCGCCGCATGCTCGGCGGAATGGGGATGATGCTCGGGTTGGCTGGCTGTGGGGGGTTCCCAGGCGGTCAACAAGAGAAATCAGAAACTGAGTCAGAGAGACCGTCTACCGGAACGAACACCACACGTAACCTACAACCTAGTGAGTCGGGGGTTCTGGCCGCCCGCGAGGGGCTCGTCGTTCCGGTCGCGGCGGGTTTGGACCCGACGGACGCTGTCGATCCTGACTCCACCTCGACGCCGGTGGGGGACGCGGTGGAGAAAATCAACGACGTCGGTCAGGGTCGAGGGTTCGGCACGGTCTTACTTCCGCCGACGGTGGTGACTGAAGCCGAACCGATCACTCCGACTCAGTATCTCCAGATTCTCGGGTGGGGGATCAACACCT
>CAZCXJ010000097.1:0-7658 GCA_964502585.1 uncultured Candidatus Halobonum sp.
CGGAGGTTGTCCAGGCCCTGCTCCTCGAGGGTGTTCATCGTCTCGTTGATGATGGCCTCGCGGGCCGCCTCGATCCCGAGCGTCTCGTGGATCTCGTGGATGTTGTTGCAGGTGGCCCGGGAGGCGTCGACCCCCTCGATCTGGAGGGATTTCTTGAACGCCGACCCCTCCGTGTAGAGGACGAGTTCGTCGGACTCGCCTTCCTCCTTGCGGACGACGACACGCGAGATATCGTCGATCCCCTTGAACACGATCTCCCGGAGCTCCTCGACGAGCTGGAGGAGGTCGCGGTAGCTCGGCTCCTCGGGGCCGAACTCCACGACCGTGCCCTCCTGGACCGTCGAGACGCCGAGCTTGGCCTCGATCGTCTCGGCGATCGACGCCGCGACGGTGGCCGGGTCGTCGACGTTGGGCCAGCGCTCCAGCAGGGTGTCGTCGTTGAGGTCGACCTGCACGAGCATGTCCGCGACGTTCGTCGACACGTCCCCCAGCGCGAGAATTCGCGTCGCCTCGATCTGCCAGACGACCTCATGCGCCCTCTCTCGCTCGCTCGCGTATTCGTCCTCGAGTCGGACGATCATGATCGGGGTGTCCGGTTCCTTGCGGGCGTCGACCAGTTCGATCAGTCGGGGGAGCCCCTGCGTGACGTCCATCTCGGCGACACCTGCGTAGTGGAAGGTGTTCATCGTCATCTGGGTTCCGGGCTCGCCGATGGATTGGGCGCTCACCGTTCCGACCGGCTCCAGTGGGTCGACGCGGGTGTCGATATATCGGGATTCGGTCGCCCTCGCGATTTCGTCAGCTTGTTCGACCGAGACACCTTCTCGCGCATCGATTTCCTCGTAGATCTCGTCTTTCAATCTACGGGGTAGTTCGGTGTCTTCGACGACCAGTGCCACATCCTCGCCGACGTGCTCGTGGCTCTCCACGTAGCGGGTCACGCTTTCAGTCATCGCTTTCCACCTCCAGCCCGCCGGCCTTGTCGAGTCCCGGTCCGGCGTACTCGGAGAGGTTCGTCGGCGGTTCCCGCGTCCCCAGGAATCGCTCTTTCTCTTCTTCCGAGTTGAACTCCGCCTCGAGTATCCGTTCGGTGATCTGTTCGACGTCGATGACGTTGTCCTCGGTTGAGGAGACCTTCACTGGCGAGGTTCCGTCCTCGCCGAACTCGAACTGAACCACCGTCCCGGAGGTGTCCCGAACGGTCCCGTCGTACTGGGCCTCCAGTTCGGAGAGGGCGTTGATGAGTCGACGCTGGAGGTACCCTGACTTCGACGTTCGGACTGCCGTATCGACGAGTCCCTCGCGACCACCCATCGCGTGGAAGAAGAACTCGCGCGGGGTGAGTCCGCTCCGGTAAGAGTTCTCGACGAACCCGTGGGCGTCTGCCGAGAGATCGTTCGGTGCGAAGTGGGCAAGCGTCCGGTCCTCGTAACCCCGGTTGATACGTTCGCCCCTGACTGCCTGCTGCCCGACACACCCGGCCATCTGTGTCAGATTGAGCATCGACCCGCGGGCTCCTGACCGTGCCATCACGACTGCCGGATTATCCTCGCTGAAGTGATCCTCGGCGATCTCGCCCGCCGAGTCTCGGGCCTTCCCGAGCGTCTGCATGATCTTCATCTCCAGGGTCTCGTCGACGGTTCGGCCGGGCAACGACTCGAGTTCGCCCGCCTCGTACGTCTCGATCAGGTCCTCAACCCGGTCGTAGGCGTTCGCAATCGCCTCGTCGACCTGCTCGTTGGCCTGGTCCGGGATCGACTCGTCATCGATTCCCAGCGAGAACCCGAAGTGCATGATAGTCCGCATGGCCAGCGCGGCGACCTCGTTCACGAACACTCTGGCGCGCGTCTCGGAGTACACCTTCGTCAGCGTGTCGACGATCTCGCCGCCGAACTCACCGACTCCCGCGCTGTCGATCGTCCCCTCGAGCAACTGTCCGTCCTCGATCACGACCCGGTCGCCCGCCTCCGAGGTGAACTCCATCGAGAGGTCGTCCGGCAACAGTTCCGAGAACACGGTCCGCCCCGTCCAGTACGGTTCCCCGCCGTCCGTTCCGTCCGGTTCGGGGAGTTCGTCGATGCTAGTCTGTCGCAACAGGTCCAGTGCCTGCGTCTCGGTGAACGTTGGATTATCGTTCGTGAGCAGGTACGTCCCGGAGATGTGGTCCTGAATGGCCCC
The DNA here is from genome assembly GCA_964502585.1 of uncultured Candidatus Halobonum sp. GTDB lineage: Archaea > Halobacteriota > Halobacteria > Halobacteriales > Haloferacaceae > CAZCXJ01. Next base: position 2,179 of record CAZCXJ010000097.1, read on the forward strand.
GATAATGTTCTCGCCGAAGCGGGGCGAGAGGATCTGTTCCTGGACACGCATTAGCACCCGGGCTTCCGCACGCGCCTCCTCGTTCTGGAGCGCGTGCATGTTCATCTCGTCGCCGTCGAAGTCGGCGTTGTACGGCGGACAGACCGTCGTATTGAGCCGGAAGGTCTTGTAGGGCATCACGACCACCTCGTGTGCCATGATACTCATCCGATGGAGCGAAGGCTGTCGGTTGAACACCACGATGTCCCCGTCCACGAGATGCCGGTTCACTTCCCATCCCGGCTCTACTTTCTCGGCCAATTCCTCGCAGTTCTTCGGGGTCACCTTCAGTCGCCGTCCATCCGGCCGTTTCACATAGTTGGCACCCGGATGAGTCTCGGGCCCGTTCGCGACGTATCGTCTGGCGCGGTCAAGATTGCGCTCGGACACGTTCATCGTCTGTGTCATTTCCGACGCGACCCGTTCGGGAACGCCCACTTCGTTCAGTGAGAGGGTCGGGTCTGGAGAGATGACGGTCCGGGCTGAGAAGTTCACCCGCTTCCCGGATAGACTCCCGCGGAACCGTCCTTCCTTCCCCTTGAGCCGCTGGCTCAAGGTTTTCAGCGGTCTGCCTGAGCGGTGCCGCGCCGGCGGCGTCCCGCTGATCTCGTTGTCAATGAATGTGGTAACGTGATACTGGAGGAGTTCCCAGAGGTCTTCGATGATGAGTTGTGGGGCACCAGCCTCACGATTCTCCATGAACCGTTGGTTGATGCGGATGATGTCGACCAGTTTGTGAGTCAGGTCGTCCTCTGACCGTTGTCCGTTGTCGAGGGTGATCGACGGCCGAGCCGTCACCGGCGGCACGGGCAACACCGTGAGGATCATCCATTCCGGTCGAGACCCGGTTGGGTCTACCCCCAGTACTTCGATATCTTCGCTCGGGATGTCCTCGAACCAGTCGCGGATGTCGGAGGGCATCAGTTTGTTCATGTCCTCCTCGGTCAGATCGACGCTCAGCGCTCGCTCGATGGCCTTGCGGTCTTCCTCGCGGGGTCGGAACGTTCCCGAGAGGATTTCGTTGATCCGGTCAAGGGCGATCCCGGTTTCCTCCGCCAACTCCTGTGGGCTCGTTCCCCCGTCGTCCTCGTCATCCGGTTGCATCGCCTCGGCGATCCGTTCGCTATAATCGCCCGCTAGGACGTCTTGAACCTCGTAGTAGGTAGTCGGTTTCTCGTGTTTGATGTCTGCTTGCGGCTCCCCGCAGTGTGGGCAGACGTCCTTCTTCCTGGCGGCCCTGACGGCCGACTTGAGCACGTCAGTCCAGTCGCCGCCTAGGTCCTTGGTACGATCGAGGTTTCCGCGATACTCCGCAGCTTCCCCCTCAGTCAACGAGAGGCGGCCACACTCCCGACAGGTCGCCCGGAGCAACCGCCTGATGAGTTTCGTAAATCCGACGTGAATGACGGGCGCGGCCAACTCGATGTGGCCGAAGTGACCGTTACACGACCCGGAGTGTTTGCCGCAGGTTCGGCACTCCAGGCCTGGATCGATCACGCCAAGGCGGGGATCCATCAGCCCCATGTCGATCGGATACCCGTCGTCGTCGTACGTGTCGGCGGTGATCACTTTCGTCGCCGACATGTCTCGATACGTCTCCGGATCCATCAGGCCGAAACTGATGCCGCCGATTTCTTTGGGTGTTTGAGTAGCCATCAGACTGCGTCCTCCAGTTCGAGGGTTGGTCGGATACCGAGCGCCTTCATCTCGTCAAGCAGCAGTTTGAATGCATAGCTGATCTCGATTTCGTGGATGTCGTCCTCGTCGCCCGTCACGGGATCGTACACACGGCGCTGATCGACGTCCTCCACCGCGACCATCCCGGTTTCCTCGCTGACGTACACGGTTTCTTTGTCCGAGGAGTCGAGGAGTCGCTCTTTCAGTGCCATGGCAGCACCATGGCCGATGAGCACCTCCCGCTCCATCTCCCCGACGCGAAGGCCACCTTCGCGGGCACGGCCCTCAGTAGGCTGCCGGGTCAGCACCTGGACCGGTCCACGCGACCGGGCGTGAATCTTGTTCGACACCATGTGGTACAACTTGTGATAGAGAATGGTCCCGACGAAGATCTCTGCCTCGATCTTCTCGCCTGTGACGCCGGAGTACATGACCTCCTTGCCGGACGACTTGAACCCGTGCTCCTCCAGCGAGCCACGGAGTTCTTCCTCGCTTTCGCCTTGGAACGCCGTCCCGTCGACGCGTCGTCCCTCTAGTGACCCAACCTTTCCACCGAGCATCTCGAGAACGTGCCCGACCGTCATCCGCGACGGCAGGGCGTGGGGATTGAGGATCAGGTCCGGTACGACTCCCTCCTCAGTAAACGGCATGTCCTCCTGAGGCGCAAGGTGACCGATAACCCCCTTCTGTCCGTGTCGGGAGGCGAACTTGTCACCGAGTTCCGGGATTCGTTCGTCCCGGACCGAGACCTTCGAGAGTTTGGACCCGTCCTCGCCCTCCATCAGTGTGACGGTGTCCACGACTCCGTCCTCCCCTGACCGCATCGTCACGCTGGTTTCCCTGCGCTTCTGTGGCGAGAGCCCGCCCATGTCGTCCGGCTCCTCGAGGAAGCGTGGGGGGCTCGTCTTCCCGAGCAGGACTGAATTCTCGTCCACCTGGGTTTCCGGATTGACTAGGCCGTCCTCGTCGAGGTGGGTGTACGCGTCCTCACCCCTGGCCCCGCGGACGTCCTGCGAGGGGATTTCGAACCGGTCCTCCTGCCCACCCGGATAGCGTCGTTCCTCGCCTTCGTAGGTCCGGAAGAAGTGGGACCGTGCGAGCGCGCGGTCGACGCTCCCCTGGTTCATCACGAGAGCGTCCTCGATATTGAACCCTTCATACGACATAACTGCGACGACGAAGTTCTGGGCAGCAGGCCGTTCGTCGAATCCGATCTGCTCGGTCGTCTGCGTCTTCACCATCGCCAACTGTGGGTAGTGAAGCAGGTGCTGGCGGGTGTCGGGCCGAATTCGGTAGTTCGCGGACGGGAGTCCGAGCGACTGCTTCATCATACCCGCACCCATCGTGATTCGGGGTGAAGCGTTGTGTTCCGGGTACGGGATCATCCCGGCTCCGATCCCGAAGATCAATTGCGGGTCGATCTCCAGGTGTGTGGTGTCCTCGGTAATATCGTCTTCGTCGACGGCTACGAGGATATCCTCCTCCTCTTCGGCGTCGATGAACTCGACGATACCTGCCTCGACGAGGTCCTCGAAGCCACGATCCCCGTCCCGAATGTCCTTGACGTGTTGTTCCTTGAGGCGTGGTTCACCGTCCTCGACGACGATGAGCGGGCGCCGGGCTCGACCCGCGTCCGCGTTGACGATCACTTCGCCGGTCCGTTCCTTCACCGAGACGTTCACCATATCGGACACGTCGCCTCGACGACGTGCTTCTCTGATCTGGTCAGCCAGCTCGTGGGGATCCGGATGGGTTCCCACAAGGCTACCGTTCACGTACACCTTCGCCTCGCGTTGTCGTTGTCGTTGTGCCATTGTTGATCAGTCGTCTGCGGATGCTCGGTCGACGCCTTCGATTCCTGGGATGCCCTCGACTCCCATCGATGCCAGTTCGCGTTTCAGGTGTCGTTCGTCGGCGACGGTCTGGGAGAGCTCCATCGCTTGCGCGAAGTTTTTCACCAGCCCACAATTCGGGCCCTCGGGCGTTTCCGATGGGCAGATCCGGCCCCATTGGGTCGCGTGAAGGTCCCGGGCCTCGAAGTGCGGCTGGGACCGAGACAGCGGTGAACGCAGCCGTCGGAGGTGCGAGAGGACGCCCATGTAATCCGTCCGATCGACGAGCTGCGAGACTCCCGACCGTCCACCGACCCAGTTCCCAGTCGCGATCGGATGTTCGAGACGTTCCGTCAGAACGTCCGAGCGAACGACCGTCGAAACGGTCAGGTTCCGGTTGCGCATGTTGGCTCGCTCGAGTTGGTACTTCACGTCACGAGCCAGTTTGTTGAGCGCGGTTCGGAACAGATCAGTCATCAGGTCGCCGGAAACCTTCAGCCGCTTGTTCGCGAAGTGGTCCTTGTCGTCTGCCTCCCGTCGTCCCAACGCGAGTTCGAAACACGCCTCCGCCATCCGGCACAGGTAGTAGGCCTTGTTGATCCGGACGTCCTCCTCAGGAACGCCCTCCTCGTGGAGGTGCGGGAGCAGGTACCGATCGATGACGTAGTTTGCCCGCTTCAGTTGGTAGTTCTTCCCCTGGCCCGAGGCGACCCGCTCGCCGAGCGTTTCGATGGCCTCCTCCTCGCTCTGAACCTCGGCTTCCTCGAGGTTTTCCAACATGAATTTGACGATCTCCGGATCGTCGGAGACGCGGTGGACGATCTCCTCGTCGCTTTCCAGTCCGAGCGCCCGGACCAGCGTCACGAAATTGATCGACCCGGAAACGGAGGGGAACGAAACCTCGAGAAGGCCGTCTCGTCCTCGCTCGCAGAGCACGAGTGCTCGGTATCCACGACGCTGCGAGAACGTCTTCGCCACCTGGATCTCGTCCCCGTACTTCGAATCGAACTCAGCCAGAATCTTGTTGGGAGCCAGGTCTTCGCTGGTCATCAGGACCCGTTCGGAGCCGTTGACGATGAAGTAGCCGCCCGGATCGACCGGGTCCTCGCCGATTTCGATGAGTTCATCGTTGGAAAACCCGGCGATGTTACACTTCTTCGATCCTACCATGATCGGCATCCGACCCACCTTCGTCTCCGTCTCGTCGACGACCGTCTCGGGTTCTTCCTCCCCACCTCGAACGATCGCCATTTCCATGAATACCGGAGCGGCGTAGGTGATGTTCCGAAGGCGTGCCTCCTGAGGATACAACAGCTCCTCGGACCCATCCGCCTCTCGAACCCGTGGAGTGACCACCCGGACATCACCCAACTCGACGTACACCGGCTCTTGGCCCTCCTTGTCACCGATGTCGGTCTCGATGGTTTCCTTTTCGTCGACGACCTGTTGCATCCCTCTGTCGAGGAACGCGTTGAACGACCGGAAGTGGTGGGCTGCCAACCGCTCCTGGGAGAAGTACTCCCGGGATACGTCACGGCGGATTTCACGGTTCATTCTACCACCAACCGGTACGTCACGGCCGTGTCTGAGGCGGTCCGCGAGTCGCGCTCGATCCGTACGACGTCACCGGGTTCGACGTCTTGATCGAGGTCCCGGAGCGCGGGGTCTTGTTCGCTCCGCCGACTCGGGTTGAACTTGATTTTCGGGAGGTCGGTTCGTTCCACGTCGTACTCTGCGAGTACCTCCTCGACCTCGTCTTCATCGAGGACGGTATGCTCGGGAACGAGTTCGTGGTCAGTGACGTCTACCATAGTGTTGTAATCATGGGTCTGGATGGTCGCGCGCGCAATCCGCCTGCTGGGAGAGAATCCTTCACGAGAGACTACAGTCTGGTATCGGTTGGGGGCATTTAACGCTTGTCAAATCGAACGC
>CAZCXJ010000098.1:0-7651 GCA_964502585.1 uncultured Candidatus Halobonum sp.
TCACATGGACGGTTTAGGGTCACCCGAGTCACCACTCGAAGCAACTGTCTCTGCAGTCGGGGCACAGACGACCGAGGCATTCAAGATATTGGGCAACGAGACGCGGTTGGCTATCCTGTTGACGCTTTGGGACGCTTCCGGCCCGGACTACGAGGGTGACGAGGTGTCCTTTACGACGTTACGCGACCGGATCGGAATCCGACAAGGCAGCCAGTTCAACTATCATCTCGATAAACTCGTTGGACGCTTCGTTGAACGGACCGACGAGGGATACACGCTCCGGCATACAGGGGAGAAGATCGTCCGGACGATAATCGGAGCTGCAGGCTTCGAGCCCCCGTCCTTCGAACGCGCCGAGATAGATATGCCGTGTCGCCACTGCAGTGGGCAAACCGCTCTCAGCTACGAGGACGAGTGGCTCTACCGGGTTTGTACTGAATGCAAAGGAACGTTCGAGGCGAGTGAGCTACCTGAAGGCTGCCTCAGTGGATTCCCACTCGCGCCGGCTGCCGTCACTAACCGGACGCCAGAGGAGATGTTCGCAGTGGCCAAATTCCAGACGCTCCAGGCGACCCACAACAAGATGGAAGGGATTTGTCCAGAGTGTTCCGGATTGGTCGACAAGCAACTGGAGGTCTGTGACGACCACGATGCCGACGGTATCTGTGATACCTGCGGCCGGGCCGACCCCGTCAGAGTTCGCCTCGTGTGTCACGTCTGCAAGGAGTGGTCTATCGTTCCTGTGCCTACCTGCATGATGTTCCATCCCGAAGTTATCGGATTCTACTACGACCACGGCATCGCAATGCAGTGGAACGTCGATGACTTCACGACTATGCGAAGAATTCATGACCTCGTCGTCACCGAGGTGGACCTTGTCGCGGACAATTTGTCCCGCGTACACGTCACGTACAGCCTCGACAACGACGTACTCCGTCTAATGCTTGATGAGACCCTCAACGTCATCGAGATGAACGAGACGGACTGAACCAGTATTGGGCGAAGAATACTGCTGACGGATAGACCCTCTGTATTAATCACGCAGTTCTTCTCAGCCGCTTAGGGTGCAACGGAGTCGAGGAGGCGTACGTTTACACCTGCCCATGTCCACGGGGGGATATGGCGGAGCCGATTTCGGGGCTTGGCCCCACAGAACGGGTTCGGAACGCTGAGCGGTCCAAGATCCGGGTCATGTTCGATTTGGCGGAGGAGGCGGAGCGCGCGGGTCGCGATCTGGTTCGCCTGGAGGTCGGCGAGCCGGACTTCGATACTCCCGACCACATCATCGACGCGGCCACCGAAGCCGCCCGCGACGGGGCAACCCATTACACATCGAATGCGGGTCTCCCCGAGTTGCGACGGGCGATTTCTGGAACGCTCGGTGACGAGTACGGCGTCGAACACGACCCGGACGAGATACTCGTTACCACCGGCGGAATGGAAGCTCTCCATCTGGCAGCGCTGGCTACGGTAAATCCTGGCGCTGAGGTGGTGATCCCGACGCCGGCCTGGCCGAATTACTGGACGCAAACCCTCCTCGCAGACGGGAAGCCTGTCGAGGTCCCGCTCACGCCTCCGTACGATCTGGAGGTGGACAAGGTCCTCGAGGCCATGGGGCCAGCCACGGCGGCCGTCATGCTCTGTACGCCCTCGAACCCGACGGGACGAGTGTTCGACCCCGACCGCGTCAGGGCCGTGGTGGAGGCCGCCGAGAAGTACGGAGCCTACGTCATCGCTGACGAGGTGTACGCCGGGTTAACCTACGACAGAGAGCCACAGGGAGTGGCCGCAATGACCGGGCATCCGGATCACGTGCTCACCGTGGGCTCGTGTTCGAAGACGTACGCGATGACGGGGTGGCGTGTGGGCTGGCTCGCTGGCTCCCGAACAATCGTCGACGAGGCGACGAAAGTGCGGGAGTCCACCACCGCCTGTACGTCGAGTCTCGCGCAACACGCAGCCATCGCGGCGCTCACTGGCCCACAGGAGCCGATAACCCGGATGTACGAGTCGTTCCGGGAGCGACGCGACTACGTTGTGGACCGATTGGAGGACATTGACAGGGTCGAGGCCCCCCGACCGGGAGGGGCGTTCTACGCGTTCCTGGACCCCCAGACGGACGAGGACAGTCTACCCTTGGCCGAACGGTTGCTCGAGGAGGCGGGCGTCGTCCTCGCTCCGGGGAACGGGTTCGGCGCCGCGGGGGCTGGACGACTTCGGTTGTCTTTCGCCAACTCGATGGGACGGCTCGAACAGGGGCTAGACCGGCTCGAGGACGCGTTGTAGTGGCTGTGCCTGGCCCCCAAGTCGTCGGGTCGGTACTGACATCCTAACGGTGGTGACCGGGGGAAGCGGTTCAGGGGGTCACCGACCGTTGCTCCCCGACCTTGGCCCGAACGAGCCCTGGCCGGGCGGGTCCTCCCACCCGCGTGGAGCCGTCACACCGTCTCCGGTATGACACCTGCTACCACGGGGGCCGGCCACGTATATTTAGCGGCTCCTTCTCGACGGCACCGCCGCCCCGTCATCGCATCAACTCCCCGCCGTTCACGTTCAGTGTCTCACCGGTGACGAACCCTGCATCCCTGAGATAAGCGGCTGCGGCTGCGATATCGCTGGGTTGACCGAACCGTCCGACTGGAATCTCATCCAGTTCCGCTTCCTTTTCGGCCGGAGTTCGATCGGCCGTCATGTCCGTCTCGATATGTCCCGGCGCGATCGCATTGACCCGTATATCCGGGGCGAAGTCGGTCGCGTGACTTTTCGTCAGCGCGAGCAAGCCCGCCTTGGAGGCGGCGTAGTGGCATTCGATCGGTGCGCCAGTGTACGCTAGGATCGACGAGACGTTCGTAACTGAGGGGGTCGGTGCCGCCCCGCCGGTGGCACGTTCAGCAGCCGTCTCCAGCAACGGCAACGCCGCTTTCGTACAGTTGAACGCCGAGTTGACGTTCGTGTCCATCACGCGGTCGAAATCGTCCGGCGTTAGATCCCGGGTGAACACGTGTTGGTCGATTCCAGCATTGTTGACGAGATGGTCGATACGATCGAAGGCCTCGCCGGCCTGGCGCATCAACCGCTCGGCATCTGTCGGGTCCGAGACGTCAGCCTCAACGACGACCGCCTCAGCCCCCTGCTCCCGGACGGCACGTGCGGTTTCCTCGGCGGCATCCGCGGACGTATGATAGTTCACGACAACGTCGTACCCGTCGGCCGCGAACCGGCGAGCGATCGCGGCCCCGATACCTCGCGAGGACCCCGTGACAACGACGGATGGCATACCCCCGCCTGAAACGGGCGCTACTTGGACTTTCGTATCGGCCGGGCTGTTTGAAGCCGTATCGGTCGAACCCTCGACCCGAGCGGTCTGAAACGCGTGCAATTTTTGCCCCGACCGGTCTCACTGACGAACGATGTCTTCAGATTCGGCCTCCTCGGAGGTACGTGAACGGCACCGGCAGGCGGCTGCGGAGGTCGTTCCCGACCAGCTCGGGCTCTACATCGGGGGCTCGTTCAGCGATGCCAGTGACGGATCAACGTTCGAGACCCACGACCCTACCACCGGCGAGGTTCTCGCGGAGGTTCCAGCGGGGGCCGCGCCCGATATCGACCGCGCGGTCGAGGCCGCACTCGAGGCGTTCAACGGGGAATGGGGGGCCACAGACCCGGCGGACCGTCAGGAGGCACTCCACGCCATCGCTGACCGGATCGAGGCGGACCAGCAGGCCTTCACCAAGCTGGAGACACTCGATAACGGGAAACCAACTGCCGAGGCGTACGGTGACGTGGGAGCGGCAGCGGACCAGTTCCGGTATTTTGCGGCCGCGACACGCCTGAACGAGGGAACCACCCTTCCAGCAGACGGGACCCGACACGTGACGACCGTGCATGAACCCTACGGGGTCGTAGGCCAGATCATCCCTTGGAATTTCCCACTGTTGATGGCCTCGTGGAAACTCGCCCCGGCGCTAGCCGCCGGCAATGCAGTGGTCCTCAAACCCGCAGAGCAGACCCCGCTGTCCGTGCTGAAACTGATGAGGGAGATCGACGAGATCCTCCCGGACGGAACGGTGAACGTGGTCACCGGGTTTGGGCCGGAGGCTGGGGAACCGCTGACACAGCATCCGGACGTCCGCAAACTGGCGTTCACGGGGTCGACGCCGGTAGGGAAGGAGGTCATGCGCAACGCGGCCGACCGGGTTGCTGACGTGACGCTCGAACTCGGAGGGAAGAGTCCGCTCGTCGTGCACGAGGATGCCGATCTTCAGACCGCCGTCAGGTCGGCCGTACTCGCCATCTTCTACAATACGGGGGAATCCTGTACCGCGGGGTCGCGGTTGTTCGTCCATGAGGGGATCGCTGACGAGTATCTCGACGCGCTCGTCGACGCCGCCGAGGGCTTGGCCATCGGGGACCCCCTGGAGCGGGACACCCGCCTCGGGCCAAAGGTCTCCGAGGCACAGCTGGAGCGGACGCTTTCGTATATCGAGCAGGCCCGTGATGCTGGGGCTCGATTCCTGACTGGTGGTGGACGGCCGGATGACCCGGCGTTGGCCGACGGCTATTATGTCGAACCGACGATTGTCGAGGGGTTGGATCACGACTCACGGCCGGTCCAGGAGGAGATCTTCGGTCCGGTGCTGTCAGTGTTCCGGTGGGACGAGTACGATCAGATGATCCGCCTGGCGAATGACACCGAGTACGGCCTCGCGGCGGGAGTGATCGCCAGCGACACGTCACGAGCCTACGAGACGGCCCGGGACCTCGAGGCCGGCACCGTGTGGGTGAACCAGTACACGGACTTCCCTGCTGGGATGCCGTTCGGGGGGTACAAGCAATCGGGCATCGGGCGTGAAACGGCCTATGAGACAGTCAAGGAGTACACCCGAAACAAAAGCATCGACGTTTCCCTTCGATAGGAGAGCTCTCGGTGGCCACCCGGCGACCGGGTGGATTTTCGGGCCCAAAGGAAGCGACCGATCCAGGGACCTGGGGGTCCAGGAGTGGCGAGCGTCCCGGGCGCATAGACGCTTTTATCCCTCCACCTCTCCAGGAAAGAGGTATGCAAGGGAACCTTCCTCCTGAAGCTCAAGAGAAGATCGAGGAACTCCAGGAACTCCAGGAGAAAGCCCAGCAGGTCGCCGACCAGAAGCAGAGTACCGAAACGGCACTCACGGAGTCCCAGACGGCCCTTCAGGCCCTGGATGACATCGATGAAGACGTCGTCATGTACCGGGAAGTCGGCGAACTCCTCGTCGAGACCGAGTACGACGAGGCGTACGAGGACCTCGAGGAGAAGGTAGACACGCTCGAGATCCGGGCCGAACAGCTGGAGAAACAGGAAGAGCGAGTGAGAGAACAGTTCGAAGAGCTCCAGGCCGAGCTCCAGCAGATGCTCCAGGGTGGCGGCGCACCGGGTGGACCTGGGATGGGCGGTCCAGGTGGGGCCGGCGGCGCATAACAGACCAGTGACGGGAGGTGACGGACCCGGCCGACCCGACCGCTCGGAGACGTCACATTCCCCGACGGACGAGACGGTCGTTGAAGCAGCCTCGGACGCGGCCGAGGGCGTGATTCTGTCCCGGTACAAGCAATCGGAGTTACGGGACTTCGATGTGACAGTCCGGTTCGAGGACGGTGTACTCGACGTCGACGTGTATGTGAACCCACCCGAGGGTGCAGAGATCGGCGCCGAGGAGGTCGCAGCCGAAGCAGTGGAAGCGGCGGAAGCGGCCGTCGATGACCTGTTCGACAGTCAGGACAGGTAGTGATCCACCCACCGCCCGGCGTTCCCGATTACGCCTCGGCGATCCGGACGACCGGCTCGCTTTCCTCGCTCGTCTCGACTACCCCATCGAACAACTGTTTCAACGTGTTCAACGTTCGGTCCTCGTGCGCGGTCGAATCGATACAGAACATGCCGAGCCCGTCGACCGATTGGACCCGTCCGGTAAACACGTGGAGGAACCGGAAGACGGTCTGGAGATCGGCGTACATCAATAGAGTCGACAGCGAGTGAAGCATTACCCTGTTCTCGCGAATGTTCCGGTCGCGGCTGAAGGTCTCCAGGAACTCCGAGAGTTTGATGCCGATCCCCGTCATGTCGACCGGGGACGACGTGTATTTTACCCGCTCGTCGTCACGGGCGTCACCGATCCCCTGTTGACGGGTGACGCAGTCGACCACGGCGACAGGGCGGTTCTCGTAATCCACCCGGCGGCGGTACAACTCCAGCACCCTGTCGGCGCTGTCTTTGGTAGTGACGATGATCGCCCCCTGATCCGCATGGGTTCCTTCGGCGAGAACGTCCAACGTGAGTGCGCGCTTGCCCGTCAGTGGGGGACCGGACACCAGGATGTTCGTTCCCGGTTCGATTTCGGCGTCGAGCGTCGTAACATCATACATGGCGGGCCCCCGCCGACGGCCCCGCACGCGGCCCGAGTCTGTGCCGGAGGGTCATCCCTGGGGGCGCCGACTTGCGCGTAGTAACCGTGAACGAGTCTTATTCTTTTTGATTATACTCATTTTGAATGACTTTCGTCTGGCTGCTGTCCCTGGGTTTCACATCCATGGGCACAACCCTCACGGTCCAGGTTAGAGTACCACGGTCCACGCCCGCCCGACCAAGAAGGCAGCCGTCGCTAGGAACATCCCACGCTTCAGCCAGCGATGTGCCCTCCCCGGTTGCCTGAACCCCCATGCCGTGGCCACAAGCATGACCACGTCAGCCGGAATCACGAGCACTAGGTAAGCAATCCCGAACGTGCCTCGAACGAACGGGTATCCGCTGGCCAGTACTCCGGCGGTCATGATAACGATGGCGAGGCCGAGAGCGGCAGATTCACCGACCACTATCGGCAGGGTTTGGAGGCCCTCAGCCCGGTCACCGGCAGTGTCCTCGACGTCTTTCACGATTTCGCGGGCCAGCGTGGCGAGACCGGCCAATACGAACAGGACCACCACGTCCGCCCGGACGTTGCTCCCAACCAAGGCAGCCGCCCCGAAGAGAAACGTACTCCCGGTAAGGTACGCGACTACGACGTTTCCGAGCAGTGGGACTCCCTTGAAGAACTCCGTGTATGCCAGGAGTGCAGCGAGATTGAACGCCGCGATACCGATCGCGGTCGGCGGTAACGTCACCACGGCCGCGACAGCACCGATAAACAGTCCACCCGAGAACACGAGCGTTTCACGGGCGCTAACCCGGCCACTCGGAATGGGCCGACTCGGCCGATTGATCCTGTCGATCTCCCGGTCGAAGTAGTCGTTGACGGCGTTGCCCGCTCCGACGGCGAGGACGGTCGCAACGACGGCCAGTCCCAGTGCCCCCAGGGCTGATCCGTTGTCCGGAATTCCGGCTTCCACGAACCCGCCGATGAACGTCAGGATACCGGCCGCAACGGCGTTCCCGGCCCGGACGAGTTCGACAAAGGCCCGTAGCCGTGACCCGGCTGCTCCCGAAGGCTGGGGGCCAGCCTGAGTCCCTGCAGTGCCGTCACTCACACCCGGGAATCAGACCTCCGGTCGGATTAAACCGTGGCACTCTAGCTGCGTCCCGAACCATCGGAGTTAAGCGGCCGACGGTGTTCGGTTCTCGTAAGGGCGCTTAGCTCAGCTTGGACAGAGCACTTGGCTTCGGACCAAGATGTCGCGG
>CAZCXJ010000099.1:0-7629 GCA_964502585.1 uncultured Candidatus Halobonum sp.
TGGGCATCCCGATCTCGTTCAACAACATCATCATCTCGGGGGTCATCGGCGGCGGGCTGGCCGGCGGCTCGGCGGGCGTCTCCCGCCGGAAGATCGGCGTGACCCTTGCGTTCTGGATCATCACGCTCGCCGCCTCGATCGCGGTCGGCTTCGGCCTGTACAGGGCCTTTGCCGCGATCCTGGGGGGGTGAGCGGGTCGCCGGAGCTTACCGGACGACCGTGACGGTCACGGGCGCCTGGCCGACGACGCTGGTCGCCACGGTGCCGAGTAGTCGGCGGGCGATGTCCGATCGGTCGCCCCCGTGACCTCCCATCACGACGTGGTCGATGTCGTGGTCGTCGACGTACGCGAGGATGGTTTCGGCCGGGTCGCCCGTCCGGACGGCAGTCTCGACCGTGCGGCCGGCCTCCGCCGCCTGGGCTCGCGCCCGGTCCACGAGGCGGTCGGCCCGGTCGTAGGCGCTCTCGCGGCGGTCCTCGCCCGGCTCGAGGACACCCCCTTCGCTCATGCCCGCGTCGAGCGCCGTCACCACGTTCAGCACGGTCACGTGACAGTCGAACAGTTCGAGGGCCTGCACGAGCGCCTCGTCCGCCAGCGGTGACCCGTCCAGCGGGACGAGCACGTGCGATGGCGCCATACGACCCCTCGGACGCCGGGCCACAAATTCCCGGCGGTCGGCCGGCCGCACTCCCGGTCGCACCTGGTCGACGGCCTGAGAGGAGGCTACGGGCCCGCACGGGGCGGCACGGCAGGCGCCGCCGTCCGCCAGTGAAGTGGTGGAGAAGCTCCGGTTGGACTGCTGGGACCAGTCGCTCGCCGGGTTGGTCGAGGGGCCTGATCGTTGCGGACCCGGACACGGACGCCGGGCGGGAGGGCCCGAACCTCATCACCAAACGCGCCGACCGGACGGGCGAATAACCGGGAGGCGGCTACCCCGACGATAGCTGGAGCCAGGGGTTCAGTCCTGCCGCCGCTCGGGCAGCCGGAGGCCCGATCCGTCCGTCGGAAACAGGATCCGCCCCAGCACCACCCACGTGGGGATTGACAGGAGGACGACCACGACCACCTGGAGCAGCCCCCCGACGAGCCCAGTCGTCAGCGCGAAATAGAACCAGACGATTGCGAACGTCAGCGCGATCCGGATCAGCGGCTTGAGGGCCGGCTGGATCATCCGTCGCCAGGCTCGTCTGGCGCCGTGTCGGGACGGCCCCCGTCGGCGGCCGCGTCGGCGTGGTCGAACCGGTCCGGGCTGTACGGGTCCGTATCGTCCGTCTCGATGGCGATCCCCCGTCCGGGGTCGAATTCCTCGACGTGGATACAGGCGGCCTTGTGGACGCCCGGCGCGCCGGGCACCGGGTCAAGCGACGGGTCCGTCCGCGTGCACTCCTCAGTGGCCATCGGACATCGGGGGTGGAACGAACAGCCTGCCGGCGGATCGATCGGGGACGGGACCTCGCCGGAGAGGGCGTCGCGCTCGCGGGCCAGTTCCGGCACCGGTTCCGGGATCGAGTCCAGCAGCGCCCGGGTGTACGGGTGTTGGGGGTTCGCGAACAGCTCCGCCGCCGGAGCGAGTTCGACCAGTTCCCCGAGGTACATCACTGCCACCCGGTCGCAGATGTGCCGGATGACGCTCAGATCGTGGGCGATGAACAGCATCGTCAGGTCGAACTCCGCCTGGAGGTCCGACAGCAGGTTCAGCATCTGCGCCTGGATCGAGACGTCCAACGCGGAGACGGGCTCGTCCGCGACCAGGAAGTCCGGGTCGACCGCCAACGCCCGCGCGAGTCCGACTCGCTGCCGTTGCCCGCCGGAGAACTCGTGGGGATAGCGGTTCGAGTGGGTGGGCGGCAGCCCGACCGTCTCCATCAGCTCGTCGACCCGCGCGTCCCGCTCGCCCGTGTACAGGCCGTGGATCTCCATGGGCTGTTTGATGATCTGCCCCACCGTCTTCCGCCGGTTGAGGCTGGAGGCAGGGTCTTGGAACACCATCTGCATCCGGCGGCGCATCCGCTTCATCTCGCTGCCCGACAGCGCCGTCAGGTCCGTGCCGTCGTAGTCGACGGTCCCGGCGGTTGGCTCGTCCAGCCGGAGCACTGCCCGGGCCGTCGTGGATTTCCCGGACCCCGACTCGCCGACGAGGCCAAGCGTCTCCCCCTCGTGGATGTCGAAGCTGACGTCCTGGACGGCCTTGACCCGCCTGTCGGCCCCGAACAGCCGGTCGATGAACCCGTCGTTCTGGACGAAGTGTTTCGTCAGTCCCCGGACCCGCACCAGCGGCTCCCCCTCGGGCCGGGGTGCTGACGCGTCACTCACGGTCCTCACCCCCGTCCGCGGTGAGGTCGTCCCGCGCCGCGGTCGTGGGCGACTGATCGAGGCTCCCATACCCCCGCGCGTGGACGCAGGCGGCCTCCCGCTCGGGCTCAACCGTCCGGAGTTCCGGGTCGTACTGCGTGCACACTTCCGTCGCGTGCGGACACCGGGGATGGAACGAACAGCCCGACGGGAGGTTCGTCAGGTTCGGCACGGTCCCCTCGATCGGCGTCAGCCGGTCGGTGTTGGCCCGGAGCCGGGGGATCGAGCGCATCAGCCCCCTGGTGTACGGATGGCGCGGGTTCGCGAACAGGTCGTCGACGGTCGCGCGTTCGACGATCCGTCCGGCGTACGCCACCGCCACCCGGTCGCAGGTCCCCGCCACGACGCCGAGGTCGTGCGTGATCAACACGACACTCATCCCGTACTTCGTCTGCAAGTCGTCCAGTACCTCGAAAATCTGCGCCTCGATCGTGACGTCGAGCGCGGTCGTGGGCTCGTCGGCGATCAGCACGTCCGGGTCACACGAGATCGCCATCGCGAGCAAGGCTCGCTGACGCATCCCACCGGAGAACTGGTGGGGATAGTCGTCCACGCGCGACTCCGGGTCAGGGATCCCGACGTCGGCCATCAACTCGATGGTCCGGGCCCGCGCCTGTTCCGCGGACCGGTCGGTGTGTTCCTGCAACACCCGTCCGATCTGCCGCCCGACGGTGAACACCGGGTTCAGCGACGTCATCGGGTCCTGGAAGACCATCGCGACCTCGTTCCCCCGGATCCCCCGCATCTCCGCCTCGGATTTTTCGAGGAGATCCTCGCCCCGGTACCGGACGGTGCCCCGCTCGATCCGGCCGGGCGAGTCGATCAGTCCCATCACCGACAGGGCTGTCACCGACTTCCCCGACCCCGACTCGCCGACGATCCCGAGCGTCTCCCCCTCATACAGGGAGAAGGAGACGCCGTCGACCGCCTTCACCGTTCCCTCCTCGGTGTGGAACCGCGTGGTGAGGTCCTCGACCGCCAACACCGGGTCGCCGCGGGCGGCGCCCGTCGTGCCGGGGTCGTCCCGGACGGCTGCGGGGTCGAACTCGCGGTCGGTCATTCGGCGGCCTCCTCGGTGTATCGCGGGTCGAGCGCGTCACGCAAGCCGTCGCCGAGCAGGTTGAACCCCAGGATCGCGACGACGATGACCAGCCCTGGGAACACCGAATACCACCACTCCCCGCTGTACAGATACCCGCGCGCCTCCGAGAGCATCAGCCCCAAGCTCGCCTTGGGCGGCTGGATGCCCAGCCCCAGGAACGACAAGGCCGCACTCGCCAGCACGGCCGTTCCCATGTAGAGGGTCCCCTGGACCACGACCGTCGGCAGGGTGTTGACCGTGATGTCCTTCACGAGGACGTGGCGGTCGCTCGCGCCGAGCGATTTGGCGGCGTCAACGTAGTCTTCTTCCATTTCTTTGAGGACCGCCCCGCGCATCACTCGGGCGAAACTGGGGATGTACACGACTCCGATGACGAGGATGATCTTCACCAGGTTCGGCACCACGAACGAGCCGTACTCCGTCTCCCCGACGCCCAACACGCCCAGCACCGCGATCGCCAGGATCAGGCTCGGGAAGGAGAACAGGACGTCCATGAACCGCATGATCGTCTCGTCGATCCAGGTGTCGCCGTAGTACCCGGCGACGGCTCCCGCGCTCACGCCCAGGACCATCGAGAACCCGACGACGCCTATCGACACAGTCAACAGCGTTCTGAGGCCGAAGATGAGCCGCGAGAGGATGTCCCGGCCGAAGTGGTCTGTCCCGAGCGGGGCCGTCACCGTCCGCACCACCTCCCCGTCGGAGTTCGTCACGACCACTTCGGAACCGGGCGGCAGCGGGTTCGTCTTGTCACCTGGTGCGTTGAACTGCGTGGTCGGGTCGTACGGCGCCAGCAGCGGCGCGCCCACGGCGACGGCCACCAACAGCAGGATGATGACGCCGCCGGTCAGCGACAGGGTGTTCCGGCGGAACTCCCGGATGAACATCTCCACCTGCGTCCGGTGGGTTCCGGGCGGCTCGCCGGCGTCGGTCCGTTCCTCGAGCGTCCCATCGTCGGTGTCGGTAGCCATCTAGCTCCCCCCCTCGTAGCGGATCCGCGGGTCCAGGTAGGCGTACAGGACGTCCACAGCCAGATTGGCGAACACGAACACCGTCGCGACGAACAGCACGAGCGCCTGGATGACGCGGTAGTCCCGTCGAGCGATGGCGGTGATGAACAACCGGCCCACGCCAGGGAGGTTGAACACCGTTTCGGTGAGGATCGCCCCGTTCATCAATTGGCCGAGCCCCACGCCGATCACCGTCACGACCGGGATGAGCGCGTTCTTCGACGCGTCCTTGAGGACGACCTCGCGCCAGGGGATCCCCATCGCCCGGGCCGTGCGAATGTAATCCTGGCCCAGGGCGTCGACCATCTCCGAGCGCATCATCCGGGCGATCAGCGCGGAGTAGGCCGTCCCGAGGGTAATCACCGGGAGGGCCAAGCGCTGGAGGTTCGCGACCGGGTCCTCCCACGGCGGCACCCACCCGCCCGTGGCCCAGTCGAAGCCGAACACCACCGCGAAGATCATAATCAGGATGATCCCGAGCCAGAAGTCGGGGATGGAGATCCCGGCCAGCGCGGCGATGCGGGCTGCGTGGTCGGGCGTCTCGTCCTGTCGCACCGCGCTGATGATCCCCGCAGGGATGGCGATCAGGATGGCGACGGTCATGCTCAGCAGCGAGAGTTCCAGCGTGAGCGGGACCCGCGACGCGACGAGGTCGGTGACGGGTTCGCCCTGCTGGACGGTCCACGAGTTCCCGAAGTCCCCCTGGATCGCGTCGAACAGCCACTCGCCGTACTGCACGTACAGCGGTTTGTCAAGTCCGAGGTCGGCCCGGATCTGTTCGACGAGTTCCTCGCTTTGAAGCGGCCCGAGCATCACCCGGACTGGTCCCCCGGGTGCGAGGTGGACCAGCCCGAAGACGACGATACTCACACCTATCAGGACGGGAAGGGTCAACAGCAGCCGTTTGGCCACGTATCGGCCCATGCTCATCTATGGATCCTCCAGGTGTGGGCGAGCGAAGCGGGTGGCGCGCGGTCGCCTGGACGGTGAGTGGGCGGGGGCTTGACTCCTGTGGCCGCTCACTCTCCGCCCTCGAGGGTCGCAGCGCGGTAATCGTCGACGAACGTTCCCATCTGGTAGCCGCTCACCTCGTTCTGCCAGGCTTCCAGCTTGTTCACGTAGGCTATATCGATCTGCAGGGCGTTCTCGACGATGTACTCCTCGAGCCGCCAGACGATCTCCTTCTGCCGCTGTTCGTCCGTCGCCGCCTGGGCCTCACGCAGTTTCTCGACGTACCACTCGTGGCCGTTCGAATAATCGCCCTCTGCGTCCTCGGGGGCCGGCGGGCCGCTGGCCCCGTACGGGTCCTTCAGGTCGTCGGACGGGTGGTGCCAGTTGTTGTGGTTGTGGTTGTTGTCGGCGAAGCCCGCGTCGAGCCAGTAGGTCGCCACGGGGATCGCCTGTCCCCAGTCCTCCATCGCGGCGTGCCAGTCGGTCGTGCCGTACACCTGGTTGAACAGCGTGGACTTCTCGACGGCCGTCACGTTGACGTCGATCCCGATCTCCGCCAGTTGGTTCTGGATGACGATCGCCTCGTCCTTGAACCACGACCCCTTCGTCGCGATGATGTCCATCTCGAACCCGTCAGGGTTGCCCGCCTTCTCCAGTTCCTGCTCGGCCTTCTCGGGATCGTACAGGTCCATCTCCTTCAGGTTCGGCGAGGTCCACTCGCTGTCGGGATACCAGGGCCCCTTCTGCACGACGCCGTGACCTTCGAAGATCTCGTCAAGGATCTCCTCGGCGTCGATGCCGAACAGGACCGCCCGCCGGTTGTTCACGTTGGACATCGGGTTCCCCTCTGCCTCCATCAGGTTGACGTACAATACCTGCGTCAGGTTCCCCGGCACCTCCTTGGCGGTGATGTCGCCGTCCGATTGCAGCGAGCTGAAGTCTTTCGGCGGCACCTTGTCGGTGAGCTGGATCTCGCCAGACTGGAGGTTCGCCAGCCGAGTTGAGTTCTCGCCAATGAACTCGAACCGGATCTCGTCGACCTTCGGCAACTCCTCCTTCCAGTAGTCGTCGAACCGCTCGAGCAGGACGTGGCTCCCGGACTCCCACTCGACGAACTCGAACGGCCCTGTGCCGGCGCCGGCCGGGTCCTTGGTCAGGTCGGTCGCGAGGCCACTCGGTCCCTTGCCCTCCTCGACGCTGCCCCGCGAGCCCTCCGGGACGATCCCTTCGAGCCCGCGCGTCAGCCAGAAGGGAAGCGTCGTGAACGGCTTCTCGAGGTTCATCCGGAGCGTCCGGTCCCCGACTATCTCGGTCCCGGTGACGAACGGGAACCGACCCTTGACCGGGGAGTTGTTGTCCGGGTTCAGGATCCAGTCGACGCTGTACTTGAAGTCCTCGACCGTGACGTCGTCGCCGTTGTGGAACTTGAGGCCGTCACGCAGCGTGAAATCGAACGCTTTTCCGTCGTTTTTCGGCTCGGGGACGCTCTCTGCGAGACCGGGCTGGAGTTGCTCGTTCGTGTCCAGTTCGATCACCTCGTCATAGACCAAGCCACCCACCGTACTGGTCGCGGTGTCGGTCCAGAGGGCCGGATCGAAGTTCCACACCTCCGCCGAGATCGCGACGTTCAACCGGGTCGTCTCGTCGTCTCCGCCCGACCTAGCGGCACAGCCGGCCAGGCCTGTCGCACCGACTGCGCTGGTCAGGGCGACGAACTCCCGCCTGCTCAGGTCGATTTCTGTGACATTTTCTGACATTGGGACGCCAACGCGTAAATGCGAGACCCGGTACATATAATTTATTCCCGAGCGGCCTGCACCACCCCTCCTCGGAGTGGGAACGCCGCGGGCCCGACCCACGATATCACGCGGGAGTCCCCGACCGCATCGGCCGACGAGACACCGCGGTCCCACCGAAAAACGGGGGACTCTTTTCCGCAAGCGCCGAAACCGCGCGTATGGTGGTCTCCCTCCGAATGGGCTGGCGGCAGGTGCTGTTCGAGAACTGGCCCGTCGATCCCGACGTGGTGGACGCTCACCTCCCGGAGGAGCTCACCGCGGACCGGCACGACGGACAGGCGTGGCTGTCGGTCGTCCCGTTCACGAACGTCGGCGTCCGGCCGAAAGGGCTGCCCCGGGCGCTTGGCGCGCGGCTCCCGGAACTCAACCTCCGGACGTACGTCACCCGCGACGGCGTTCCGAGCGTCTACTTCT
>CAZCXJ010000100.1:0-2310 GCA_964502585.1 uncultured Candidatus Halobonum sp.
CTTGGCGTTGATCGCCATGCTCCAGGTCAACGCCTGGTTGATCCCGAGCAGGACGTTCCCGAGGGTGATCCAGCCCCAGCTCGGGGCGAAAATGAGGATGACCGGGAGCGGGAGTGCCGTCGCCCAGCCGAGAACGAGCACCGGCTTGCGGCCATACTCCTCGCCCCACTTGCCCGCATAGAGGTTGAGGATCGACTTCACGATCCCGAACGAGACGACGAACGAGCCGATGAGGAACAGCGACGTCACCCCGAGTTCGTCGCGCCCGAGGACGGGAACGACGGCGCGTTCCGACCCGATGGTCAGGCCGGTGGCGAACACCAGCAGGACGTGCAGGCTGAACTGCGACAGGTGCTCCCGAATCCCCTGCGTGACGGGGGGTCCGGTGTGTCCGGCCATCGATCACTCGGCGGCACAGCGGTTCGGTCCCAGTTCCAACTCCGACAGCTCCTCCTCGGGACCGTCGTCCGCGCCGACGTTCACCCGCTTGACGCGCTGGAAGTTCGGGGGATGCTCGGGGATATCCGAGGACAGCGTCCGGATGAACTCCGAGCGGTCGCGCTGGAGGTCGGCGTTCTGGTCGACGACGTCACGGAGTCGCTCCGCGACCGGCGGGTCAGGAGACCCCGGGTCATGCGCCGGGAGCACCAGCGGGTCCTCCGACCGGTGCAGCAACCGCTGGAGGCTCTCGTACAACGTCGCCGCGTTGTCTTCGACGTCGGTCCCTTCGAGGCCGGCTTCCACGCCAAGCTCGACGCGCCCGACGCTCTCGTGGAAGAGCGTGTCCCCGGTCAGGAGAGCGGCCCCCTCGATGTCGAACGTAACGCCACCCGGACTGTGGCCCGGAGTGTGCACCACGGCGACCTCGACGTTCCCGACGGTGACCGACTGTCCGTCGACTACTGGGGTGGCCTCGATGTCGTGGGCGTCTGCCGGATGGAGGTAGTACGGCACCCCCTGCTCGTCGGCGAGCGTTCGGCCGCCGGAGACGTGGTCCGCGTGGGCGTGGGTATCGAACACGCCGACGAACGCCGCGTCGTGGTCGGCGACGATCGACTCGTACTCCCCGACGTACATCGATGGGTCGAACGCGGCGGCTTCCCCGGCCGAAATCAGGACGTGGGAGAGACATCCCTTTCCGGGGCGAGCCACCTGTACGAGCGTCCCGGGAACGTCGATATCGACCTCGGCACTCCGGTGGACGCGGCTCCACCCGTTCATGCCGTCGACGAGCGTCTTCGCGTCGCGGTCCATTTCCCGGAGGAGTGTCGTCGCCTCCTGGGAGATAACGCCGGCCGCACAGACGGTCACGATCTCACGGTCGTCCGGCAGGTCGGCGAGGGCGTCCTTCGCCGCCGCCTGGTCGTTTATCAACTCGTCGTAGATGGCGATGTTCGTGCTGCCCGGGATGTGCCACTCGTCGAACTCGTCCGCATGCCGGATGTCCAGCACCAGCGGGGCGTTACCATCGTCCTGTAGACGCGAGCTGAGCGCAGCAGCTGTGATCTCCGTCATCCTGCCCAACCGTTTTCGAGCATATGTACAAAATCGTATTGCCGGCTATAACCGGTACTCTCTTGCAGGGAGCGAACCCAGACGGTATCGACGTATGAGCCTGTATCAGGCGTCGTTTCGGCTCCGCCACGAATGCCCGTATCGGGAACTCTCCGAACGGTTCCCCGACCTCACCATCCGCGAGTGGTACCTGAGCGACTGTCAGGTCCTGGAGATCACGTCCCAAGATGCGCCGTCGGACGACCTCGTCGATGAAGTCGATGACCTGGGGACGATCTTGCATCGATCGGAAGACGATGGCAGCCTTCACGTGGTTACGAAGGCCTGCCTCTGCCCGGTCGAGAACTCGATCGTGGACCGGTTCGAGCAACACAACTGCCTGTATCAACCACCGACGGTCCACCAACACGGCTGGGAACAGTACAGTCTCATCGCGTTCGACGAAGCCGACATCCGGGCGCTGCACGCGGACCTCGAGGCTGACCGGGAGATCGACGTCATCTCGAAGACAGGGCTGGAAGAGGCGGGGATCCCCCACAGTCTGCTGACGCCGATCGACCAGTTGTTCGGCGAACTGACCGACCGGCAACTCGCCGCCCTGCAGATCGCCCTGGAGAACGCCTACTATGAAGAACCGCGCGGGAGCTCGATTGCTGAACTAGCAGCCCAGTCGACCGTCGCGCGGGCGACCTTCGAGGAACATCTGCGAAAGGCCGAGAACAAACTGCTCAGGAGTGCCGGTGAGTTCATTCGACTCCTGAACCAGTCCCAGGTGGACGACAGGCTCCGGAAAGA
>CAZCXJ010000100.1:2410-7567 GCA_964502585.1 uncultured Candidatus Halobonum sp.
GGGGACAGGCACAGTGGGTGTGGCGCGGTAACTGAGGTGTGGGTGTGGTGGGTGTGGTGTGGGCGATGGGCCTCGGTGAGTTCCCGCCCCGACCCGGTCAGGAGCGGCGGCGGTCCACGCATCGATGCGTGTGAGTGTCGCTGGTGGTTGGTTGCGTATGAAAGCAGGGGCCAAATTTACAATACTGATAATTGAAGAACGAATCACCCTACGCCTCGCTGTATCATATCGCACTACGGTTTTCAGACGTGATAGCCAGTGACGAATGCTTTTGTCCCGCGTACCGAAGCACGGACCGACGTATGGGGGCGACGGTGAACTACAGTGGGCTCATCGTGGCCGGGACGGGATTCTTCCTCACCCGCTTTACCGTCACGCTCGCTATCTACGATGATCCCGTGCGGTTCTACTTCGCCGGTGTCGTGCCCCTGATGCTCGGCCTCAGCCTCGCGGCCTTCGGCGTCGCCCTGACGGTCGCCGAAGTGGAGAAGGCAGTGGTCCGTACGACTGCGGCCTGGTGCATCGTCGGAATGCTCACGATGGCGGGCCTCGTCTTCGTCACCCTTCTCGGCTCGACCCCTGGCATCGGTCTCGATCCGGCGACGATCCGGGCGAAGGCATACCTCTCGAACTTCCTCATCGGGGGCAGCGTCGGTGGCACGCTTACCGGCCTGTACGCCGCCCGGAGCCGTCGACAGCGACTCGAGAACAAACACCAGGCTAATCGGTTGGACGTGTTGAACCGGCTTCTCCGACACGAGGTATTGAATTCGGTGACCGCGATCATGGGGTTTTCACGGCACGTGGGTGGCGACGATGCGAAGGCCCGAGAGATCATCGAGGACCGGTCGCGGGACATCCAGCGGGCGATCGAGAACGTCAAACACCTCGCGGGTGAGACTCGCGGAACGGACCGCGCCACCTCGGTCGTCGAGGTCCGCCGACACCTTTCGGCGAGTGTCGAGGAGGTCACCGACCGATACACGGAGACCGAAGTCCTGATCGAGTCCTGCCCGTCAGACCTCACGGTACGGGCGACGACCGGCCTGGAACAGGTGTTCACTCAGCTTCTCGAGAACGCTATCGTCCATGGAGGAGACGACTCGCCAGTCGTCACGGTGACGGAAACGCCGACGCGTGTTCGTGTGAGCGTGACGGACGATGGGCCTGGACTCCCCGAAAGACAACGGTCACTTCTCGAAACCGGCGATATCAGCCCGTTCGACGACCCGGCAACCGGATTCGGGCTGAACCTCGTCAGACTCTTCGTCGACGACTTCGGCGGAACGGTCGAGACCGACGTTGGTCCGTCGGGAACGACGGTCACGGTCGAGCTCTGGCGAGTCGATGAGGACCAGCCGAGGGTTCGGCCGATGCCGACAGGGATGACGGGCGTCAGACCTGCCCTTCCGCACCTCATTGTGACGCTTGGGGCGGCCCTCGTCGCGGGGGTTGCATACGGTGGCGTCTCCGAGCTGCTGGGTGGCTCCGTCGCTGGGATCGGCGTCTTCTATGGCACCAAAAGCCCGGTCGTGGGCTGGTTGACACACGAATTTCACAGCGTCGTGTTCGGGTTCGTGTTCGCCGGGCTCATCTCCGTCGCCCCGAGACGGTACCGCGCTCGACCGGCCGCTCACATCGGAATCGGCCTGGGCTGGGCGGTGCTCCTCTGGGTCGGCGCGGCCGGGATCATCGCACCGTTCTGGCTCCGGCTGCTCGGGATACCCGCGTCGATCCCGAGCTTCTCGGTCCGTCTGCTCGCGAGCCACCTGGCGTGGGGGATCTCACTCGGGGGACTCACCGCCGTGGGCTACCGATACGTCCCCGACCGGTGGCCAGGAACGCTGGTGGGTCAACTTCTCGACTGATCGAGTAGAACACAGGCCGGTCGGCTCCCCCACATCTGAAGCGGTGGGCTTGTCAGTGGACTCCCATTCGAACTCGGTGTGGGATGAGCCGGCGGGGGCGCTAAGCATGCAGCGTCATGATATTTGCTGATGGTGTGTCAGCCGTGGTATGATGGCTGCCGATATCGTTCTGGAAGAGAACAGCGTCCGAGCGACAGACGTGTTCAACGTCGCGACGAATGAGACCAGCCTTGAAGTCGACGGCCCCGAGAACAACTCAATCACGGTGAGTCAGAACCCCGGAGCGGACAGCTAGCGACATTCAATATCCAAAACGTGGTTGATCTCGGCTGCGAGTTTTTATACGAGTTGCAGACGAAGAAAATGGGAGATCTGTTAGATTTTATTAACGATGGCGATCCGGACGCGCTCGCGGTCCCACACGTGCTTCCGATCGACGTTCCAGTCATCGCGGATTCCTTCCATACCACGGTGACCGGGATCGAAGGCACGACTCCACCCAGTGAGTTCGACAGTATATGCTCCTGCTGGCAGGCGACCCTCGTCTTTTGGACCACCTTCCACGCGGAACGTGGCTCCATCAATGCTGTAATAGGTGTCGTCAGGTTCCGAGTACCAGAACCCGAAGTCCCCGTTCGTGTCGATTTTGTCGGGGTTTCCACCACCGCAGCCGGAGGCGCCAAGAGAGAGATTCCGAAGATGGGGATGCTGCACGGTGTACGAGACATCGATGTCGATCGTTTTCGGATTACCATCGTCATCGAGCGGACGCTCGATCACAGGACACGATAGCGGGAGCGAACCGCCCTCCCCTTCTCCATCGATCGTCCGCCACTCGAGTTCATCGAACCCAACTGCCGGCTCCGAACTATCGACACGCAAGGTCACCCAATCGCCTTCAGCAAGCGGGTTTTTATCCCCATCAGCGACTTCAAGCCGGATATCATACAATCCGTCGTCCTTTGGCTCATCCGTACCCGTTCTCCAGTGTAGCAATAGGTCTTGGTAGTCAGGTGCTATCTCTTCCGGATCCGGGATTTCATACCATCCTTCGTCATCCACTGGACGGATATGTTCTCTCAATGGGGGCCACTCATCGGGCTCCCGCCACACCTTCCAGTCGACATCAAACGCTTGGGGATCAGTTGCCGAGTCATCCGGGTCAGGTCTGTATTTATACAAAAGCCGATAATACTCCGCCTCATCCATCCGGAACCCGCAGCCGTAGAAATTCAGGTTACCTGTGTATGGTGTCGCCGCATCTTTCGAGCCCGGACGCGGTCGGTTGACCCTGAGCGCATAGCCTTCACGTGGCGGGCCGTTCGAGTGATACCCTGGGGCGAGGGGCATGCCGCCGACCTTCCAGAGCTCCGGGTTCTCGCAATCCGGGGGTTCCTCGGCTGGATCACACGGAAGCCCGGTCTCCGCTAATTCAGAGGCCTCAAGCACGATCTCGGAATCCGGGATGTCGTCCCAGCGGACATCAAAGTAGCCCTCGGAGTAGACTGTCTCCTCCGTGCCATCTCCATCGATGTCCTGTGTGATCTCGAAGGTGATATCGGGAACATCGAAGAATGTCGTCCATTCGGGGATGACGACGTCCCGACATCGCAGGAACGGCCCGATAAAGTCTCGGGGTTCAAGCGTCAGGTCGTCGAATCCGGTCCGGTCGATAGCAGCAGAACGGGACAGTGGTTCCTGGTTTTGGCCGTCGCCGAGGTCGGGGATGTCAGTCGGAACCGGGGGGTCAATCGTGCCCGTAGGCGCCATCTGGTCAAGCAGGGTATCGACCTCTCCTGTCGAGTCGCCAAAGGATGGCTGCGCCGTCAGGGCGAAGAGGCGATCAGTCGTCCCCTCACCGAGCAATCCACGCAACTGGTCGTACACCCCCGGTTCCCGAAGTGCAAACGGGGCTGGGTCAGGGCGCGGCGGGGGTTCCTGAATGAGAGGCGGTTCGAGATGGATATCGAGATTCTCAAGGATATCCCGGATCCTCGGTTTGACAATTTCAGGTAGGCAGATCCGTTCACGGCGGTACGTGAGGATGCGATCGATCTCCCAACGGGGAATAAGAACGCAAAACCGTCCGCAGGCGTCGGTCCTTACTGTCGCGATTTCTTCCCGGTGACATCCGAACGGGAGGAACCATCCCCAGATTGACGAGGGAGGGAAAAACCCGAGGAGATTACAGTCAGTATCCTGTACGTGAACGGTTGCGTAGGGGACAGGGCGCATCTCATCCGTTGTCGGGTCACGCTTGACTACCCGTCCACATACTCGTTTGAAGCCCAAGAGTTCAGGATCGAGGCGCCACTCGAGGTGGTCCAGTAGTTCGATAGCGGCCTCCTCGGAGAATTCGCTCAACCGTTCGCCTGATAACTCCTCGAGATGTGCTATCTGCCGGTCCGTTACTTCCCAGTCTTCCGGTGTGATCTGGTTCGGTGGGGGTCCCCTGCGTTGGTGGCTGTGACTCGGACTGATAGTCGCCTTGATGTCTCGAGCGAGGATTTCGTCGATCATCTCGGCTTCAACGAGGTCCTCCTCTGTCGCGTCCTGCAGATCCGCGACGTTCTCGAACCCTGCCTCACGGAGTGCCTGTGCGCGCTTGGGGCCGATCCCCGGGATTTTCTCTACTTCGTGTGGCTGATTTGCTGACATTTTCTCTTGACCGGTATCGCCGGAGGACTGGGGCCCCGACGGTGTGTGTCGCTGGTATTCCCAGCCTTCATTCCCCAAAGGGGGGGTCTAGGAACGGGCTGGGTATCGATTCCCTCTCACTCGTGGCGGCCATGACTTTTTGCTTGAATGATATTATAAAACTGCTCACAAGTATGATAAAATTATGGATATTACAAAGTTCATATTGGTTTCGCTGTTCACGGTGTGAACACACCGAATGGATGGGTAGCGTGCGGTAGCGACCCTGGCAAACGACGACCTCGAGCGGGGCACCCATACGCCCGGATCGACGCCCACGACTTGGCCAGACCGAGTGCGGGTCGGGCCCGTGTACGGTGGGAGCGGGCGTCCGCTCCACTGGGTCCTGGTCGACCACCGACCCACAGTCGGCACAGTGCCGCTCGGCCCGGCCCGCGATCACCCGGCCGCGACACTCCGGGCAGCGCCGCCGATACTGGATTCCGATGCGCCATGGCGCTCTTTGGCGAGAACACGTTCGCTCGACGTCGGGAATTCCACCTGAGGGCCGTCCCCATCGAAGTTGTTCGTGGGTCTCTCCGTCTCAACTTCTGTGAACGTCGGTCACCGTCAGGTCGTCATCGACGCTCAG
>CAZCXJ010000101.1:0-7348 GCA_964502585.1 uncultured Candidatus Halobonum sp.
ACGAGTGGCTCTCGGAGGCATTCACGGGCGCAGGCCACCCGAACTGGGAGGGCGGCGACACCGGCTCCTATGGCCCGGGCTGGAACGCGGTGCGTCGGGAGGCGCTCGAACGCGATGGCCACACTTGCGTCATCTGTGGGACGACCCGGGAGGAACTGGGCCGCAATCCGGACGTCCATCACATCGTGCCCGTCCGGGCGTTCGCGGCGTCGCCGGACCACGATGTCGCGGACGCGCATTACCTCGAGAACGTGGTCTCGCTGTGTGTCGCCTGTCACCGGAAGGCGGAGTTCGGCGACATCTCCCGGGAGCGATTGCGCCGGGCAGCCGGTGGGTGACCATCACACGGGCACGGCCGTCCGGCGGGGTGGCGACGAAAGCGTCGGCGCCAGGCGGCTGGTCCGCTGCCGTCGTGCCGACGCGGCCCAACGACGCAGCGGCGGGCCGGGGATACGGCCGGGGCCACAACGCCGATACCGGCCACGGGCATAGCCACGATATGGACGAGTTGTCGGACGAGCCGGCCCGCGGCCCGGACGACCACGCCGAACTGCTGTCGGAACTCGACTCGCACGACCTCGCGTTCGCGCTCGATGTCGTCGCCGCCAGCGACGCCGCCGTCTTCGACTTTGATCCCGCGGCCGACCCAGCCGAGACGTTCCCGCAGTCGGTCGCCAGCGGCGGACCGACGCCGACCGGGGTCATCATCTGGACCCGGATTGACCCGGAGGCGTTCGAGCCGGCGATTCCGCTGGCGGTGCAGGTCGCCCGTGATCCGGCTTTCGAGGACGTCGTCTACGACGGCGTCGTCACCGACACCCGGCGGCTCGCGGCTCACGATTACACGGTGAAGGTGGACCTCAACGGTCACCTCTCGCCGGACGCGACCTACCACTACCGGTTCGTCTACGACGGCGTCGCCTCGCGGACGGGGCGGTGTCGCACGCTCCCGCGGCCGGATGCGTCTCCGGACTCGATCCGGTTCGCCGTACTCGCCTGTCAGGACTATCTCAACGGCTACTACCCGGCGTTCCACCATGTCGCGGCGGAGGACGTCGACTTTCTGGTCCACGTGGGCGATTTCATCTACGAGTCCGATGCGGGCGATTTCAAGGGGCTCGGCTCCTACGACTACCCGGACCGGGAGAAGCAGCTCCCGAGCGGCCACGACCGCGTCCGGACGCTGGAGGATTACCGCTATCTCTACCGGCTGTATCGGTCAGACACGTTCCTGCAGGAGGCCCTCGAGCGGCACACCCTCATCGCCGGCTGGGACGACCACGAGATGGTCGACGACGTGTACTGGGATTATCGGACGGACGCACCCGCGGGTGACCATCCACGCGGTGACGACCCCGCGTTCATGACCGAACTCGTCGCCGACGCGATGCACGCCTGGTGGGAATTCATGCCCGCCCGGGTGGAGTACGACCCCGGCGGCGAGTCCCTCCAGGAGCGATTCCGGCTCTGGCGCTCCTTCAGGTTCGGCGACCTCGTGACGTTGGCGATGACGGACGAACGGCTGTTTCGCGACCCGCCGCGCGAGGCGATCCCGACGCCGGACAACGTCGGCCCGGAGTACGAACCGCCCGGGCGGTCGATGCTCGGTGACGACCAACGGGCGTGGCTGCTCGATACCGTCACGAACGCGGGGACGACGTGGACGGTGTGGGCCGACGAAGTGCTCACGATCCCGTTCCGGTTGGGAAGCGGGCCGCTGTCGCTGTATCCCGTCCAGGGCGGGTGGGATGGGTACACCCGTGAGCGCCAGCGGATCACCGAGGCCATTGCGGCGGCGGACGTCGACAACTTCGTCACGCTCACTGGCGACATGCACTGTTACATTGCGGGCTACCAGCAGACGTCGTACCCGGGCCGCGTGTCGGGTGGCGAGGGGGTCGCACGGGGGGAGCGCATCGGCGTGGAGTTCATGACACCGGCGGTCACGTCGGTCAATGTCGCCGAGGCGCTCCACCTGACGCGGGGGTGGCGCAAGCGGGTGACGGAGCCGCTGCTGTCATGGCTCATCCCGGCGATGAATCCCCATATCGAATGGTTCGATTCGCACAACTGGGGCTACGCGGTGGTCGAGTTCACCCGCACCGACTGTACCTACATTGGCTACAGCGTGGACAAAACGGAGAACGCCCCGACCGCCGACCGGGACGTGCTGGTCGCCTATCGCGTTCCGGCGGGCGAGGTCGAACTCGAGGAGGTCACCGAGCGCTACCGGTAGCCGAGACGGCTGCTCGCGTCGAGCCGGCGTCGGGAGCCGTGGGTGCCGCGACACGCCCGACAGCGTCCCCGAGCCGGCGGCCGGGCCAGCGGAGCGCTGCACGCCGGGACACAGGGTCCGAGTGCCGCTGCCGGCACCGCGAGGCTACCCCGAGAAGCGCTTGCCAGGGGTCGGGCTCGACTCCCGCTCCTGTCCCTGGCGGAGTGAGCCGGTCGACTTCATGATATCGAGGGCGGTCATCAGGTCCGTCTGGGAGATGAGCCCGACCAGCTCGTCACCGTCCATCACCAACAGGCGTCCGATGCCGGACGACTGGATGCGCTCGATAGCGGTCATCGCGTCCGCATTCGGTGCGATCGTCTCGAGGTCGGACTGCATCACGTCCGCGACGGTGAACGCATCCCGCTCGACCTCCCTGATCGACTGTGCGTCACCGAGCGTGACCATCCCGACGACGCGCCCGTCACGGACGACGGGGTAGGCAGTGTGCCGCTCGCGGAACATCCGGTCGACGAGCGCCGACAGCGACGTGGCCGGCTGGACGGTCTTGAGTTCCCCAGCAGGCGTCATGATATCGCGGACGACGACCCCCTCGAATGCCGCCCGCATCGTCGTCTGCTGGGCCTCCGAGGCCGCGCCCATGTAAATAAAGAATGCGAGCGCGACGAGGTAGAGGTTGATACCGGTGCCACCGAACAGCGCGAACAGGGCCAGCAGTACTGCGAACACTTTCCCGACGGTGGCAGCCTGCTGTGTCGCCTTCGCGTACGGTTGGTCGCTGGCCAACAGCGCCCGGAGCACCCGGCCCCCATCCATGGGGAATCCCGGCAGAAGGTTGAACGCTGCCAACGCGATATTCATGACCGCGAGATAGCCCAAGAGGAACCGTGCGGCCGCCAGAACGGTCGACCCGTCCGCCGGCACCGACAAGAAGACGAGGAAGGAACCGACCCCCAGTAAGACGCTCACCACTGGGCCCGCGAGCGCGACGTACAGCTCCTGTCGCCAATCCTCGGGCATGCGTTCCAACTGCGCGACGCCACCGAACAGCCACAGCGTGATCGCTGAGATCTCGACGTCGTAGCGGCGCGCGACCAGCGAGTGGCCGAGTTCGTGGAGCACGACCCCGACGAATAGCCCAACGGCAGCGAGTGTACCCAGCCCGAAGGCGACGACAGCGGTGCCGGTCAACGGCCCAGCCTCGATACCCGCGCTCAGGACATCGTTGAGGATGCCGACCCACTGCCTCACCTGCGAGCCGATGACGTACGCGAACAGCGGGAGCACGACAAGGAACGTGATATCGAGCTTGATGGGGATGCCGAACGCGCTGCCGATGCGATAACCCCTCATGTACGTCCAGGTAGGTGGTGTACGAGATTAAAAACCGGCGGAGACGGGTGTGTCGAGCTGTCTCATCGGGAGTGGTCAGATGTATCGGTGGCGCCGAAGCGAAACCGGACACAGAAGGACCATGCATCTCAGTGAGGGCCGATGTACCCGTGACCAGCAGGCCGTCCATCCCCGGGTCGCGTGAGCCCGTCCGAGCCGTGTGGCGGGCCCTCGTATGGAGTGACCATCGGGGACGACCCAGTCGTAGCGATGTGCATCGTGATGCCGCACGGCGTGAACCCGGGCAAACACAGAAGGAAGGAAAGCACCGCTCGGCTCCGGCGGCAGCGGAGTCTTGAAACGATCGCCAAAAACCGAGTACGGCACGGCACTCTCGATGGCAATCAAAGGTGGGCGGGTCGCTGGTAATATATCGACTGCGCGCACACGGGTACGTATGAGCGAGTCTGAGTACGAATCTGAGCCACTCGTCCGCCGCGCCGAGGAGATCGAATACACATCGGTCGACGCCGCTGATGGGCTCCGGAAAGGTGTGCTCGTCAACGAAAATCATGGGGCACCAAATCTCGCGATCCGGCGGTTCGAGCTCGCACCAGGCGCCGAGGTTCCGAGACACACTAACGAGGTCGAGCACGAGCAGTACGTTCTCGAAGGGAAGTACACTGTCGGGATCGACGATGAGGAGTACATTGTCGAGCCGGGAGACTCGCTGTTCATCCCCGCGGGCGTCGTCCACTGGTATCGAAACGAGGGCGACGACAGCGGGGCGTTCATTTGTGCAGTACCAACTGGCGACGACGAGATCCGCCTCACAGAGTGATAGCCTTCCGGCGTACTCGCAGGGTGTCTCCAACCCATAGAGCCGGGCCAGTTCAGATGCTCACGGGGACGGGCATCCCAGTCCCATTGGATGCCGGGGTTCCGACTCGTACGACGCGTCAGCGTGCGTGCTGGGACTGCCGGACTCGAGCATCCCTCCGCACCGCGGGAGCCACGTCAGGCCAATTCAGGCGCGCGTCGGGACTTCCCTCTTGGAGGCGTCCGTGCTTGATGGCGAAGAAACCAAACCATCCGTATATCGTCAAGTGCGCCACCTTCGCCCATGATCTCGTCACCGTATCTGTTGGGGATCTGGCGCTGGTGCCGAATCCATATCCAGGCCTGAAAGGACCCTGGCCAGCAGTGATGTCGCTGCCGCGGACGGGGGGCTTTTGCGGGCCGGGGTCGTGCGCCTGATATGAACGAGCAGCCGCCCGAGACCCCCCGGGAGCCCGTGGTCGACGAGCACCACGGCGACCGCTACGAGGACCCCTATCGCTGGCTCGAGGGGACTGATGAACCCGTCGCGGCGTGGGTAGACGCACAGAACGACTACGCCGACGTATACCTCGAGCGTGAGCCGCGTGCGGACCTGCGGCCACGATTCGAGAACCTTGCAGAGATCACCGAGCACGGCACCGTTGTTCCACGGGGCGACCGACGGTTCGGGCGCGTCGAGGCACCTGAGGAAGACCACGCTGTCCTCTATACCTGGACTACCGACGCACCTGATGACCAGCAGGTGGTTGTCGACCCGAACGAGTGGGCCGACGCCGCAGCAATGAACTGGTACGTGCCATCGCCCAGTGGTGATCTTGTAGCATATGGCTATGACGAAGGAGGTGAGGAGCAGTATGACCTTCGCGTGGTTGATCCGAGTGGTTCCCTGGTGTACGAACTCTCGGACGTTGGGCGCGTTAATCCGGGAACGTTCGCATGGGACGACGTCGGCTTCTACCACCTCACAACCGGAAGCGCCGGCGGCGGTGACCAACTCGACAAGCAGGTTCGGCGGCAGTCGCTCGAGGATGAAGGCGAGATCGTTGCGGATGACATCCCTACTGCGGTGTGGCCCACCCTTCACGTCGACGACGGACAACTGGTCGCGACGTTCGGCGAACTCGCAGGTAATGCTGAGATATACGTGGAGCGTGACGGCAAACTCGTTCCCGCCATCACGGGACACGGGTCAGACTTCGAAGTACGGGTTCGTGACGGCACCGTCTACATCCGGACCGACCATGAGGCGCCGATGGGTCGGATACTCGCGTGTCCCGTCGATAGGATCGTCGAGACACCGCTCGTCGAGATGCGGACACTCGTCGCTGAGGGGAATCGCGCGATACAGACGTTCGACCTCGCAGAGGACACGCTCCTCGTCCACACGCTTGAAGACGCCTGCTCGCGGCTTACCGCCTATGACCGCGAGACGGGCGAACGCTGTGCGGAACTCGACATCCCTGAGTTCTCGACCGTGGACGGCCTCGAGGGGAATCCCGATACCGACGAGGTCTTCTACCGCGTACAGGGGTTCGACCGTCCACCCGCGACGATTCGGGGCGACGCTCGGAGCGGAGCCACGGCGACGCTCGATTCGCCCGACCTACCGATCCCGGACCTGACGGTGTCACGAGAGTGGATCGATTCCACCGACGACGCACGAGTGCCCGTGTTTCTCGTCCACACTGCCGACGCCGACCCAGAGGGCGCGCCGACCGTTCTCTACGGCTACGGAGGCTTCCGCATCCCACAAACACCGGAGTTCGACCGCTTCCGACTCCCATTCCTGCGAGACGGGGGCGTATACGCACAGGTGTGCGCCCGGGGCGGCTCTGAATTCGGCGAACGGTGGCATCAGGCGGGACGCCGGGAGACGAAACAGCACACCTTCGATGATTTCATTGCAGCGGGCGAGGCGCTTGCCGATCGTGGTGTCACGACGCATGACCGGATGGGTGTCATGGGCGGGTCAAACGGGGGCCTGTCGGTTGGAGCCTGCGTCACCCAGCGCCCGGAGCTTTGGGCCGCAGCGGTCTGTGCGGTCCCGCTACTCGACATGCTTCGGTTCCATCGATTCCTGCTCGGTGCGTCGTGGACCGTCGAGTACGGTGATCCGGATGAGCCAACGGCCTACGACTACATTAGCGACTACAGTCCGTATCAGCACGTCGACCCCCGCGCGTACCCGCCCATCCTATTCGAGACAGCCGCGGGCGACACACGTGTCCATCCGTCTCACGCCCGAAAAATGACTGCACGGATGCAGCGCCGCGGCGAGGATGGCCCGTTCCTACTCCGAACGAACGATGACACTGGCCACGGGGTCGGGAAACCGACGTCGATGGTCGTGGAGGAACAGCTCGACACTTGGACGTTCCTGTACCGAGCCCTCCGCGTGACATCGAACTAACCCAGGCACTGGCTGTAGGTCGCGGCTCCAAGCCGGGCGAGTGAAGTAGTCCGACCAATTACCAACTCCCGTGTCGAAGCAGCTCGCTCGCGTAGATACGCTGTTCTTCCATGAGCGAAGCGACGATTTGCAGGTCGCTGTGCTCCGCGGTGGCGAGCGAGTGCTCCGAGGTCGATTGGAATTGAAAGAGACCGACGCGGGACCGCGCCCCGCCCGCCTCCGGGTAAAGGACGGTCATGATGAGGTGCCACGACCGGGCGACGAGTTCGTTGACATCGCGAGACGCGCCCGCCGGGTACGCATCTCGGAGCAGACATCTCGAGCGACGGGCAAGCGAATCCGCACGATGCTGGCCGGCTATCAACTGGAGGACAAGGTGAAGACCGTCCGTACCTGCCGACGGTGTGCCAACGACGGCCGCTATTCACCAATAACCGACGAAACAGCAATTACGGCCGGCGAAGAGACCATCTGTCCGGACTGCGCCCATCGAGAACTGGAGCGCGAAGCGGAGTTCCGCGGGCTACGGT
>CAZCXJ010000102.1:0-7298 GCA_964502585.1 uncultured Candidatus Halobonum sp.
CGCAGTTCGCCCTGCTCACCGATGTACGGCGGCGCGACAGTCTGCGTCGTCCCGTCCGCGTACTGGAGTTCCAGTGACTCGACCGGGCCGTTCGCCACGTAGATTTCGGCCGTCGCAGGCGACGACTCGAAGTTCGTGACGTTGAATTGAACCGGGGCACCCTCCGACGGGGTGGGGGTAAGGGTGGATCCTGGCCCCGCTAGCGAACACCCGGCTAGAACGACCAGCAGACCCACCGCGAAGAGACGGTAGCGGTTGGGATGACCTCACATAGAGGGTGTAATAATCAATCTCCGGGTCCGATCTCGCACCCGGAATCTCAACAGGCCGGTACGAGACCCGTCGTCCGTTGCTTTCGTTTTCCCGTTCCGTGATTCACCGGTGTTCGGGAGCGTCGCGCCTGCGACGTGCTTTTCACGCTACCGGGTAATTAACTGGACACGACCGTCGGTCGTTAATCGGGAGAACGTCATGACGCGGCGACCGGAGAGAGAAGCTGGATACATGCCGGAACACGCTGGATAGCCCCCGTGTCAGCCAGTCAAGCAGCGACGATCGACGGGGCGGATTCCGGTCTGCCACCCACGTCACGTCGCGCAGTCGCGGTCGTCATCGGCGTCGTCTTTCTCGACCTGCTTGGCTTCGGGATCATCATTCCGATCCTGCCATTTTATGTGCGAGCTTTCGGGCTGAGCGACGTTTTCATCGGCCTGCTTGCCGCCTCGTACTCGCTCGCGCAGTTCGTTGCGGCGCCGGCCCTCGGCCGACTTTCCGATAATCGGGGACGGCGTCCCGTGCTGATGCTGTCGGTCGGCGTCTCCGCCATCGCCTGGACCGTCTTCGGTTTCGCCGCCGAGATCGGCAGCGTCGCGGGGCTGACCGTGGGGGTGGCAACGCTGTTCGGCGCCCGGATCCTCGCCGGCGCGGCCGGGGGAAACATCGCCGCAGCACAGGCGTATATCGCCGACGTCACGCCCCCGGAGCAGCGGGCCAGCGGGCTCGGGTTGGTCGGTGCCGCGTTCGGACTCGGGTTCATTTTCGGTCCCGCGCTGGGCGGCTTGACAGCCAGCGACACCGTCGTGACCGCTGCCCGGGACGTGTTCCCCGCATTCGTTCCCGCGACCGAGTTCTCGGTGCCGAGTTTCGTCGCCGCTGTGATGTCCTTTGCCGCACTCGCCACGGCGGCCGTCGTCCTGCGGGAACCGGCACGTACCCGGCCGCGTGCTCAACGAGTGACGTTCGTCTCGCAGTTCCGGGATGCGCTCGCGGACCTGACGCTTCGGCCGCTCGTGATCGCGTTCTTTCTCACGTCGTTTGCCTTCGCCGGGGTACAGGTGATGTTCGTCCCGTTCGTCGCCGATTTCTTCGGCTATTCCGCTACGCAGGCTGCGCTGTTCCTCACTTACATCGGCGTTCTCGGGACGATCAATCAGGGGGTCCTCATCGGCCGACTCTCCGGTCGATACGGACCCGCACGGGTCGTCTCCGCCGGCCTCGTCTCGTTGTTCGTCGCGCTGATACTGCTCGCGCTGTCGCCAGTGCTCGGAACAGTCATCCCGGTCACGACTGGTCCGGATTGGGTCTCCGGCGGGCTCCTTGTCCTGCTGGCCTTCGGGGCCTTGGCATCATTCGGTAACGGGGCGATCACGGTCGGACTCTCCACGCTCGTCTCGCAGGGTGCATCCGCAACGACACAGGGTGCAGCGTTCGGCGTGACACAGGGTGCGGGAAGCCTCGGACGGACGGTCGGACCGCCCCTGGCGGCAGCCGGGTACGTGCTCGTCTATTGGTCGCCGTTCATTGCTGGAGCTCTGATACTCCTTCCGATCATCCTCATGTTGTCGCGCCGACGGTCGGACTAACCGAGCCCCATCCCTCGCGGCCGGTATTCCCACCGCCGAGCGTCGTTGGTGTCCCTCCTGTTCGTCAGGTTCCGAGAGTCGTGGTACACGGGTGCCTGGGACGGCCGCTCACGTGGCCGGTCGGGGCGGCCGCGTCGATTCCGGTCGACACGGGAGCTTCGTCCCTCGCCGGGACTGACTGGGACGGGCTAGAGGATGAACGTGATGACTGCGAGGACGACGAAGATGATCACCAGCCACTTCGCGATATCCATACTGAGTCCAGCAATCCCCCGTGCGCCGAAGATCGCTGCGACGACTGCTAGGATCAGGAACAGGATCGCGAGTCCGATGAGGTTGTTACCGCCGAACTGTAGCGGCAGGGCCTGGACAACGGTCGTACTTTGGACAAGCGCTTGTTCGACTACCATGCCATACCATTTCGCCTCTGGCAACTTGGTCCCCCTCAGATTTCACGCCGACTAATGGTTCCAGTAACTCTCCCCCTCGGCTCGGTGCCTCAGTCCAGCCTCGCCCCCGGGAGCCTCGCCCGCAATCGGGGGATCGACTCCGACGGCCTCGGGCTCACCTCGCTCGTTCGTGATCGACAGACGCCGGATCTTCGTCGCTCGCCTGACTGATCACCCGGTCCGGATACCAGACTGTCGAGAAGTCCTGAGGACTCGGCAAGCCACAGGCGAGCCACCCGATCAGGGCCGCAGTCAGAGGAAGGTTGCCGGTCTGGAACGGATTGGGAACCACACCGACGGTGACCAGCAAGACCGGTGTGGCCAGGAGAAACGGCATGAGGGCCGCCGTCCGTAGCTTCCACCGTGGGAGATCAGCGGGGATATGACGGAGCCGCACCGATGTCGACCCCCCGAACAAGTCCGCGAACGGCGATCTCATCCCACGGGACCGTCCGAACCACACGAGGTCGTACGAGACCCCGACCGCCCGGAGGACTATCGCGTGAGACAATTCGTGGGCCACGGTCCCGATGTTGACTGCTATGACCAGCGCCACTCCCGCCTTGAGTATCTCAACAGGCGTCACCGGCTTCGCGCCCCCATTGCTCCAACACCGAGTGCCGGTCCTGTATTAATTTGTCGAGTGAACGGAGTCACCCCGTGGTTTCACGACCGATCAGGCGGGACTCAGAACGACGGGTCCGTCACGCGCTGCTAGAGGACTCGTCCGGCTTGGTGGTCCGAATCGGATTCCCGACTACCGTTTTGTACTGTGCCAGCAGCCACTCCTGCCGTCTCGTCGTCCCCTGATTCGGATTGTCGATCACGTTCGCGATAGGTCCTCAATACACATAATTCGACTGCCTGGATGCCCCCTAGCCATTCCGATCCGCCTCGTGACGGGAGTCGGGAAGCGTATTTACATCGATGACAGTCTGTTCCTGATAGGATGCGCCAAGCGACGATCCACCTCTCCGCCGAGAACTTTGAGGCCCTCGGACTCGGGAACCTCGTCTCGACGTTTCAGGCTGCCGGGCTCATCCAGGTCAAGGAACTCCAGTGTCAACGGCCCGGCTGCCTGCTTGCTCTGACGGTAGCCGAACCGCTGGCCGATGAGGAGCTCTCATGCCTTCCGGACCTGGAGTGGTGGGAACGCCTCGGGAACGACGAGCCGGTTACGTATCTTTGTAAGATCGCGGTTCCAGCCTTCGAGGATGGCCTCGACCCCTATCCGGAAACGGGCGTTTCCCAGGACCGTATCGACGTCACCGGCGACGGGATCGAGGTGACGATGGTCGGCAGCCACGAGGCCCTCTCGGAGCGAGTCCGCGCGTACGGAGACACGGGGGCGGACGTTCTCGTCCGAGCGCTAACAGACTACGAGGGCCCCGCTGGGGACCCTTTGGACGCGCTGACCGCGCGGCAATACGAGGTTCTGACGACCGCGTACGACCTGGGGTACTTCGAGGTTCCCCGGGAGGCCACCACCGCGGAGGTTGCCGAGGTCCTCGACCTGGATTCGTCGACAGTCAGGGAGCACCTCCAGCGCGCTCAGCGGAACCTCCTGACAAGTCTGCTGACCGGATGACGGGGTTCGACCTCGCCCGGACTTAAACCCTTCCACCAACGTGGGAGGTACTGAGACACGGCCGTCTCGCGTACGTCCGTTCGCGATGAGCGACAACCCGCCCGCGACAATACAACTGGACGAAGAGTTCCGAACCCACGTCGCCCGCGCGTTCGACTTCGAGGGCCCACCCGAGACCTTCGAAGCCTTCTGGGACCGGATGATGGGGACGTTCGCTGACGCCCTTGGCCGCGACGTGACGACCGATGACCTTTGTAGGACCGATTCCTCCCCCCATTGGGCGACGGTGAACGGCGAGACCACCCACTATCAGTGTGTCACCGACGCGTTCCTCCTCGGGATATATCTTGATGAACCCGTCACTGCCGGGACGGTTTCGCCGCTGGCGAAAACCGAACTCGTGGTCGAGTTCGGCGCTAACGGCGTCGTCTCGGCGCCGGAGGGTGCCGTCCTCTCGTTCGGCGTCGAGCGGTCGGTGAGTGCCCCCGACGGTCCCATCACCCCGCAGGTGATGTACGGCCGGTTCTGTCCGTACAGCAAGGCGTTCGCCTCACGGGAGGAGTACGACCGGTGGACTGCAGCCCATCCTGAGGTCGTATCCGACGTCCATCCACTTGAGGAATCGCTTGACCTCCAGGCTCGCCTGCTGACCGGCACTAGCGGGTCGGGGGACGGTTCTCCACGGGCAGACTCCTTTTGCCAGGAGGACTGTTGCTCCTGATCCACTCACTCACAACCTCAGTGCTCTCGCAGTCAATTGAGGCTGTGTCGCGAGCCTGAGCAGAGAGGCTGCTCCCGGACGTCCGGCGTTCGCGGTGGGTTCAGGACCTCGGGAAAAATGTTGACTGTCCAATATATCGTAGGATAAATATTGGTCGATTAACATTATGGGCACGGGCGGCGTGGCACCCCGGCGATCGCCACGCTCCAGAAGAATGATTGACCCATGACAGGCGATTCATCCGACACCATCGGCGGACGCTACACATCGAACCGACGCACAGTCCTGAAATCGGCCGTTCTCGGTGGGGCCGTCCTCGGAGGAACGACGCCCGCCGGAGCGGCCGGGTCGGAGAGTGGCCCCGACAGTGGGAACGCCGATGATGCCGGCGGCTTCCCCCCGAAGGGTATCACGGAGTACGGCCGGGAGATCGAAGTCGGAGACGGGCGAGTCCGGGTGTTTACGAGTGAAACCCCCTCCGGCGAGCCGAAATACCACGGAGTCGAGTTCGAGCGCGAGGCACTCGACGGGCTTCCGAATGCTGGGGGTCTCGAGACTGCCGACAATCAGGCGGAGACCGACAAGTACCGCGTCGGTGGTCAGGCGACGAAGGTTCACTTCAAGTGGTCCCAACAGTACTTCGTACCCTTCCCGGACGCGGCGGACACCCCCTTCACGTTCTTGGGACTCAACTGGAACCCGACTGGCCACTACGGCGGCGCGGGCGCCTGGCTC
Source organism: uncultured Candidatus Halobonum sp. (assembly GCA_964502585.1). Classification (GTDB taxonomy): domain Archaea; phylum Halobacteriota; class Halobacteria; order Halobacteriales; family Haloferacaceae; genus CAZCXJ01. The sequence goes on from CAZCXJ010000102.1 coordinate 5,356, forward strand.
AAGCCCCACTTCGATGTCCACTTTCACATGCTGGACCCGGCGACGGTGGACTCGATCGGGGGTCCACGGCTCCCACCGTATGACACCGGCAACGGCAAGTATACTGGAGGTAGTCCCGACCCCAATCCCGATGGCAAGGTTAAGGAGACGAACTTTAATTACGCCCAACTCCCCGAGGGGTATGCCCGTGCTCCCGACCCGGTCGCGGATCAGCGCTACATCACCGACATGGGCGAGCATACGGCCCCCGTGGACGCCCCCGAGCTTCCCGACGCGCCCGATGAACGTGGCAACCCGGATGCGTTCACGAACACGCTCATTCAGGGGTTCGTCGGTGTGGGCTCGAACGGCGAGGAAGGGTCGCGGCTGGCCTTCGTCGAGCCGATGGTCACCCGTGACTTCTTGACCGGCTTTACCGGAACCGAAGAGTACGACGTTCCCCAGCCGGACGAGTATCCGCATGACCAGCAACACCCGACGGAGTACAGCGTCCGGGAGGTCCCATCAAATGACACTGTCGCCGTCGTCCTCCAGGCGTTCGAATCCGTCTAGCACGCCCTAACCGCACTTTCATTCGACTAGCGCCGCCTCGAGAAGTTCCAGGGGGTGGCGGATCTCGTAGCCGGTGCCGTGTTCCATCTGCATCGCACACGTGGGACACTCGGTCAGGCCAGTCTCCCCGTCCGCGTGTTCCATGTGCTCGAACATCTCGTCCCCGATCTCCATCGACTTCTCGTACTTCTCGGCCTTCCACCCATACGTGCCGGAGATCCCCGAACACGAGTCACCTACGTCCTCGACCCCGACGCCGTCCAGGTCACGGAACAACTCGACCGCCTGGCGATCGAGCCCCTGGTTGCGGGCGTGACAGGGGGCGTGGTAGGCGAACTCGTCGGCGAGATCGCCGTCGATGTCCGCCGCCGCGAGCGCGCCCCGCAGGTCCTCATGGATGCGCAGGTATTCGACGGCCTCGAAGGTGTGTGTCGCGACCTCGTCGATCCCCTCGATGTCGAACAGTTCCGGATACTCCTGGCGGAGCGCCATCGAGCAGGACGTACACGACGCGATAGCATCGTATCCCTGGTCGACCAGATCTGCCATCGAGGAGACGTTGATCTCGGCGTGACGGCGGGCGTCGTCCAGCATGCCGTTGGCGAACATCGGAGTCCCCGAACAGCCCTGGTCCGGCACGACCACCTCGTACCCGAAGTGCTCGAACACCCGAATCATCGCCTTGCCCACCTCCGGGGTGTTGTAGTTGGCGTAACAGCCGTGGAAGTACGCCACCTTCTTGCCTGCCGCGTCCGTCTCATTCCGGCGGTCCCGCCGTGCCTGCGCGTTGCGTCTGGAGGCCGCCGCGCCGCCCCGCGCCGCCCACCACTCGCGGAACGTTTCGGTCGCGAAGTCCGGGAAATCACGCTCCCCGGTAATGCCCATGACCTTCTCGTTGAGCCACTGAACGGCGCTGTTGTTGAGGATGGCGTTGGAGAGGCGAGGGACCCGGCTGCCGATCGAGGCGAACAGCCGGTAGTTGGCGAGGATGCGGTTGCGCCAGTACTTCCGGGAGAGCGTACTCATCTGCTCGCTGACGTACTCCCCGCGGGCGGTGTTGTGCATCTGTGAGAGCGGCACGCCGGCCGGGCAGGCGTTGTCACACCGCATGCAGTTGGAACACTCCATTACCGACTCGTCGATTTCGTGACCATCCTCCTGCCGCTTGAGCCGCCATTGTTCCGGTCCCTGGAACTTCGGCCCGGGGAAGTCGTCGTCGACCTCCGCGACGGGGCAGTTCGTATCACAGATCGAGCACTTGTAACAGGAGTCGGCGCCCGGTCTGAGGTCGAAGTCGTCGCTGTCCGGGAAGACGTCGACTGGTTCGAAGCTCTCGCCCGTGTTCGGTGCCGCCGGCTCGAAGGTCGTGTCTGTCGGGTCTTCTGCGTCGC
>CAZCXJ010000103.1:0-7111 GCA_964502585.1 uncultured Candidatus Halobonum sp.
GTCGCCCGGTCAGGGTTTCCGGAACACGTACCGGAAGTCGGGACCCCGGACCAGAATCTCCTCGGCGTCGTGGTCAAAGCCCAGTTCGGTCACTTCTCCCCGCGACAGTTCGTGCAGGGGCATCCCGGCGTCGACGTCGCCGTCGCGGGTGACGGTGAACGTCGCCGCGCCAGCCCGTGCCGTCACACGCTCCCTGTCTCCGCTGGGATCGTCCCTGTCGACGGTGCCCCACCGCGCGAGGTGGTCGGCGACGCGCTCGAAGTCGGCGACCGGGACGAACTCGAAGCGGTCGTCTGTCACACCCATCCCTCGTATCTCGCGCGACCTATCGGTTCCGGTGGGAGCCATCTCCTCCCGCCCGGCTGTCAGCCGTGACGGACGAGTCGTGCACACAGGGTTCGACGACGCCGTCCGGGTTGGTCAGTTCGGCACCGAGGTAGCCACAGAGCGTGCGCTGCGAAACGGCGACTCTCGCGGAGGCGTCTGGTGGATTGGTACGCGTCGATCATTGCGTCCCTCGTTCTCTGTGCTGTCAAAATGGCACACAGCTGGTAGAAGAGGGTATCACCTCTACACGTTCGTAGGCCATGTGTGTCGAAGCGGTTGCTGTTTTTGCGGCAGGGACGACCGAGACCTCATAAACGACCCAATCGACCAACTTGGAAATCGATCGTTCGAATACCTATCTGAATATTCAGATATAAATCTAAGTAGCCAAGATAAAAGACTCGATTCGATTATCGATAAACGAAAGTGCCTATGACGCGGTATCCTGGAACGTCATCTTCCTGCTCGCGGGCGTGAGTCCGCTGAGGCGGGCGATGGAAATCACCGGCGGGGCCGGCCTCATCGCCGAAGCGCTCGTCTCGGCTGAGGCCGTGGTCCCGCTGATCGGTGTGTTGTTGCGCACGTCGCTGCTGACGGGACTCATCGCGAACGTCGTTGCACCGGTGGCGACCGTCGTCCTGATGATCCTGGTGGCCGTCGAGGCCGCCCAGCAACTCGGCGCCGAGCAGTTCTCGGTCCTGTTGGTCCTGATGTTCGCCTCGGCGACGTCGTTCATGACGCCCATCGGCTACCAGACGAACCTGATGGTGTACGGTCCTGGTGGCTACCGGTTCAGCGACTTTCTGACGGTCGGCGCACCGCTGCAGGGCCCGCTTGCGGTCGTCGCGACGGTCGGCGTGGCGGTATTGTGGGGACTGTAGCTTCCGTTGGGTACACCCCCGCGGCCGCCAGCACGACGGCCGCGGCGAGCACGAATCTATATCTCTCCGGCGCATCAGGACGGACGCACGGAATGACAAACGGTTCGTCTACGACAGACCTCGCCGGCCCTCCGGGGGACGAGCAACACGCGACGCCACCCACTGTCGAAGCCCTCTTTTCGGATCTGAGTGATTTGACGGGGGAGACGTCCGACGCCGGAACACACGACGAAGTCCGAGACATCCAACAGCTGTTGCTGGAAGCCCACGAGCGAGGGCTCATCGATTCAGGCGTGCGGGACCTCGATGTGCGTGACGCCGCCGAGGCGTTCGTCGGGAGCGTCATCTTTGCGTCGCCACTCCTTGTCGAGGATGGGATCTTTGATATTGCCGACTACCTCTTCCAGTTCACGGTCTCCGGGATCCCGGTGTTCCTGATAGCGAACACGCTGTTTGTCGTGTTTATGACCTATGCGCTGCTCGAGTGGACCGGTCGAAACAAAGAGGAGACACGGACGCTCTTTGGGGTCATTCCGATACGGATGTTCGTGACCCTGACAGTCTCGCTCGTGGTCGCCGCGCTCCTGATGACCGTCTGGGGGCGGGTCGATGGGTGGGGATCACCGATCGAGGCGGGTGCGCGCATCAACGTTATCTGGACAGTCGGCTCGCTCGGGGCAGCACTCGGCGATATTCTCGCTGACAGCGATCCTGCGCCGGCCGTCACTCACACGGAGCCGACACGCGCTGGGACCCGGGCGCAGGCGGTATATGTCGGCGGCGGCAGCCCTGCCGTCGAACAGCGGGACGTCGTTCAGGAGTTGAGTGACGGTGCCCTCGTGGAGGCGCTTCACGACCGGTTCGACGATCTCGAAGCAGTCGTCGAGGGGCCCACAGACCGACTCGAAGTAACCCGACTCAGGGAGGCGACGATTCAGGCGACGGTCGATGACGTGTTCGGCGACAGGATTCAAAAGTACACCTCGCGGGACATCGCGGAAGCGTTCGTCGGGAGTATCTTCTTCTCGATCCCGTTCCTCGTCGAGGATGGTGTCTTCGACGTTGCAGACTTTTTTCTCTCGTTCCAGGTCGGGTTCTTCCCGGTCTACTTCCTCGTCAACACCGTGTTTGTCATCCTGATGATTTTGGCGCTTGTCTACTGGGCCGGACCGCAGGACGTGCAGATGTCCCGCCCGATCTTCGGCTTCATCCCCCGCCGATTGGTCGGGACTGCAGTCGTCTCGGTTCTGACTGCGACGGCGCTCATGACGATGTGGGGACGCGTCGGAAACTGGGAGGACCCCGTCGTGGCGCTGGCCCGAATCAGCGTCGTCTGGACTGTCGCATCCTTCGGGGGCGCCCTCGGTGACATCCTCCCTGGGGAGAGTTCCGGGGCCGACATCAACGACGACCTGGCAGCGCTGGGTGACCTTACCGGCGATGGCGACGCTGATACATGAGATACGGTCGGGATCCGGGACCCGCGACGAAGGCGACGTCATCGGCGGATCCTGTACCTGTCCGGACGCCTGCGTTTGATCATAGCACAACCGGAATCAGGAGGAGTACGACGCCCAAAAGCAGAGCGACCCCAGCACCGACGAAACTACCGAGGTGGATGAAGTCCTTGAGCGTCCGTTCAGCGGTATCGAGTCGTCGGAGCCCCATCCAGGGACTCGTCGCTCGAAAGTACCACCCTTCGACCGTGACCGAATCGCCGATGAGGTCGGGAACCTGCCTCACGGAGAAGAGAAAGTCCCCCAGCAACGGCAGCCAGCTGTCGTATTTGAGATACATGAGACCGGGTTCGTGAAACATCAGGACCTCGGAAAACCGATATCCGGCCGTCCCACGGCCGATGAGTTCGCCGGTTAGCTCGACGCGGTCACCATCGACCGGCGAGGCGTAGACGTCCGTCAGGAGGTCAAGGACGGTCGTTTCTTTCGGCTCGCCGGTCGGATATCGGTAGGAGGCCCCGATGAGCATAGCGATACCGACACCGAGGAGCCACCCGCCAACGAGCGTAAACCCCCGTCGCGTCGGGTTGGACTATACCCCAACATGTTGGGCAAAATCTGACACCAGTGGCTGACAACCGTGAGGTATGGAAGTCGAAGGCACCCTTCCGGTCGAACTGCCCACGAAGGATACCAGCCTGACGCGGCTGTTTTACCTGTTCGTCTTCGTCCCGACAATGCTGGGAGCGGCCCACCACATTGACCACATTATCCGCGGGAACCACGTCGGCTGGCCGCTCACGCCCCACGTCAACCCGTTCACGTACAGCCTCGCCATCTACCCGCTGCTTGCGGTCAGCCTCTACCTGACGCTGACCAGGCGTGTCGAGGCCAGGTACTGGGCCGGGTTCTTCGCGTTCAGTGCCGGCATGCTCGCGTACTTCCACATCAGTCCCTGGGCGGTCGAACCGCCGCAGGACGTGATGGTTCCCTACGCCAATCCCGTGGCTGGGTACGTCGCGTTCGGGATCCTGCTCGCACTCATCGCGTCGGTCGTCATCGGGTCAGTATATGGGATCGTCCTCTGGTACCGAAGTACCGCGTGACAGGGAACGTGGCATATGGCCGAGACAGTGCTGCTGACACGGGATAGCACGTGGTCCGATGGTTTATTCAGCCGAACGGGACGATGACCCACCATGGCACAGCAGCGAGATCATCGTCGGAGGCGAGTCGCGTGATTCGTGCACGCTTCCGGATGCCGCTGCCACCGGAAATCTGGGTCACGGAGGTGTCCACGGCGTTTCCCGACGCAACGCTCCGACTGCTCACCGGCGTCCCGAAAGACGGCCGGGCCCTTGAATTAGGTGAGGTTCGGGCCGAGAACGCCGACGTGATCGGCAACGAGATCCGGAACCATCCTGACATTTTCGAGTACGACGAACTGTACCTGGGCGATCACCGGACCGTCGCACAATACGAAGCCGATGAGAGGAGTCTCTACGAATTCCTGTGGGAGTCCTCGCTCCCACCGGAGTTCCCGATTATCGTCGAGAACGGCGAGATGGAGTTCGATATCACCGCGACACAAGAGCAGTTCGAGGCGTTCGGCAACGCACTCGACGAAACCGGACGCCAGTATGACCTTTTGACGCTCGTCCACACCGAGGAGCAAGAGACCCTGCTAACCGATCGTCAGCGGGAGTACCTGGCCGTCGCGTACCGCCGGGGGTACTTTCAGGTCCCACGGGAGTGTACCCTCGCCGATCTAGCCGCCACGCTCGAGATCGACAAATCGAGCGCCAGCGAGACGATCCGGCGGGCGGTCGATCGGATCGTCGGGCAGTTCCTCGTCAATCGCGCGTGAGTGCGACGGGACGGTCCGTCACGACGCCCAGCGGTCCCGGAGCAGGTCCGTGTATCTCCGTCCGAACAGACGCCCGCGGTGTCTATCGAAGGTCGACGTTGTCGAACCGTGGTGCTGATCGGACATCTCGGTTTCAAGGATCCGTTCGACACGCTGTTCGAACTCGGGTTCCGAGAGCTCGCCCTGTGCGTATCGCCGTTGGAGTGTCTCGAGTGCGGTCTCCCCATCGCGCGCCGTCCGGGGCTGCGTGTCCGTGAGCCCGTCGGCGTGTCGGTCCGTCCTGTGTGCGGACACCCCGAGGCCGATAGCAATCGGAAGGACGACGCCGAAGCCGAGGGGGAATGCGATCCAGAAGTGGTCGAACCCGATTGCCATGAGGCTGAATGCCACGAGCAGTGTGCCCGCGGAGACAGCTCCCGGGAGGAGTGACAATCGTGGGTCCTTGTGGCACCGATCACCGGACAGCTGTTTCATCGGCATCATATGTGAGTATTCTCGTGAGTGGAGGTGAGATTTTGCCCAACATGTTGGGCTACAGGTCGCTGCTGGCTGGACGTCCCCGCATTCACCCCTCCTAGTGTGACATTATTACGTCGAGGCGAACCCGCCCAAGTGGGAGCGACGGCCACAGGATTTCCGATGCTGTCGGGATCGACTCGGGCGAGATGCGGGCCTGCTCCCACAGTCGGGGAGTCAGCAGACCTGATTCACGCGTTTTCAGGCGCGGGAAGGGGTCAGCCGTCGAACCGCCTCGTGAAACCTGGCCAGCGGAGGCCCCGGCGAGGCGACCGTATAACGGCGGTCACCGACGTCCACGGCTCGAATACGGATGGGGAGTTGCATCTCCACGAGCCGGGTCGGGACCCGGGCTAATCGATCGGCCCCGTGTCGGTACGGAGCAAATAGCCGATGGGGAGCAACGATCCCATCATCAGTACGATCATTGTAGGAACAACCCAGTCCGGGATCGGCTCGTAGATGATTTCCGCGCCCAGGACGATGAACCACGCTGCCGCGAGAACGAGGATGAATCCCCCCACTGGCCGGGATGGGACCGCTGTTCGCAACCCGATCGTGCCGAATATCGTGATTCCACCGGCGAACAGTATGAACACCACGCCGACGAAATCCCCCGGGAGAAGCGTCGTTAGCGCCGGCCACGCGGGCAAGAAGACGGCAGGGATCGTCCAGACAAGGACGACGACGAGATAGACCGCCGGGAGCGTCACAAGGATGATACCGGCCCGGGCTAACCGAGGAGCCGCCTCGGCCAGTTGTGGATAGAGCCCGACCAGCCCGAAGGCCGAAAGAACGATGCCCACGATCGCTGTGATTCCCGCCAGTGCGTCCAGCTTCGCGGAAATGACCATATCGACCGCGCCAAGCACGATAGTGACGAGCATCAATCCACCGGCACTGAGGAACACGGACGCACGACGGCGTTCGAACGAATTCCAGACGGATTGACGCATGCCCGCCATGGTGGGGGGATTGGTCAGGTGTAGACATTAAACCATCCGAATGCCGGACGGACACGGAACGCGCACCTCGGATGTTGCTGGCAGCGTTCCTCGATTGCGGGGTCACCGTCTACGATCCGGACAGCGACACGGGGCTCCGAACACTCCGCGGGGTCCCACTGTACGCTCCGGCTTGCGTTGTCCGACTGGATGACCGCACTCACTGAGACGGCTACCTCGTCGGAGATCGATCTCGACTGTCTCTGTCCCCTGGATGGGGTGATGGAGCTCCTCAGCCGTCGATACGCGATGCAACTCATTTGCGTGGTCGGTGCGATCGGTCCAGCTCGATACGGCGACATCGAAGAGACATTCGATTGGGTGAGCAGTTCGACCCTCTCGACAAGACTTGACGAACTGGTAGAGGCTGGGATTCTCGCCCGTGAGCAGTATGCGGAAATCCCTCCACGGGTCGAATATGAAGGGGAGATTCCGGTCAGTCAGGAATAGGGATAACGGCTGGATGGCACAGCCAGCGGTGCGCCTGTTCGACACATCCACGGGACGAGTGGCCCCACAAGGGCAGGTGAGCCGCGAACGATAATATCCCAAGGCTCGGGAAACCGCGCCGTTCACGGCGCGGTGGATGTCATCGTCCGTTTTGATGGGGAAGTGCCAGGACGCTCCTGTGAGGGGAGGAGGAAGCCTGCAGGATACCCTTGTTCTGGCGATCCTCGATGTACGTCCGCGGCTGACACCGGGCGCTGAACGGATGGAAATAACAGCGGTACCTATGTTACCTCCTGGGACCGCGGTCGTAACCACTCAGTGGGACCCGGATCAAGCGAACACCCCGCGGCGGTGTGTGGCTCACCCGTCCCGAACCGACGGTCGCATGAGGGTCTCACTCTTTTGAGTTTTCAGCCCTGTTTCCCCTGACCCATCAACGGATATTCCTTAATTTCCGTGCATTTCTCCCCCTAATCCCCAAATCGGGCACGTAGAAGCAAACAACGGTGGTATGATAATCGATTGTCATGATCTGGCCCCAAACGCTGCGGCGGTTCAGCCGCTCGCGGACGTGACAGGCAGCCTCGACACTATGCTCGTCCGGGTCGT
>CAZCXJ010000104.1:0-7039 GCA_964502585.1 uncultured Candidatus Halobonum sp.
CACGAAGTGAACAGGCGGAGCCAGGTCGAACACACGGTGACCGAGGAGCTGACCGGGATCGACATCGTCAAGCAACAACTCCGAATCGCCGCAGGCGAGTCCCTCGAGTTCTCACAGGACGAGGTCGAACTCGCCGGCCACGCGATGGAGTTCCGCATCAACGCGGAGAACGCCGCCGAGGAGTTCCAGCCCGCCAACCGCGGCAGTTTGGAGACCTACGATCCGCCTGGAGGCATCGGCGTCAGGGTGGACGACGCCCTCCGTCAGGGGGACGACCTCGTCACCGATTACGATTCGATGATCGCGAAGCTGATCGTGGATGCGGGCGGTCGGAAGGAGTGTCTGGCCCGGTCGGGCCGCGCCTTACGCGAGTACGAGATCGACGGTGTCGTTACCATCATCCCGTTCCATCGATTGATGGTCGAGGAGGACGATGCGTTCCGGGCCGGCACACATACGACGAAGTACCTCGACGAGGAGGTGGACCGCGACCGGCTTCGGGCGGCCCAGGAGCAGTGGGGCACCGCACCCGCCGACAAGACTGACGCGGACGACGTGACCGAACGGGAGTTCACGGTCGAGGTGAACGGCAAACGGTTCGAAGTTGCACTCGAGGAACGTGGAGCGCCAGCCATCCAGACGTCCCGATCGGGCCCTCAGAGCGGTGCCACGCGGGAGCGGCCTGCGGCGGCGACCGCCGAGGGTGGAACTGACGAGACCGTGACGCATGAGGGTGAGACCGTCGAGGCAGAAATGCAGGGAACGATCCTCTCGGTGGAAGTCGGCCCCGGGGACGAAGTCACGGCCGGGGACGTCGTCTGTGTTCTCGAGGCCATGAAGATGGAAAACGACGTCGTCGCGGACCGCGGCGGAACCGTTTTGGAGGTCCCCGTCGCCGAGGGCGACAGCGTCGACATGGGAGACGTCCTCGTCGTCCTCGAGTGACGTTCTTGGACCGCTTCGGTGCGACCGCCGCCACGGTCGCTGCTCGACGCGGCTCCGGCGAGATCACCACCGGGGCGATGGATGGGCCAGCCTCACGATGGACGCTCAGATCCCGAAGGTCGCACGTAACATGTCGCGCGTGCCAGGTCCGAGGCCAACGGCCACCACCGCGATCAACAGGAGGATCGTGTACCGGGGTGATTCCTCGAACATCTCTCCCTCGAAGATCCACAAGACGAGGGAGGCAGCAAGCAGCTTTACCAAGAGGAACGGCCAGGCGTCACCGGTGACCCCCAGGATAGCTGCTGGAAGCAACGCGGCGGTCGTGTCCACGACGAACTGGTTGGCCGGGTGTTTGGGAACGAGGTTGGCGCCGGCACCCAACGCCGTCATCCAATCGAGCCCCACCACGTTGGCGGTGCCGTCGACCGCGTGCGCAAACAGGACCACCAGTCCGGCTTTCTCCGTACCCTCGTGGACGCTCGGCGCGTATGCCTGCGTCAACTTCCACGTTCCCCACGTCGCGAGTATCGACCCGACAAGCACGATTGACAACACTTGCGGGTGGAACTCGACGATCTCAGGTTTGGTCACTGCCAGGACCGAGAGGCCCGCCAGAACCAGGCCCGTCAACGCCGTGCCGATGGCCGCAAGCGGGCGAGTCCATCCGTCCACTAGGCCACGCCGAGCGGCGCCGGTCGTCCCGACGACGGCGACCAGAACGAGGCCGAACATGGTGAAATAGATGACGGGGCTGATGAGCAGCGTGTTCCACGGGTACTCGATCGTGATCCCTCCCGCGTCGGTGGCGTCCTCGACCACGCGGAGTGCGCCGCCCAGAAACATGAACGGCACCAACGCATAGAAGAACCGCTTGTCCCGCCCGAGGTCCAGCCGCCGCAGCAGGAACACGACCCCCGTGAGTGCCACGATCAGGACGATCACGTATCCGATTTCGGAAACTAACGTGTATCCGGGATAGGCGACGATCCCGGCCGCGCTGTCACACGCCGCAGCGCTCGAGAGGTACTCGGTCGTTCCGCCGGTCCGGACCGCGCAGACCGCCGAGTTGGCATCCGCCTCGACTGGTCCCCAGAAATACTGCCAGACGAACCCGTCATACACCGTTCGAGGGAACGCGATCGATCCCCCGACGAGCCCCACGAGCAGTGCTAGCACGGCGCCACCCCAGGCCCGCTCCGGTGGAACGCCCAGTCGGTCCGCGACGGTTCCCGTACTCATCCCGGTCGAGAGTCGGGCTCCGGGTCCGTTTTAGAGTGTCGGTCCTGTGCGTCACCGACGGGAGGCGTCGATCGAGACGAGGGGTCGACCCGTCCCCGTCTCAGTCACGAACGGCATCCGTCTCTTGGGCCGCGGTCAGAACGGCGTCGTGTACCTCCCCGTTCGAGGCGACCAGGCCACGCGCATCGTGTCGCCACCGGTCTCCCCGGAGGTCCGTGACCCGGCCGCCGGCTTGTCGCACCAGGTGAACGCCGGCGACCGTGTCCCACGGGTTCGCTTCCACGTTCGTGAAGACTCCATCGAGCCCCCCGTCGGCGACCTGTGCGAGGGATGCCTGGGCACACCCGACCCGCCTGAGATCGTCGAACCGTTCTACGATGGTCCGGCAGGCCGCAGCGTATTCGGCTCGCCTGTCCCGCGACCACCAGATGGTCGGTGCCACCGTCGCCAGCGTCGGCTCCGCCACGTCACTGGTCGTGACTACCTGTCCGTTCCGCTCCGGACGATCGAGCGTGGAGGTGTACACGTCATCCAGGGCGGGCAAGACGATCGCCGCCGCCACTGGCTCGCCATCGACGACCGACGCAACTGCCGTTCCGAAGGTTCGGACCTCCCGAACGAAGTTGTTCGTCCCATCGATGGGGTCGATGATCCACGCCGGACCCTCCGGTGGAACATCGCTCCGTTCGCCGTCCTCCTCACCCACGATAGGGTCGTCGGGATGAGATTCACGGATGACTGCCGCGACGGTCCGTTGTGCGGCACGGTCGGCCTCCGTGACGACGTCCGTCGCGTCAGCCTTCGTCTCGACAGGAAGGCCCTCCCGGAAGCCCTCGAGGGCTACCGCAGCCCCCGCTCGGGCCGCCCGTTCGGCAACTCCCCTTCGTTCCGACTCATCACTCATGCCTCCCGAGTGGGCGAGCGCGACTGTGTATCCGTCGGTCATCACCTCGCTCCGAGTCCGGCTGTTCAGCTTTCCCGGTTATCGGGGCATTTCGGTCAACAGGTCGGCTTCCGCCTGGAAACTTTACTCACCTCCGACTCAGACGAGGTTTAGGTGATACCAGCCCTTGTCGACGCATATGGAAACCGAAGAGGGACTCAGACACATCGAATCGATCGCCGATGCGGAGCTGGACGTCGCGGGCGGCCGGGTCGCCGTCGCGTACACCCGCACCTTCGAGCGTGTGGCCGCTGACGGCTCCGGGACGGATGTCGCCCGCCTGGCGACCGAACTCGGGCAAAGCGTTCGAGGCGGGAATCACCCACATCCGTCCGAGGCGGCCGCCATGGCAGACCGTCTCCTTTCGGATGCCGGGTCGGACGTCCAGTACGGTACCCTCACGGACTGAGTATCGGGTCCCGTCCCGGCGCTGTCGCTCACGGCGTTCGAGTTTTGCGAGGGAAGATCGCCCCGAGGAGCGGTCTTCCGCACTTCTCAGTGCGAGGGAAGGGATTTGAACCCTTGGACCCCTACGGGAGCGGATCTTGAGTCCGCCGCCGTTTCCGAGCTTGGCTACCCTCGCACGCACCGCCGTCTAGTCCGTCCGATAGTGTAAACGGTTCGGAAGCGGGCAGCCAGCTCCCCCGGCCATCCGGCGAGCAAATGAAAACCCACTTCGGGGTCGATGCCGGAATCCCGGACGGATGGCGTTCACACACATCCCCCTAAAGAAAACCGCCCCCTTCGGCGTGGCCGCGTACCTGGTGGCGCTGGCACTGGTCACTGCCGGATACGCGGTGCTGGTCCCTGACCTCCTCGGAAGCGTAACCTTTGCGGGTGGACGGACTCTCGTCGAGAATTTCGCCGCCACTGACTCGGTCCCGCCCGACTGGACTGTCGCAGGATGGGTCTTCTATAACACGAACCTCGTGACCGTGAGCGTCCCGACCATCCCGGGAGTCGATATGCTCCGGGAGACGAACCTCCTCTGGTCGGCTGGCGGAGTCGGATTGCTCCTGTTCGTGGTGCCGCCGATGATCCTTACCGCTGCCGGCTTTGCGGCAGCCCGGACGGCTGGATCGCGCGGTACAGCGCAACTGTACGCCGGCGCCAGTATTGCCGTGGGATACGCCCCGCTGGTGATCATCGGCCTGTTCGTGTTCTCGTTCGAGTACGTGGCGGGTGCTGGCGCGACGCCCCTGACGTCCGGGATGAACTCGTCGGCGCTCCTGACACCCAACATGCTGACAGCGCTCCCGGTCGCGGGTATCGGTTACCCGGCCCTATTCGGCGGTCTAGGCGGTGCACTCGCGGAGTACAAGACAACCCGCAACGTCGGCATTTCTTCGTCGGCGGCCTGAGGCATGCTCAGACCGCTGACTCACTCGGGGCCACCGCGGCGCGGTGCACCCTCGCCCGCACTCATCATGGAGAGGTAAAACAGGACCCCAACGGAGGCGAATTGAAGCCCGAGCTCGATCCGGGTCGGCCCCCCACCACCGTCACGGAGCAGGAACAACAACACGCTCCCAGCGCCGAATCCGAGCGCAAGGAGAAACAGCAGTGCCGGCCGAATCCCGTCGTCAGTCAGAACGTCGTAAATAGCTGCGGCCGTCCGGCGTGGGATTTCCATCACCCACCTCGCGGCGGCCCGTCCCCGTCGAACGGTCCGTTCGATGCTCGGGGGAACCATCCTACCTCTCGCTTCGCGTGGCTAGATATAAACCCCGCGACACTCGTCTAGCCGTCCCCTCGGGCTCCGCTGTTAACCGAGGTGACAGTGCTCGGAACGTCGCCTCCGTTCGATTTTTGCATCTCCCGCCATCGGTTGTGCGCTCCCCGTCCGACGGCGGCAGTCGCCCGGTTCCGGCTTCCCGCCGGCATCCGACTCCCTTCGTTTGGGTGGGGGTTAGCGGACAACCCCCAGAAGGCTCATTATCGAGCGTTGCCTGCTCCCGACTACGCGTCCGACCCCGCCGGCCGCCGACCGTTGCCATGAATGATCATACCCGGGACCCGAGCGTCCGGCCCCCGCCGGCCGGTCGAACCCCGACGGGTTGGGATCCCCAAACGGAACGCTGGGAGCACGCTACGCTCAGACGTGCGGTCGTCCACGGCGTCCGGCTGTACAACGCGGCCGCGTTCCACGAGTCACACGACTGTTTCGAGGATCGCTGGTACGATTTCGGTGCCGGAACTGTCGAATCCGCATTTCTCCACGGGATGGTCCAGGTCGCCGCCGGCGCCTACAAGCACTTCGACTTCGAGGACGACGCCGGGATGCGCTCGCTGTTCGATACATCACTTCAGTATCTCACTGGGGTCCCTGCGGATTTCTATGGCGTTCACGTCGACGACGTCCGCCGGACCGTTGATGCCGCCCGTGCCGACCCGGCGGTCCTGGAGGGATGGCGGATCAGTCTCGATGGCGCCAAGCCGGAGGCGAGGGATGCGGACTACGAGTACGCCGCCCGCCTCGACTAATCCGTCAGGACCCGCCAGCGAACCTAAACTGACTTGAGCGCCGACCACCTGGATGAACCCGTGCGCGTTCATCAACTGGGTGATGGGCGGCCGGAGGTGGCTGTCGTCGGGGGGATTCACGGCGACGAGCCATGCGGTCCGACCGCGATCGACCGGCTCCGTGAGACCGACCCCGAGGTCGAACGGCCGGTGAAACTGATCGTCGTGAACGAGGAGGCCTTGGCCGCGGGAGAGCGCTACCTGGATGAAGACCTCAACCGAGCGTTCCCCGGCGACCCGGATGCAGGGACTCACGAAGGACGCCTCGCTCACGCCTTGCTGTCAGAACTGGAGGGCTGTACGACGTTTTCGATGCACTCGACCCGGTCTACGGCTGAGCCGTTCGCGCTCGTGTCGACGGTCGGTGAGATCGCTCGTGCCATCGTCCCCCATCTTCCCGTTGATGTCCTGGTCGAAACGGAAGGGTTCACCGAGGGTCGCCTGATCGAACACCCACACACCATCGAGGCGGAGTGCGGCCTCCAAGGAACCGAGGAAGCCGCCGACAACGCCTACTGGCTGATGCGGGCGTTCCTGGCAGCCACCGGCGTGCTGACAGCTCCGGGGGCCGCAGATCGAGTCGACGCCGGCACTCGCAAGCGCGTCACCGTCTTCAGGCTTGCCCAGCCGCTCCCGAAACCGCCCGGGTCGGAGTACGAAGTGTACGTTCGGAACTTCGAACGGGTGGCCGCTGGGGAACGGTACGCAGCCGCCGACGGGGAATCGTTCTACGCCGAGGCCCCGTTCTACCCGGTCCTGGTGTCTGCCGACGGGTATGCGGACCTGTTCGGCTACGCTGGCGAGAAGGTCGGCACGCTCGAGTAATCTGTGTCCGTCCGAGGTCGGGGCCTACTCAGTGACCTCTTCGAACTCGTCCAGCTCTTCGAGTTCGTCGAGGTCACTCCCCGTGAGTTTCCGGACCGCAGCGGCCACGACGACGAGAACGACGAGCGTTCCGAGAACTGCGAGCGCGCGGCCGTTGCCCTCGTCGCTCGCGTCCGTGCCCACCATCTCGCTTGGGTCCTCGGCAGCATCGCTTCCGGTGTTATCCCCGAAGCTCGGTCCAAAATCGATTCCGTCGTTCAGATGCAGTTCCAGGAGGGTAATGTCCACCATGAAACAAGCTACGGGCGACCCTGATTTAGCCGTTGCGACCGCCGTGTCGGAACGGCCCGGGAGCTATCTTGATTCAGCGAGAGAATCCCGGCGTTTACGCCGGGCGTGACTCGCGTCCGCTCAGTGCCACGACCCGCCGGAGACAGCAGGGCCGGAACCCCCACGTGTAGTATCGCTGACCAAACAGTTCACACACGGGGTCCGCCGACTCCCGGCGTCGGCACGCGGCGGGAGTCGGGCCGCATTCCACCCATGTCTGCGGTGCGCGGG
>CAZCXJ010000105.1:0-2672 GCA_964502585.1 uncultured Candidatus Halobonum sp.
ATCCTTCCAGGAGGAGTACGGCGTTGCGCTCAACGACGATCAGCGCTCCTCAGGGGAGGCGCTATCGGACCTCCGTGCAAACGCACAGGACCCGACTCACTCCGCGTACAACGGGGGGTATACCTTCGGCATTCTCGCGATGCAGGACGGCCTCCTTCAGCCGTACAAGCCCGCGAACTGGGACAAGGTCCCGGACAACCTCAAGACGGACAACGGGGAGATGACCGCGACCCGGCGGATGACCACGGCGGTCACATACCGCGCCGACATCTACGAGGAGCGCGGTATCGAACCGCCGGAAACCTGGGAGGACCTCAAGAATCCGGACATCGCTCAGGATCTGGTGTTCCAACCGCCGCAGGCGGCGGTCGGACTCGCGGGCGCGCTGTCGATCAACAACGCGTACGGCGGCTCACTCGACGACGTCCAGCCGGTCATCGACTACTACTCCGAGTTGCAGGATATGGGTGCAACGTTCCGGGGGAACCTCGAAGGCGACTTCACCGCGGGGAACATCGGCACGTTCGTCGAGTACGACTACACGGGGTTAGACCTGAAGTACAACTCGGATGCGATCGCCGAGGAGAACGTCGGCGTCACGCTCCTCACCGGTCCCGACGGGGAAAACGGGGCCCTGAACCAGCCCTACGGCTACGGGATGCTAAAGGACGCCCCCAACCCCGAAGCCTGTAAGCTGTTTATGGACTACGTCCTGTCGCTGGAGGGTCAGCGGCAGTTCCTCGACGCGTACGTCCGCCCGATCCGGGCGCCCGAACTCGAGATGCCCGACGAGTTCCCGCCGCAGGAACGGTACGAGGAGACGCAGTTCCAGGTCGACTACACGGCACTTGTCGATAACCAGGAGTCGATCATCGAATCGATCGGTGAGGGTGTCGGGCTGACAGGCTACTGAAACGATGGCGACGAGTGATCGTTGGGCACTCCTCGGGCAGATCCGGTCCGGGACGGCTCGGCTGGTGACACCCATCACGGAGACCGACCGGAAGCGGCGTCGGATCGCTTTATTGACCGCACCGTTCCTCGTGTTGGCGGTATTCGGCGCGTTCGTCCCGCTGGCGGTGATGGTACGGATGAGTGTCTCGGAGTCGAACTTCGCGCTGCAAGGGTTCCAGTTGCGGTCCTACGAGGTCCTTTTCACCTCGATGCTCGCGTTCCTCCCGGGTTTCGGCGGCGGGGACGTGAATCCGGTGTACGGCCTAGTGGTCTGGAACTCGCTTTGGTTCGGCGCGCTGACCACCGTAGTCAGTGTCGTGTTTGGCGTTGCCATTGCTCACGGGCTGGAGAAGTACGACCTCCCACGGGAAGGACTCCTGGTCACACTCATCTCGTTCCCGATCAGTCTCCCGGGGATCGTCGCGGCGTTTATGATCATTGTCTGGTTCAGCCAGACGGGGATCCTCACCAACTTCTTCGCGTGGCTCACCGGCAGCAACCCGGTGACGATTGCACTCACCGGCCAGCCGTCGGGGACCCTTCTGGCGATCGCCGGGTTGTTTCTCGGGTACCTCTATTCGATGATCCCGCGGGCGACCTTCCTGTTGCGCGGGAGCTACGCGGAGGTCAACACTGACGCGGAGGAGGCCGCCCGATCGCTGGGTGCGACGCCGCTTGAGACGTTCCGTTACGTCACCCTTCCGCAGGTCCGACCCGGGATCGTGGGCGCGCTGATCCTCACGTTCCGGACTGCACTCGCCATCTTCGGCACCGTGTTGGTCCTGAAGGCGCTGTCGGTGATCACGTTCCGGTTCGATCAGGAGATCCAGGTCGGGTTCAACCTCGCGAACGCCTCCGCTCTCGCGACGGTGTTCTTCGTGTTCACCCTACTCTTCACGTTCCTGGGACTCCGGTACACCAGCGCGGAGGTGACAGGATGAGCACTGACACGCGGACGGGGGGCGTCCCCGAACGGGATCCCAGTCGGCTCGGCCGTCTCTCGTCGGCATTCGGCCGACGGATCGTTACCATCGTGATTGCGCTGACCGTCGTCTTCCTCATCGCTCCGGTCTTGATCACGGTTGTCGCCTCCTTCGCGGCGGAGTGGGCCGGGGTGTTGCCGACGGGGTTTTTTACCCTAGAGCACTGGCGGCACGTCCTCGGGTTCGCGGATGTCGCGGGCGCGGAGCGTGCGCTCGGGACGTTCCAGTTCGACGTCGGGGCCTATACGGTGACGGTCCCGTTCCGGTCGCTGTTTTTCAGCCTCGTTATCGCTCTCGGCGGGGTCTTCGTCAACCTCCTCGTCGGGGTCCCGATCGCGTACGCCGTGACTAGGTACGACTTCTTCGGCCGCGGGTGGGTGAATACCTTCGCGGTGCTGCCCATCGTCCCGGGGGTCATCCTAGGGATCGCGTTCCTCCGGACCTACCCCAACCTTCCGAGCGCCATCGCGCTCGTGATCGGGTATTCGCTGCTAAAAGTGCCGTACATGGTACTCGCGGTCCAATCGTCGTTCGAGTCGATGGACCTCCGGCAACTGGAGGAGAGCGCCCGCTCGCTGGGTGCGTCGTGGCCGCGGACCTTCTTCACCATCATCATCCCGAACGCGAAGACGGGCGTGATCGCGGGGTCGATCGTCTGCTGGACGCTCGCGGCTGCGGAGTTCAACTTCACCTACAACGTTTCAGAC
This sequence comes from uncultured Candidatus Halobonum sp., assembly GCA_964502585.1. Classification (GTDB taxonomy): domain Archaea; phylum Halobacteriota; class Halobacteria; order Halobacteriales; family Haloferacaceae; genus CAZCXJ01. Next base: position 2,645 of record CAZCXJ010000105.1, read on the forward strand.
GATACCGGCGTGGACCGGTGCGAACTCC
>CAZCXJ010000105.1:2682-6741 GCA_964502585.1 uncultured Candidatus Halobonum sp.
CGGAGTTCAACTTCACCTACATGGTGTACTCGCGCGGCCCTCGGCCCTTTTCGATCTTCCTGTACAATAACATTACCAACAGCCCGATCCTGCAGACGGCCGCCGCGGTGTCGATCTACTTCCTGATCGTGGCCGGGGTAACGGTGCTCCTGCAGGCCACCGGGCAGCGCGGGTTCTCCGTCGGAGGTGCTCGCTGAATGGCCGAAACTGTTCGACTCCAAAACATCACGAAACGGTTCAACGAGACGACCGCTGTCAACGATATTTCACTAACGGTCGAGCCCGGTGAGACGCTCGGAATCGTCGGCCCGTCGGGATGTGGGAAGACCACGACCCTCCGGACGGTCGCCGGCTTCGAGACGCCCACCGAGGGCGAGGTGCTGTTCGGCCAGGAACGTCGGCCTCGTGTTCCAGTCGTACGCATTGTTCGACAACATGACCGTCCAGGAGAACGTGGAGTTCGGGCTCAAGATGCGCGACGTGCCGTCCGAGGAGCGTCAGGACCGAGCACAGGAGCTCCTCGAGATGCTCGACATCGGCGACCTCGGCGACCGCGACCCGACAACGCTCTCCGGGGGGCAGCAGCAGCGGGTCGGGCTCGCCAGGGCACTCGCGATCGAACCCCGAATCCTGCTGCTCGACGAGCCGATGACCGGGCTCGACGCCCAACTGAAGAACCGGCTCCAGCGCGAGATCGGGAGCCTCCTCGAGGAACTCGAGGTCACCGCGCTGTACGTCACCCACGACCAGGAGGAGGCGATGGTGATGTGCGATCGGATCGCGGTGATGAACGAGGGGATCCTCGAACAGGTGGGCGAACCCGAGGAGGTGTACGCACAGCCGGCGAACGCCTTCGTGGCCGACTTCATCGGCACTTCCAACCTGCTCTCGGGAACGATCGAAAACGGGCGGCTCGACCTCGGATTCGCCACCATCGACGCCGAGACCGGTCGCGCCACCTATCAGGGGGAGGTCACCGCCACGATCCGACCGGAGGCGTTCGAGGTCTCTCAGTCGGGGTCGTTCGAGGCGACAATCGAGGAGTCGTTCTACCTGGGCGAGCACGTCCAGGTGCTCGCGAGCCTTCCGAACGGTGACTCGCTCACACTCCACCTCGACCCCCGGCTCGAATACACGCCCGGCGACACGATCACGTTGGCAGTCGATCCCGCCGACATCCACTTCATCGACCGGTCCTGACGCGACGTTCGGGATCGATGCCGACGCTCTTCCGACTCAGCGATGCGGTCGCTCGTCCGTGCTGACCCGATCCACCCCGGCTGTCCGGAGGGTTTCCAGGACCCGATCGGTCGGGCCCTCGTCGGGGACGGCGGTCTGCACCACGAGTCCGCGGTCGTGGGCGTAGTCGACGACGTCGGGATCAGACCCGGTCGAGTAGTACATGTGGACCGCCTCGCACCCCAGGCTGGCGGCGGTATCGACGCCGAGTTCGGGGTCGTCGCCGTACACGCCGTCGTGGAGCACGTACCCCAGGGGGGCGGCGGGGTCCGCCTCCCTGGCCTCCTGGAGGGCGAGCGGGCTGAACGAGATCAGGATCGCCGGGTTGTCGTGGCCCTCGACGGCGTCCAGCACGTCGCTTGCGATGCCCAGCTCCTTCAGTTCGATCTGGATCCCGACCGCGGGTGGGATCGCGCCGAGGGCGTCCTCGAGCCGTGGGATCCCCTCCCCGGAGTCGAGCACGTCGAGGTCGCGGAGGTCCTCCCAAGGGGTGCATCCGACGGTCCGCTCGTCGTCGGTGACCCGCTCCAGCGTCTCGTCGTGGAAGACGACGAGGTCGTCCGACCCGCACCGCCGGACGTCGAACTCGATCCAGTCCGCGGAGTCGGCGGCGCCGCTGAACGCTGCCAGCGTGTTCTCCGGAAACTCCTCGGCGTACCCTCGGTGTGCGACGTAATCCATACCCCGACTGTGATTTTGACGGCAATAAATAGGTTCGTCACGCTTCTGAAACATCTAGCTACCAACTGCCGACACCTGGCTTCTCGCGACGCCGTCTACCAAAATCAGCCTGTTCGGACAATGTCGCCAGCGTATTCGTCACTATTTTTAATAATCTTTTTACTGGTAGCGGCTCGTCACCTCGAAACCAATGACAGAGTTCAACGTCCTGTTGATCTCCATCGATAGCCTGCGATGTGACGTCCTCGATGCGTATCGGGACGAACCCCGCGGATTTGGCTATCCCGTCGATACGCCAAACCTCGATCGCTTCGCGGATCGAGCAGCGGTGTTCGAAACCCACTATGCGGGAAGCCTGCCCTGTATGCCCGCTCGACGCGAGTGGTACACCGGTATCCAGGAGTTTTTGTGGCGCCCGTGGGGGCCGATCGAACCGTTCGACGACCCGCTTCCCAGACAAGCCCGAGAGGCTGGCGCCGTGGCACAACTCATCACTGATCACTTCCACTACTTCCAACACGGATCACACGGCTACTACGAGGACTTCAACGGGTACGAGTTCTTCCGGGGGCACGAACTCGACCCGTGGCAGACGACGCCAATCGAGACGGATGAAGGCTTCACCCGCCAGATAGAGGCAGGCGACCCACGCAATCTGAGTCTCCTCAATCGTACTGTCTACGCTCGGAACCGGGAGCGCTTCTCGAAGGAGGAAGACTGGTTCGCACCGAAGGTGTTCTCGAAAGCTGCTGAATGGTTGCGCGAAAACGGTGAGTGGAACCAATGGCTCTGTTACGTCGATAGTTTCGACGTTCACGAACCGTTTGACGTCCCGGAACCGTACGCGTCGATGTACACTGACGAGGATCCGAGGGACCCGGATCTTCCGGTCTGGCCGAAATACGGTCGGATCACTGACAACGCATCCGAAGCCAAAGACCACGAGTCGACGAACGATGACGACCCCACCGATGTCGACGAACTACACCCGGAACGGTCCCACGACGTAACTGTCGCGTATACAGACCGGCAAGTCGACTTCGTCCGGTCACAGTTCGCAGGCAAGGTAACGATGGTCGACCGCTGGTTCGGCCAGGTACTCGATACTCTTACGCAGGAAGGATATTGGGAGGACACGGTAGTCGTTGTGACCTCCGACCACGGCCATTTTCTCGGTGACCACGGGTATATGGGGAAACCGTACGCGCCGTTGTACGACACGTTAGCAAAGACTCCATTACTCATCTGGCACCCCGAGAGCGAACGGATGGGTGAGACGATATCCGCGCTGACGTCGGCCGTCGATCTGTACGCGACCATCCTCGAAGTTCTCGGACGTCCCGTGCCGGATTCCGTACACAGCAGATCGCTGTTACCGATTCTTGAAGACGACCGGCAGTCAGTTCGAGAATGGGCCCTGTATGGGTACTGGGGTTCGTCAGTCAATGTCACTGACGGTCGGTTTACGTACCTCCATCCGACTCGGTCGGACTCGCAAGCGACACTCTACTCGACGATGGTACTGAACCCGTATCCCGACGGGTTTTATCCGCCGCAACCGGACCCGACGGCCGAAGCCGATCAGTTCCTGCCGTACACGGACGCGCCCGTTTGGCGAACTGAGGGTGATACTCACGGTCGACACGACTCACCGATGCTATTCGACCGGAAGCACGATCCGGGTCAGACGGAGAACATCGCCGGACAGAGCCGTCCAGCGGAGACGCGAATGCGATCGCTACTGACCGGTGCGCTGGACGCGCTGGATTCACCTCCGGAGGTGTACGACCGCCTCGGACTTCGGCGGTCGTGAGCCGTCTCGTATGGACTCTTTCGACGTCACCCCCCGACACCGAACCGATGTCGCTACCTGCGTAGTGTGCTACGCACGCCTCCTGATGGTCGTTCGACGTACGGGATTTACACTTAGTTCCGAGACTGATAATAAATTTTAAGATGGATTCTCGATAACGGTTTGCAGACGAATGACCAATCAGAGCCTCGAGAGCGCACTCGAATCAGCAGATAGCCCGATGGAACTCCTCCGGAACAACCCGGGTCGACACCCTTACCCGGTAAAAAGCGAGTTCACCAACTGGATCGAGGAGGTGCGGAGTTGGCGGGAGACGTGCAGCCTCT
>CAZCXJ010000106.1:0-5460 GCA_964502585.1 uncultured Candidatus Halobonum sp.
CTGGGACGGCGATTTCGAGTTCGGCATGTTCATCGACGACGATACACGGCCGGTCGGCGAGTTTGACTTCTTCGGACACCACCTTCGGAACCTGGCGTTCGAGGGCGAACTGAGGGCTGTCCGGTCGGACGAACGGTGGGTAAACGTATTGTACGAGAATCACGAGGAGCACGGCCTCTACCCCCGTGGGTATCCGTACGGAGCGATGAATGAGAGCATCGAGGAGGGGACGCGAGCGGTTACGGACGTTGTAGCTTCACAAGGGTTGTGGACCAACGTCCCCGATCTGGATGCGGTTCGGATCCTAATGGACGGCGATCTCAAAGGACAGGCTCGGACCCGAACCTCAGCCGCGGACTTCGACAATCGGTTCGTTGCCCACCCGGGGCAGTACCTCACCGTCTGCTCGATGAACCTCGCGTTCAAGCGCGAAATCATCCCCGCGTTCTACCAGTTTCCCATGGACGATAATCCCTGGGACGTTGGGCGGTTTGACGACATCTGGTCGGGATTGACTCTCAAGCGGGCCGCGGACGTCCTGGGGAAAGACGTCCTGACGGGCCCACCACTGTGCGAGCACAACAAAGCACCGCGCTCGACCTTCGGTGATCTGGCCAACGAAGCTCCCGGCCTCGAACTGAACGAACACGTTTGGCGAGTGTTCGACCGCGCTGATATCGCGGGCCGGATCACGGCCCGGGATCCGTCGTCGGCGGCCGGAGCATTCCATGCCGCCTTCGCGGCGATGGCTGACGAACTGGTAGCCGGTGACTTCAGCGACTGGGCCAACGGGGAATTCCTCAACTACTGCGGTGAGTACGCCCAGGATTGGCTCGACTGTCTGGTCGCGCTCGATTCCGGCCGCAACCGGATCGAACACGGGAGGGTGACCGCAGATGACTGACAGCCCAGACGGAGCGGGTGGTCCGGATAGTGACGAAGTGCCGACGAGACCGCCAGATACAAATGATTTAGGTATGCCTAAATCGAGTATGGACGACCGGGATCCGGCGGTGACCGACCTCGCCAGCCGACGACAGGTCCTCAGTGCGATCGGCGCGACGGGGTTTGTCACCCTCGCCGGCTGTACAGGTATCGAGGACGACGAGTCGCCGGCGCCAGGACAGATTGGGTCCGGCCGATCGCCGTTCGGCGACCGCAACCTCCAGGGTGGCGTGCCGATGGCGGAGATGCCCGCACTTTCTGGGGAGCTCACGGTGTACTCGGGACGCGGGGAGGCACTGGTCGGAGAGCTCATCGAGTATATCGAAGACCTGTACGACGACCTTACCCTCCGAGTCCGGTATGCGGGGTCGACCGAACTGCTCAATCAGATCCTCACGGAGGGGGACTCCAGCAGTGCTGACGTGTTCTACTCAGTGAACGCGGGGTCGCTGGGCGTCCTCGCGGACGAGGGCCGGACCACCGACCTGCCCGGGGAGGTGCTTGACCTCGTCCCTGCCGAGTTCCGGGCCAACTCGGGCACATGGACCGGGACCTCGGGACGGGCTCGGACCATCCCCTACAATACCGACCAGTTCGACGAGGCCGACATCCCCGCGGATATCTATGCGTTTCCGGAGGACACTCGCTTTGAGGATGCGATGGGATGGGCCCCCGCCTACGGGAGTTTTCAAGCATTCGTCACGGCGATGCGGATTCTGGACGGGGACCAGCGAACACGGGAGTGGCTTCAGGGGATGATGGACGCCGGGGTACGTCGGTACTCCGACGAGTTCTTAGTCGCCCAGGCGGTCGCGGACGGGGAGATCGAGGCCGGCTTCGCCAACCACTATTACACCCTGCGAGTTCAGGCTCGCCGGGAGGCCGCCCCGATCGATATCGCGTTTACTCGAAACGACCCGGGAGCCGTCTTCAATGTCGCTGGCGCGGCCGTCGTCGATACGGCTGCCGACGAAACATTGGCGTCGGAATTCGTCAGACACCTCCTCTCCGCGGAGGCGCAAGACTACTTCGCGCGGTCGACGTTCGAGTATCCGCTGGTTCCGGAGGTTGACCCTGTTGGCGACATCCCGCCGATCGATGAACTCGATCCACCGGAAGACCTGGACCTAAGCGAACTGTCGGACCTGGAATCTACCGTCGAGTTGATGCGAGACGTTGGAATCGACGTGTAAATACCGCCCCGCCACGAGCACTCACTCAGAATGGCGACACGACAGGAGGCCGATCCCAAGCAGGGCCCCGGGGCCCGAGAGACGGCTCTCAGGCTGGCTGCCGCGGCCGTGGCAACCGCCATCGTGGTTCCACTCCTGTGGCTGGTGGTTGCGGCCTTCGATGTCGGCGTGGGTGCGGCGATGGCGCTCCTTCTCGAAAGCCGTGCGTTACGGATCCTCGGGAACTCTGTGACGCTGGTGATCGCGGTGACCGCGGCTTCCATCCTCGTCGCTGTTCCGCTGGCGTATTTGACCGTCCGGACGGACCTCCCGTTCCGGCGGTTCTGGACCGTCGCCGCTGCGATGCCGCTGGTGGTCCCGTCGTATATCGGAGCGTTCGCGTTCGTGTCCGCATTCGGCACGCGTGGAATCCTTCAACGGGCACTCCTGGCCCCGTTCGGGCTTGGGGAACTCCCGGAGATCCGAGGGCTCCACGGGACGGTGTTGGTGTTGACCCTCTACACCTATCCGTACGTGTTTCTCACCACCCGCGCTTCTCTCCTCTCGTTGGATACCACCCTCGTGGACGCCGCCCGGACCCTCAACCAGGGGCGACTCGGCGCCGTCCGGCGTGTGACCCTCCCGCATGTCCAGCCGGCGGTGGCGGCGGGGGCCTTGCTCGTCGCCTTGTACACCCTCTCCGATTTCGGGACTCCTGCCATCATGCGATTCAACGTCTTCACACGGGTGATCTATACGGAACTCACCTTCGGGCGTGATTTCGCAGCTCTCCTGTCGCTCCAGCTCGTGGGTATTACGGTCCTGATCCTTGCTCTTGAGTCCCGGGTCAGGGGCGGGGGTGGACGGGCTGCCGGCGGCCGCAAGGACCGGGTCCGACTCGGGCGGTGGCGCTGGCTGGCCGTCACATTCCCCGCGCTCGTGACGGGCCTCGCGCTCGTCGTGCCGGTGGGGGTTCTGATACTGTGGCTGGCGGCGGACACGACGGCTGCCGGTCACCCCTTCCGCCTCCAATACGCGATCAATTCACTCTCGGTGTCGGCGGCGGCCGCCCTGGTCGCCGCGGTCGCGGGGCTACCGGTCGCGTACTTGGCCGCGGCCGGCGACAACCGTCTCGACGGGTTGCTCGAACGAGTCTCGTATGTCGGATACGCCGTTCCGGGCGTCGTGATGGGCCTTGCGTTGGTGTTTTTCGGGTCCCGATATCTGAGCGCGGTTTATCAGACCATCCCCCTGCTTGTGTTCGCATACGTCGTCCGATTCCTGCCCCAGGCCGTCGGCTCGACCAAAGCGGCGTTTATGAGCGTCGACCCGGCGCTTCCCGAGGCCGCGCGCACGCTGGGTCGTCCCCCGATGGGTGCGTTCCGCGACGTGACCCTCCCGCTCGTGATGCCCGGTGTGCTCGCCGGCGCTTCGTTGGTCTTTTTGACGAGCATGAAGGAACTCCCGGCTACATTGATGCTCCGGCCGGCCGAGTTCACGACGCTGGTGACGGCGATCTGGCGGGCGGAGAAAGCGGGGTACTACGGCCAGGCCGCCATCCCTGCCCTCGCCTTGCTAGCCGTTTCTGGACTTTCCATGATGGTGATTCTGGCCCAAGAGGGCTCGACAATGGCGGTTTCGACCGACTCCACCTCGGCGGGCGGGCTCGACTCCGGAGGTGATCCTGATGAGTAAGACCGACGAACCGGACGAGCAGGACGAACGGTCCACCCGCCGGGATCACTCCTCGGACGGCGATCTCGTTCGTGAGACGGACGTACTGTCAGCTCCGCCCGACGGGGATCCGGTGCTGGAGCTCGACGACGTCTCGAAAGCCTTCGGCCCTGAACCGGTGATCCGGAGCCTCTCGCTCGCGGTTCACGAGGGCGAAATCCTCACGCTGCTCGGCCCGTCAGGGTGTGGGAAAACGACGACTCTCAGGCTGATCGCCGGGCTTGACCGGCCCGACGCGGGCAAAGTAAGGCTCAACGGGCAGACGGTCTCTGGACCTTCCACCTTCCGTGAACCGGAGACCCGTGGGGTTGGTGTCGTGTTCCAGGACTTCGCCTTGTTCCCTCATCTGACTGCCCGCGAGAACGTTGCGTTTGGGCTCGACGAGTGGGCAGCCGAGGAACGGTCACGGCGCGTCGATCAGTTGCTCGACCTCGTCGGGCTGGAAGCACAGGCGGACTCGTATCCTGATGAACTCTCGGGCGGGCAGCAACAGCGCGTCGCGCTTGCCAGGTCGCTCGCTCCCGAGCCGTCGATCCTCTTGCTCGACGAGCCCTTCTCAAACTTGGACGTCGATCTGCGGGTGCGAATGCGCGAAGAGGTGCGCCGGATTCTGAAGGAAGCAGGCGTGACTGCGGTCTCGGTCACTCACGATCAGGAGGAGGCACTGAGCATCTCTGATCGGGTGGCAGTTATGCACGACGGGCGGGTCGAGCAGGTCGGCGATCCCGAAGAAGTCTTCCAGCATCCCGAGTCGCGGTTCGTTGCGGGTTTCCTCGGCCACGCGTCGTTCCTTCCGGGAGAGGTTCGGAGCGGAGGCGTGGAGACCTCCATTGGGACGGTTCCCCGCGACCAGATTCACGGCCTGGCGCCCGAGTACGAAGGGACGCGGATCGACATCCTGGTCCGGCCGGACGACCTTGACGCGGCCTCGGTTCAGACCGGTTCCGCTTCGGACGCGGGGCGAGACGCGACAGCCAACCTCCAGGCTGACCGGGAGAACCCGGACTCCGGCAACGGTATAATCCGTCGCCGCCGGTATCTCGGCCCGACGATCCTGTATGAGGTTGAGCTCGCGGACGGGTCGACGGTCGAATGTATGCACAACCACGACGAGCGTCTCCCCCTAGAGGCACCGGTTCAAGTCTCGTTGAAGGCCGACCACGAACTCTCATGGTTCCCCCCGGGACAACGCGGCCGGCGAGAGGCAGTGAGCGAATTCAGTCGCTCTGGCACCGAGTAATGGGCCTGTGGCAGCGCGTCCGCCGGGTAGTCCGGGCTTCGACCTATCGGACGCTCGCACTGGTGGTTGCGGTGCTTGCGGGTATCGCCGTTTATTCGATCGCGACTAACGTCTTCCCCTACCACTCGGTCAACGACGACGAGGGCGTCTACCTTCTCCAAGCTGCGATGCTGCTCGAAGGACAGCTGTTCCTGTATCCGCCGGGTGAGCTCGCGCCGCTGGTTCGACCGTGGTTCTTCGTCGTGGACGAAGCGCCGGCGTCAGTGAGCGGGGTCCGGATGTATCCCAAGTACGCCCCGGTCGTGCCGGCGCTGTTCGCACTCGGGAAGCTCGCCGGATCACCCCGGCTCGTGCTTGGTGCCGTCGCTG
>CAZCXJ010000106.1:5560-6738 GCA_964502585.1 uncultured Candidatus Halobonum sp.
TACACACGGACCTACACGCCTGCCCTGGCTGCCGAAACCACCAGCAGATTGCTGATCGAGCTCACCACTGACTGGTTGCCTGCGGGACCGTTCGGCGCGATCGCAGTCATCGTCGGTCTGACTCGCTTGAAATCGACAGGACCTTCCCGGTTCCTGTCCGATCGCGAACTCAGGCTCTGTATCGCAGGACTGGTTCCATCAGTCATCCTCGGAAACGCCTACTTCTGGGGGACCCTCAACGGGTTGACGAACGGGCTTATCGACCTGTTGGGACCATACTACCATTTCGACCTGTTGTTGCCGGTCGCGGTGTTCGGCGCCGGGGGGGTCGTCCGGGTGGTTTCCGTGACGCTCACTGCAGCCCGGCGTCTCCTCACGCCCTCTCAGGCACGCGGGGTGCTGCTGGTATTGCTCATCGTGTCGGCTCCCATAGTGGGTATTACGGCGACCGTCACGGTCGCGGAACCGCTCGAGGCCAACCTTGAGCGGACCGACTCACTGGCAACGGCCTATCAGCCGTTCGAACGGACTCAATTCCAGCGGGCACTCGTGTACACTCCGAACCCGTACGGGAACTGGCAGCAGCACCCATTCCAGTACCTGCGTAACGATCCGGGGTTCGACGGACAGACCCTCTACGTGCTCGACGCCGACCCGACCGATGACTGGCGGGCGTACGACGCCACGAACCGGACCCCGTATCGCTTCACCTACCGCGGCGAATGGGCCAATGCTGTCGACCCAGTCGATTCCGTTCTGACCCGGCTTCGAGTCCTCCGTGGCGTCCGGGTGACCGCCCAGACGGTCGTCGGGGTTCCGCAAGGAGCATCACTCTCATCGATTCGGTTGGAGACGGCCGCTGGAACCGTTCGGTACCAGCCGCAGACCACTTCCGATGGGACGGTCCCGATAGATTGGCAACTTTCGTCAGACGAGGCCGAGGTAACCAGTCACCCGCCTGCAGCGGCTGATTCGGCTGCTGTCCCGTTACCGCCCGGTCCGAGCGAGGTCGATCTCGTCGTTACCTTCGTCGGGTCTGGCGGTGCCTCAGTTACGTATCGGCAGGAACTGACGGTCGACTCTGACCCGGAAGCCGGAACGGTCCGAGTCTTCTGGCCCCCTGAGACCAGAGTTTGTCGTCTCACGACGGAGTGCGGTCGCGAGGGGACGTGGGTTGG
>CAZCXJ010000107.1:0-6677 GCA_964502585.1 uncultured Candidatus Halobonum sp.
CATGGTGTAGACGACGTCGGTCACCAGCCGCAGGACGACGATCAGCACGCCCAGGGTGTAGAACGCGGCCAGGGCGGTCGGCAGGTCCTTGCTGAAGATGGAGTCGACCAGCAGCTGGCCCAGCCCCGGCCAGGAGAACACCGTCTCGACGATGACCGAGCCGTCGATGATGAAGGCGATCCCGATGATCGCCTGGGTGACGACGGGGATGAGCGCGTTGCGGGCCCCGAAGCGGGTCATGACGGTCGGCTCCGAGTATCCCTGGGCGCGGGCGAAGTCGACGAAGTCGGCGTCGACGACGTCCTGCATCGTCGTCCGCATCACGAGCATCGGCCCCGCCCAGCCGATCAGTGCCAGCGAGAGCACCGGGATGACCATGTGCAGGAGCAACTCGGGGATGGCGGTGGCCCAGCCGAACTCGGTCTTGAACGGAGGCAGCATCGAGCCGCTCGGGAACCAGCCCAGCTCGTAGGACAGGCCCCCGAGCAGGATCCACGCCAGCCAGAAGAAGGGGATCGAGTACATGAACAGCCCCGCGGTAAATCCGGCCAGGTCCGTCCGCGAGCCGCGGCGCCAGCCGAGGTACGTCCCGACGATGGTCCCCATCGAGTACTGGAGCATGAACGCGGGGACGAACAGCACGAGCGTCGGCACGATCCGGTCGAGGAGGCGCTCCTGGACGGGCTCGAGCGTCTGGATCGAGAAGCCGAAGTCGAAGACGAGGACGGAGGTGACGAACTCGACGTACTGGATCCACAGCGGCTCGTTCAGCCCGAACCGGCTCTCGATCCGTTCGATCTGCTCGGTGCTCATTCCCGGGCCGATCAGCGCGTCGATCGGGCTCCCGGGCATCGAGTGCATGAGCACGAACAGAAGCGTCGCCAGCACGTAGACGGTGAAGACACTGATGAAGATCCTGCGAAGCAGATACCTCCCAGTGATCCGGGTCATTTGTGGTGTGGCGTGTCCGGTCGCCTACTGCTCCGTCGCCATGTGGACGTTCAGGTAGGTCCAGGGGTTCTGGGTGATCCCGCCGGGGAGCTTCACCCAGCCCTGGAACCGGTTCGAGGAGGCGTGCAGCCGGTTGGGGTACTCGGTCACCAGCGCCGGCTGGTCCTCGTACACCTGGGCGAGAGCCTCCTTCGCGTACTCCTTCTGTTGCTCGGGGTCGAAGGTGCCTCTGACGTTCTTTATCATCTCGTCGGCGTTCCCGTAGCCCATGGGGTTGAGGTTGAACGAGTCCGAGCTCGACTCGATGTCCGCCCGGGAGCTGGTGAGCCAGAAGTCCATGTAGAAGTGTGGCTTCGGCATCCAGATCCAGCCCGAGGACCACATGTCGAAGTCCTCCTTGCTCCAGATCAGCGAGTTCTGTGAGCCCTCCGCGACCGGGCGGGTCTCGGCGGGGATCCCCACCTCGTTCAGGTTCTCGACGAACCGCGACCCCGCGCGGGCCGAGACGGGCGCCTGGCTGGGCGGAGTGATGACGATGCTGATCGGACCCTGGCCAGGGTTGCCGTCGTTGTCGGTGTGGGCCTCTGTCAGCAGTTCGCCGTCGACGCGGATCTCCTTGTCGCCCGTGACGGCCGCGGACTCGACGGAGCCGAACGTGTAGTCGTGCTCGCCGTCGGCGTTCTCCAGGAAGCTCCGGGCCCGCTCGACGTCGAGTTCGCCGCTCTCGGTCCTGTAGGGGCCGTGCTCGAACGGCTCGTCGAAGGAGTTCGGCCGCCAGGGCTCGTACACCTTCGCCGAGACGTAGTCGCCGGTCTGGGTGAGCCCCCGCCGGAGCGAATTCTCGAGATACTTGAACGGGTAGACGAAGCCGAGGCTCTGTCTGAACTTCTTGTCGTCGAACGGCACCCGCCGCATGTTGTGGGCGATGTAGTTGTAGCCCCGGGCCTTCGAGTTCCAGACCTTCACCCCCTCGGTGTCCTGCAGCTGGAACGCCCGGTTGGGCGTGATGGAGTTGTAGGTCAGGTCCACGTTGCCGTTTTTCATCTCCTGGATCAGCGCGGTCGTGTCACCGAACACGCGAAAACGGAGGTTGTCGACGTACGGTCCCTCGTGGATCTCGTCTGGGACGAGGTCGGCGTTGGTCGTCAGCTCGTACCAGTTCCCCGGCGAGGAGTCGTTCCACTCGAACCCCTGGGCGCCGATCAGTTCGTCCGGCGAGTACTCCGTGTAGTCCTCGACCTCCTTCCAGACGTGGGCCGGGAGGATCGGCACCGCGAACACACCGGTCTCGGGGGTGAACACCGCCGAGGTCTCGCCGTTCAGCTCGAAGGAGATCTCGTAGTCACCGGTCGCCTCGAGGGACTTGATCTGCCCCGTGTTTCCCTCGTAGCGGTGGCCGGACTCGCCCATCAGGTAGTTGAACCACCAGGCGACACCCTCCGCGTCGAGGGTCTCCCCGTCGGACCACTGGAACCCCTCCGTGATCTTCGCCGTTCCGGTGAGGCTGTCGGGGTCGAACGACCACTCCTCGAACACGAACGGCGCCGTGTTCGTGACGTCCTGGGGGTCCCTCGCGGTGGGATACGGGTACATCTGGTCCATGATCGCCCAGGCGTCGGCGTCGGAGGTGACGAGCGGGTTGAACGCCTGTGGCTCGGCCCCCAGCCCGACGATCGGCTTCCCCCCCGTCTGGACCTCGTCTTCGGACGCCGTCGTGGTGGTCTGCGTGGTACCGCCGTCGCCGTCGCCGCCGTCACCGTCGTCTCCGTCGCCACCACCGCCGCCGTCGCTACCGGAACAGCCGGCGACGCCCGCGACACCGCCGACCGTCCCGTACCTGATCACGTCTCTGCGACTGACATTCCCCTGTGAACGATTGTCATCGTCCGTCATGTTGAAACGGCTTAGCATAGGTAGTTAAAAATCTTCGCTAAACGGCGATTTGGTGACGATCATTTCGCAATACAGAGCGGTGAAACCGGGATCGGCCCCGCTCCCGTGCCTCGCACGTGTCAGTCGGTCGGGATCAGCGCTGCGAACGGGGCCGAAGAGCGGGCTCCCGTGGCCGTCGACGGCCGTCTCGAGGCGGTCGGCGAACTCGCGCGCGCCGGTTCCCTCGACTCGCCGGCTCCGGTCGATAGGCCACAGCCGCGACTCGCGGGTGGAGAGTCGGGAGGACGGACGACAGCCGCGATCCGCAGGCCGGGAGTCGGAAGAACGGACGACAGCCGCGGTGCGCAGGCCGGGAGTCGGGGCCCGGGGTCAGCGGAGGTGTTCGTCGAACCAGTCGAGGGTCGTCTCGACGGCGTCCCGGCGGTTGGCCGCGTCCCGGAAGCCGTGGCCCTCGTTCTCGTAGACGGTCGCCTCGAACGGGACCGAGCTGTCCTCGAGGACGTCTATCAGCTCCTCGGCCTGGTTGAACGGCACGCGCTCGTCCTCGGCACCGTGCAGCACCGACAGCGGCGTCCGGATCCGGTCGAGGTCGGTGCTGGCGCTGGCCGCGCGGTACAGCTCCTCCTGCTCCTCGGGGGTGCCGCCCATGTCCCGCTCCGTGAGCAGGCGACCGACCCGGTCGACCTCCTCGTAGTCGGTGAACTGGTTGACCACGCCGTACCACTCGACGGCGGCGTCGAAGGCGTCCGGGAACCGGGTGATCGACAGCAGCGTCATGAACCCGCCCCAGGACCCGCCGTAGACGCCGACGCTATCGGTGGTGTACGGCAGCGAGCGGACGAAGCGGGCGGCCTCACGGGCGTCCTCGACCTGGCCGCCGTGCCAGTCGCCCATCGACAGCTCCTGGAACGGACGCCCGTACCCGCCCGAGCCACGGAAGTCGATCGCGAACACGACGTACCCGTTGGCCGCGAGGAACTGCTCGATCGGGTGCCACCCCTCGCCGTACTGGAAGTGCCCGCCGCCGTGCAGCTGGACCAGGGCCGGGCTGGGCTCCTCGGCGCTTGCGTCCGCCGGCCGGTAGAGGTAGCCGTTGACGTACAGCCCGTCGAAGGACTCGTAGGTGACGTTCTCCGGGACGGCCACGCCGTCGGGGACCGCCGGGTCCCGGAGCTGCTGCTCCGGCCCCCCGGACGTCGGGACCGCGCGGGGGTGTGGCGGCAGCGTGTGCTCGGCGTAGCTGAACCCGAGATACTCGCCGTCGGGCGAGAGCCTGACTGGTCCGGCCCCGAACACGCCGTCGTGGACCGTCACCCGGGTGGGGACTCCCCGGGCGTCGCTGTCGTCGTGCAGGAGCATGGCGGCCAGTTGCTGTTCACCCCGGTCCCGCACCGGGAAAAAGAGGCGGTCGCCGTCGTGGTCCCAGACCGGCTGCTGGACGTTGTACTGGTGGGAGGCCTCGACCGGGTAGACGTCACGGGTCCCGGTCTCCAGGTCGTGGACGTGGATATCCTCGGAGTGTCTGTACCAGGGTTCGGCGACCTCCTTCGCGAAGAACGCCACCCGGTGTCCCTCGGGTCCCCACGACGGGACCGAGGTGACCGAGAGCCCCCGCGTCAGGCGCTCTTCCTCGCCGGTCCCCACGTGGACGACGTGGGCCTCGTCCGCCCAGTCCCGGCCGTGCCAGTCGGCCGCGCCGACGAAGGCGATCCGGTCGCCCTCCGGCGACCAGGATGGCTCCCACCGCTTGTCGTCGTGGGGGTTGGCCCCCTCGGTCACCCGCTCCAGGTTCGAGCCGTCGGCGTCGACGACCCAGACGTCGTTGCCGGCCTCGCCACGGCCCGAGATGAAGGCCAGTCGGTCCTCGACCGGCGAGAACCGCGGTGCGTTGTCGAAGGAGTCACTCGGGGCCGGGGTCAGTTCCTCCCCGGTCACGGTGTCGTAGACGCGGACGTCGCCCCCGCGGGTGTACGCGAGTTTCGTCCCGTCGTCGTTCCAGTCGACCTGCCCCCAGCGGCCGGAGATCCGCTCGTCGAAGGCCATCACGCGCTCGGAGGCGTCGACGTCGAACCGGTAGTCGTACACCGTGTCCTCGCCGCGCTCGCGCTCGACGTAGGTGAGCCGGCGGGGCTCGCCCGGACGCCACGTCACCGAGAGGGCGTCGGAGAGGTTCATCACGTCCGGGTCCGAGACGTCGGTCACGACGCCTCACCCCCGTCGGCCGCGGCGTCGGGGTCGGCGTCCGGCCCCGCTTCCGCATCGCCGTCGCCGTACGGGTCTCCGTACCCGATCTCCGCGAGGAACTCCCGCACGCGGGCGATGTACTGGTCACCCTGGTCGAGGTTCGGCGAGTGCCCCGAGGACTCGAAGACGACGAGCCGGGAGTCCGGCAGGAGGTCGGCGATCTCGACCGACGCCGCCGGCGGCGTGATCCAGTCGTTGCGGCCGACGGTCACCAGCGCCGGCACGTCCACGTCCGGCAGGTCGTCGGTGTAGTCCATGTTCGGGTACGCCTCGGTGAACATCACGTTGTGTGTCTCGTGGTGGAAGGTGGTCTCCGCGATGCTCTCGCGGGCCGCCTCCGCGTCGAACTCGTCGAGCGAGGGCGCGTACAGCGGCAGCATCCCGTGAAAGACGCGGCGGAACTGCTCGTCGGAGTCGACGTTCCCGTCCATGACCGCCATGAACTCCTCCCAGGTGATGTCGGGGACGTCGAAGTTCCGGGCCTTCATATCGGGGAAGGTCTCCTTCGCGTTCTCCTGGGCCGCCAGCTCGAACTCCGGGGTCGCCGCCGTGTCCCGGAGGACGATCCCGGCCAGCTGCTCCTGGAAGCGGGACGCGTACTCCTGGGTGATGAACCCCCCGTACGACCCCCCGATGACCACGATCTCACCGAGGTCGAGATGCTGGCGCAGGGCCTCGGCGTCCCTGGCGTACTGCTCGTTCGAGTACGGCTTCGTGAGACTGGACTGCCCACAGCCGCGGTGGTCGTACACGACGAGCCGGTAGTTGTCGGTCAGCGGTTCGAACGCCTCCTTGCCCTTCTGGTGGTCACCGATCCCCGGGCCCCCGTGCAGGGAGAGGATCGCCGGGTCCGACTCGGACCCGTGGACCTCGTAGTAGAGTTCGGCGTCGTTGACAGTGGCGTACATTCTTACCCTGTGGACCCGTCTCCACGCCAACCCGCAAAACCGTTCGGATGAACCGGGTCGTTTGCCGGACCACGACGCTCTCCGTCGGGAACGGCCGTCGTCACCGACCGACGGCTCAGAGCTCCGGCAGTCGCCGGCGGGCCTGCTTCAGTTCGTAGGTGACGTCGTTC
Source organism: uncultured Candidatus Halobonum sp. (assembly GCA_964502585.1). Taxonomy (GTDB): domain Archaea; phylum Halobacteriota; class Halobacteria; order Halobacteriales; family Haloferacaceae; genus CAZCXJ01. Next base: position 6,167 of record CAZCXJ010000107.1, read on the forward strand.
TGCTCGCGCTGGAGCTGGAGTTGGAGGAACCGGCGGTCGTCCTCGTCGTCGATCCGGACGAACTGCTCCGTCGCCGAGTAGCGCGGAACCGGGTCCCGGGAGAGGGCCGGGTCCTGGTCGAACTGGCCGCGCTCGACGAGGTTCAGCCGCGTGAGCGTCCGCGAGAGCCGCTTTATCGTCTCGTTCGCCCGTTTGGGGGGTATCTCGCCGTTCTCCGCGGCGTCGTAGAACGCCTCCAGGTCGGCCCGGAGGCGGTCGAGTTCCTCGAGCGTGGGCGCGAAGTCGAACTGCTCGCCCGCGATCTCGTCGTACTCGGCGACCTGCTCGCGGATCCGGGCGGCGTTGCGGGCGTGGTCAAGCGGGAGCACGTCGGCGTTGAGCACCCTGAGAACTGCCACGGCGTACACCTGGAGGTCACGAACGAGCTCGTCCTTCCCGGCCTTATCGAGCGTGTCCGTCGCGAGGTGCCAGGCGTCGGAGTTCCCGCCACAGCCGCCGACCTGGTGGTAGC
>CAZCXJ010000108.1:0-6657 GCA_964502585.1 uncultured Candidatus Halobonum sp.
AACTGGCCGACTACTCGCTGTATGTCATCAGTGTTGCGGAGGGTGACGACATCCCCCGCAAGCGGGGGCCAGGCGTCGTCGACAGCGACCTGCTGGTAGTGAACAAGACGGACCTCGCCCCCCACGTCGGCGCCGACCTCGACGTGATGGAACGGGACGCCACCGCGGTACGGGACGGCCCGGTCGTCTTCACCGACTGCAAGGCCCAGGAAGGTATCGACGAGGTGATGACGCACGTCCGAGAGGGGGTGCTGTTCGTCTGATGGCCGCAGAGAGCGAGGACCCGCCACACCCTGCCTTCGCAGCCTACGCCGCCGAACCAATCCCACAGGCGTCGGTCGGCGCCCCAGGCAAGGACGGCGTCCTGGACCTGCAGTTCGCCCGGGCCGACAGCGGGACGGCACTGGTTGGTGACTACGCGACAGTCCCGTTCCATATCCCCGGGACGCTGGACCACGATCCACACCCCGCCGGGACGACGGTGTTCATCCAGTCGCCGACCGGCGGCGTTGCCCAGGGCGACCGCCACGACGTGTCGATCGGGGTCGCTGAGGACGCCATCGCCCACGTGTCGACCCAGAGTGCGACGAAGGTCCAGTCGATGAATCGCAACTACGCGGCCGCCGAGGCGACGCTGTCCGTCGGGCGGAACGGCCACCTCGACTACGTCCCGGAGCCCACGATCCTGCACGCCGACGCCCGGTATGCACAGACGCTGGAGCTGGAGGTCGCCCCAGACGCGACAGCCGTACTCGCGGACGTGGTGGTGCCGGGACGGCTGGCTCGGGGCGAGGCGTTCGCCTTCGAGCGGTACCATTCGCGGGTCCGGGCGTGTGGCCCGGAGGGCCTGCTGTTCGAGGACACGACCCACCTCGCACCCGGGAAGTGGGACCCCACAGTGCCGGGGGCACTCGGGGAGTTCGACGTCTACGGGACGGCGTTCGTCGTCGCCCCGGGCCGGGAAACGGCGGGCCTGAGCGACCGGCTCCACGCGGCGGTCGCCGAGGGCGCGGCCCGGACGGGAGCCACGGCACTGCCGAACGAGGCAGGCGTCGTGGTCCGGGCGCTGGGCGACCGGGCCGGAACAGTACAGACCGCACTCCGGACCGCCTGGGACCACGCCCGGCGCGACCTGGTGGACGCCGCCGCGCCGTCGAGACGGAAGTACTGATGCTGGTCGCCACCACCCATCTCGGCCACCGTGAGGACCCCGGGATAGCGACGCGGCTCGCCGACACGGACCCGCATCGTGTCGTCCTCTCAGACACGGATCGACAACGCTCCCGGGTCCGGACGGAGACGGCCGACGGGACCGAAATCGGCATCGTCGTCGCTACCGACCTCGCTGACGGCGACGTTCTCGAAACGGACGCGGGCGATCTGGTGATCGTCGACCTCGAAGCCGTCGACGCGCTGGTGCTGGATCTCTCGAGTGCCGACGTCCGGCCGCTGGTAGCGCTGGAACTGGGCCATACGCTCGGCAACCGCCACTGGGACCTCGCAGTGCGGGACGGCCGGGCGCTGTTTCCCGTGCCCGACACGCGCGAGCGGATGCGCGAGGCCGTCACGGACGAACTGCCCGAGGGGATCGAGCCGCGCTTCGAGGCCGTCCCGCCGACCGTGTTCGACGACGGCGAACACGGGACCACGGCCACACCCACCCCAACGGCAGCCACACCCACGAACACAACCACCAGGGCCGCAATAGCCACGATCCCCGCCCCGGTGACGGAGGGATCGATGACTGACGAGGGCCCCGCCGCGGCGACGCTTGCCGCGTTCCGACTGGCGGACTCGTTCCTGCCGGTGGGCGCCTACACCGCATCCTACGGTCTCGAACAGTTCGTACAGGACGGCCGCGTGGCGGATGGTGACGAGCTGGAAGCGTTGCTCCGAACGTACCTCCGACGGCAGGTCGGGCCGAGCGATCTGGTGGCGCTGCGGGCGGCCCATAGGGCCGCGCTCGCCGGCGATCTCGGCGGGGTCGGCGCGGCCGATCAACGACTGACAGCGGTGACCCTGGCCGCGGAGTTCCGCGACAGCGCCGAGCAGTCCGGGCAGCGCCTGCTGGCGCTCCAGCAGGAGGTGCGCGAGCCAGCCCTTCTCGACCGCTACGCCGACCGAGTTGAGGCCGGCGATGCGCCGGGCAACTACCCGGTCGTTCTGGGCGTGGCGACGGCGCTCGCGGGCATCGACGAGCAAGAGGCCTGTCTCCTGTGTTGTCACGGCTTCGTGACGGGGCTGCTCGGGGCCGCCCAGCGGGTGCTCTCCCTGGGCCACACGGAGGCCCAGCGCATCCTGGTCGCGCTCCATCCGGTAATGACTGCGGCCGTCGAGGACAGTGCCGGGCGGTCGCTCGACGACCTGTCGCCGTTCGCCCCGCTGGTGGACGTGCTGGCCGCCGATCACGAGCGAGCCAACCGCCGGTTGTTCCGGAGTTGACCGCGCAGGGGCCTCAGGTATCGCTCATCACCTGGCGTCCGGCCGCGAAGGGCGGCGCCATTCACGGGCGCGATTTTGGGTCGGGGGTTGCGTCCACGCGACGGTCGCCCGGGGACCGCACCGGTGAGAGACACCGTCGGGTACCGCGGCGGGGCCGTGCCGACGGGCCCGCTGGGCGGCGCCTGGCAGTGGTGTGCCCGGCGGCAGTAGTGCTCGCTCGCCGGGAGGCACCCGGGACGGCCGGCCTACCGACTTCGAGGGCCGCATCCAGCAGCGCCGAGAGGTCACCGTTCGGACCGCGTCAACGCCTCGACCGGCACGGGCTGGGTGGCGAGGGGCGTGTTCTTGAACCCGGAGTCGAATTTCAGGCCGTAACCGAGGAGCCGGTCCGCGCCGACGTGTCCCGCCCGGATCAGCGCGACCAGGAGGGCTGCTCGTATCCCGGTCCAAGCCCCGAGCGCGCCAAGCGCGAGCGGGAGCGTGTACGTGTGGACGACGTTGTAGCTCAGACTCCCGACTCGTGGGCCGGCGAGGTACCCGAGCATCGACGGGTCCGGAGCCAGTGCGAGGACGGCCAGCAACCGGACCGACCCGTCGACGATGAAGTACCCACCGAGGGGAGCCCCAGCACGGCCGCCCCCTCGATACGTAGGAAGGTTCGCGGGTCCATGGGCCATCCATCACATCGGTACGATGAAAAATCGAAAGGGTGACCGAGGCGGCCGCGGGCTCTCGACCCTCCGCTGCTGCCCAGAACTCCTCGGACGGGCAGTGTCGTGGACGGAGGGTGCATTCGGGAGACGCCACCGACGTGTGGTCTCGTCCGATGAGGTCACTCGGGGCTCGCGACATCAGTCACGGTCAGTGCGTCGTCCACGGTAAGCGCGAGTGTGTCCCCATCGACATGGAACGTGAATCGGGCCTCGAAGGGATCCGTCCCGAAGACCTCCTCCTCATAGTTCAGAACGACCGACCCGAACCGCTCGGGGGACGGGGTAATCGGATTCATGCCCCTGGCTGTCAGGAACGCCAACAGATCGGTGGTGCCCAGAAGGTCAAGAACGAACGGCCCTGCCTGGACGAAGATGCAGTTCGTGCAGCGCGCGCGATACTGGACGGCGTGCCGGTTGCCACACTGCGCGCAGGGACTCTCGCGTGCGTCGTGGTCTTCACAGACCTGCACGGACTTGTCGACCGGCGCGGAACAGCGCGGACAGACCCCGCCCGCCGTGGGCAGGACCTCCGACATCTGCCAGCTGAACGCCGCCGCGTGGACCTCTGTGGGCGACCGGTTCTTGAGTCCAGCAGGCGGCAGGTGGAGATAGCCCACGAACCCGTCCGGCTCGGCGGAGTCCGTCAGGTCGTCAGGGAGGGTTGACCGATCGAACGCCCCGCCACATTCCGTACAGAAGGTGGCGGTCGATTCCTGTCGGTATTCCATCTCGAGTGGCCCGCCACAGTAATGGCAGGAATGATCGATCCGAGTTCGCTCCAGAACCGGATCCTCGGTCACCGCCCCCGAAAGCACCGCCTCGATCACCCGTCGGCCGGCGGGTTGAAGCTCGTACCCGTCGTCGGTTTTCGACACGAAGTGGTCCACGAGCTTGTCGAGGTGATAGTTGAACTGGCCGCTGTCACGCGTTCCAACCCGGTCGTGAAGCTCCGAGAAGGAGAGGGGATCCTCCGTCCGGCCTAGCGCCCGGAGGATCTCCATCCGCGTGCCGTTGCCCAGCACCCGGAAGGCATCGTCAGGGGCGAGGGTCGTGGCGTCCGAGTCGGGAGCGTCGGTCGACATACGCCCCACTACTCCAGGCTTTCCCTAAAATGCCGTTATCAACGCGTCCGGGTCGGTTGAGCCGCGCCAGGTCCGGGCATGCCCGACTCGATTGATATGGAATCCCCCGAACCTCCCTTCCGGAGCGAGGGGGCGGCGAAGGGCATCCAAGAGTATAGACGGCCAGCCGCCGTAGCGCGCGTATGGCGAGTCAAGCGACCTTCGAAGTCTATGAGGACACCGCCGGCGAGTGGCGGTGGCGACTGGTCCACGACAACGGCAACATCATCGCCACCGGCGGCGAGGGATACGCCTCGAAGGAGCGCGCCCTCGACGGAATCGAGAGCGTCAAGGCGAACGCCCCCGAAGCGATCATCGAGGAAGTCCGCCGACGGGAACTCGACGACCCCTGACGCGTCGAACCGGTCGGCGTCCTGCCCCGGGGTAACCCGGTGATCAGGAGTCCGGCGGTCACTGCCAAAGGACCCTGGTAGCACCCGACGAGGGTATTTTTGCCCAGCGCGGGAACCGTCGCCCATGACACTCACCGTCGACCACGTCCTGTTCGCCTGGCCGGACCACGACGAGATCCTGGCGGCCTGCGAGGCCGTCGGCCTGACCCCCACTTTCGGGGGCGTCCACGACGGCGGCGAGACGCAGAATTCCCTGATCGCGTTCCCTAACGACTCCTATCTGGAGCTGCTGACGCCCACCACCCCAGGCACCGAACCGGACCGCTGGGCGGGTCTGGTCGACCACTGGCGCGGTCCGGAGCACTGGTGTATCCGGGCCGAGGTCCGCGACCTCCTCGCCCGCACCATCGCCGCGGGGGCGCCGGTCGACGGTCCACACCCGGGACACCGCGACCGACCGGACGGGACCCGAGTCGAGTGGGTCACCGGGAGCTACGGCCCCTCGGAGCTCCGGGGCGTCCTCCCGTTCGCAATCACGGACCGGACGCCGCGCGGCTTCCGGATCCCAGACGCCGCCGTCACCGACGGGCCGCTGGCCGGTATCGCGGAAGTCCTGGTCGGCGTCGAGTCGAGCGAGCGCCCCAGCGAGTGGTTCCGACGGCTCCACGACTTTCCGACGCCGGTCGAAGTGACGACCCCGCTCGCGGCCGATGTGGCGACTGTCCCGGGTCAACCTGTCTCGTTCGTCGAACCCGACGCGGGGTCGACGCTCGCCAGCCGGCTCGAGGCAACCGAACAGCAACCCCTCGCGTTCCTCCTCGCGACTGCCGACTTCGACGCGGCGGCCGACCGGTTCGCCCTGACCGCCGCCGAGACGTGGGGTGACCGCCGGGTCGCCTGGTTCGACGCCGATCCATTCCGCACGGGGCTGGGCGTTCTCGAGGCACCCTGACCTCCCCGTCACCGCTCGCGCTTCTGTGTCCGGTCCTTCACCGTCCGGTGTGGTCCCCTCGTCGAGCACGTCTCGCCGATGCAAGCATCGTGCCCTGTCTGCAGCACGGGGCCGGTCGATTCGTGCATGATCGGAGCGGGATCGGTATGGATGGAGCGGACCGTGGCACCGATTCACCAGCGGAGGTCCCGTGTCCCAGGGCAGACTCCATCGAGGAAGCGAGTCCGGAAACGTACCCTCACTCCCGGGCCTGCTGGTTTCGCTGCGCCCAGGGGCGGAGGATCGCGTAGACGGCTTCGTTCATCGGGACGGCAATCTCGGTCTCCCGGGCCCGCCGGATGACCGTCCCGTGGAGTGCGTCGAGTTCCATCGGCTTGTCGTTGGTCAGGTCATAATGGAGGGATGAATACGAATCCGCGCTGAGATCCGCCGCGAAGTCCATCCACTCGGTGACGGTCCCGGCCGGGAGATCGATGCCGGTCGCCCGGGCGACACTGCACACCTCCTCGATGAGGCGCCGGTACATCTCCCAGGATTCCCGTTGGCTCCGTATCTCACCAAGCGGGAGCCGTACCGATGCGGTCATGCCGGCGTGAGCACAGATGAACGCTGCCTTCTCCCAGAGCTCCGTCAGAATCCCCTCGGAGAGGTCCGCTGCCATCCCGTCGGCGCGGTCACACAACTCCAGGAACCGTTCGGCGCGGTCGCTGCGCGCGCCGTCGAGTTCGCCGTAGGTGAAGCTGGTCGGTCCGCCGGTGTGCTCGATGACCCCGGGTTCCGCGATGGTCGAGAAGATGTAGGCGACGCCGCCCATGACGTGTTCCCGACCGAGCTCGGCGGCGAGTTTCTCCTCGTTGTCGAGGCCGTTCTGGAGCGAGATGACGGCCGTATCGTCGTGCAGGAGGGGATGTATCTCGGCGGCTGCCGCCTCGGTGTCGAACGATTTCACCGTGAACAGGACGTAGTCGCACGGCCCGATATCCGTGGGATCGGTCGTCGCAGGTAGGTCGATCTCGAAATCACCGTTGACGCTCTCGACCCGGAGGCCGTCTCGCTGGAGCGCGTCGAGGTGATCC
>CAZCXJ010000109.1:0-6642 GCA_964502585.1 uncultured Candidatus Halobonum sp.
ACCAGTTGAACTTCAGTCTCAACGAGACGACCGAGAACCTCACCGTGGATAGTGACGCCTTCACTGTCGTCGAGGTGAAATCGGCAGGATCGCTCGACACCGTCGGCGAAACGAGTACGGAGTTCACCCCTTCTCAATCAGGCACGTATCTCGCTGTTCTGGCGACTGTTGAGACCGGCGACGGTGTAGAACGGACCCAAGCCGGCGGGTTCCGGTTGGACGTGACGAACGACACGACCACGTTGATCGGTGTCGAACAGGTTCTCGTCCAAAAAACCAGTTCGGATGTCGTCCCGAACGAAACGACGCCGGACCCGGGTGACACGGTCACCTTCGATGCCGACTCAAATATCCAGGCGACCAACGTGACACACACGCTCCTCGTCTATAACAAATCGGCCACGGAGGGGCAGACGATTACCATCACTGAAACCACTCGCAGGGAAACGTCATCGGGACAGGTTCTCACAATTAACGGCACCATCGACAATGCCGAATCGTTCACGCTTCGACTTGAACTGGACAACAATGGAACGATCCGGAACGTCTCGACCGGAGGGGTGTTCGTCGACGAGTCAGTAGCCGTCGTCCAGGGCAGCGTCCGGGAGGACCTGCGGGTCGTCGTAGGGGAGAACGCGTCCGTCGGGTCGGGTGAAACGGTTTCTTATCAGTTCTTCCACCTCGCGGTAAATACGGACAGTCCGGCGATTCGGAGCACGGATATCGGCACAATCGGCGTTACTAAAGCATCTACCGGAGACGGTGGTGGCGGTGGTGGTGGCGGTGGTGGTGGCGGTGGTGGTGGGGGTGGTGGTGGCGGACAAGGTGGCGACAGCAGACCAGACTTTACCGTGGTCGACACCGCTCCCGGGGCAACCGTCACCATCCGTTCGGCCCCGCTGGGCTCTTCCTTCACCGCCCAACTCGGAGACTTCGTCTCCGGCACTGACGTCTCAGTCGATGCGGTAACGTTCGAATTCAATCTCGAGCAGGGGCGGTCTCGGCTTGAGGTGACCGAACCAACTCCCGAACCACAGGAGGCCCCAGCACGCGAGGGCGCTGTCGCGTACTTCCGGGCCGACGGCTTCGGAATCGACCAGACCGCCCTCGGCCAGGCAACGATTCGCTTTTCGGTCTCGGAGAGCCTTCTGCCCGCCGATGCCGAGTTCGCGGACGTGACTCTCTACCGGTTCTCCGATGGCGGCTGGGAAGCGTTGCCTACGAGCCACCTCGGCGACGGCACGTTTGAAGCAACGACTCCCGGCTTCTCCGAGTTCGCGATCGTCGCTGAACCGGACGTCGCACAGTCGGACGTCTCGGTGAGGGACGCGTCGCTTTCACCGTCGAGCGTCGCCGTTGGCGAGTCGGTGACGGTCTCCACGACCGTCGAAAATACCGGAGCGGCCGCAGGGGAAATTACGCTCGACGTGACGTTTGACGGTCAGCAAGTCGCCTCTCGGACGGTGTCGGTTGAGGCCGGCGAGACTCGAACCGTCGAGTTCACCATCACGCCGTCCGAGACAGGGGACTTCGAGGTCGAGGTCAACGGGGTTTCCGCCGGCCAGCTCGCCGTGACTGAGGAGGCTGTGACGACCACGACCGCCCCCGGGCCGACGACCACCCCTGGCGACGAGGGACCGGCCGGGGGCGTAGGAACCGTACTGGTCATCTTCGCCGTGCTGGCAATCCTGGCGCTCGTCGCCTTGTGGGTGTACAACCGGTATCAGCAGGGTTGATCCTACCCTTCGACTCCGGTATCCGAAACGAGGGGACGCGCGGATGGTTCCGAAGCGTTAAACCCGGATGGAGGGGTACGGGAAGTGAGGGCGCGTAGCTCAGTGGACAGAGCACTTGGTTCCGGACCAAGATGCCGCGGGTTCAAATCCCGTCGCGCCCGTCCTCTTTTTCTTCGCCAGCCATCAGTTCTCCGGCCGTGTCCGTCGAATCCCGAAGCCACGCCCGGTAAATCCGTTCGAATTGCTGGTCCGTGAGGTCGCCCGTCTCAAGCCGCTCACGAGCCGTCCGAAGGTCCCCATCAGTTACCGATCCCTCCGCGAGCAGCCGCTCGAATAGGTTTTCGACAACGTCTACAACGGTGGTCCCGCCCACGGGGACGTTCTCGGTCGCGGTTTCGACCGTACCATCGAAACTGAGTTCCTCGCCGTCGTCAACGTCGGTCGGAATCTCAAGCGCGTACCGGACGCTCGCCTCTCCAGGACCTTCCCAAGCCACGTAAACCCTCTCGTCCCGTGTCGCCGCTTCGACCGGCTCCGGCTCCACATCGAGCATTTCGGGATCGGAGAATGGAGTCCGTTCGGTCAGGAAGACCCGGTCAGCCGCGTCCTCGATCTCGACTGTGACTTCGAGCCGGTCGCCCGGCGAGGCGTGCCTGAATCCGGTCGACCGGATCGCGGAGACTCCGGCCTTCTCCGCTGTCGCAGCAATGAACCCCCCGTCGTCGAAGGCGGCAGTATCGTCCTCGACGGGTGCTGCTGCCGCTTCCGATGGACCCTCGGCGGTTGTGTCAGCCCAGTCGGGACCAAGGAAGCGCGTCCACAGGACCAACAGGCTCGGCAATACGAGGACTGCCGCGAGGAACGCGTACACGATCGTCAACCCGGTGATGAGTCCGAACTGCTGAAGCGGGGGTAGGATGGCGAATATCAGCACTCCGAAGCCGCCTACCGTCGTCGCTGCCGAGCCCAGAAGTGCCCCGCCAGTCCCGGTCACCGCCCTGTCCATCGCAGTCCATACCGATCCCGTCCGGTCGAGTTCCTGGGTGTATCGCTCCGAGAGATGAATGCTATATGCCACCCCCAGCCCCACCGTCAGACTGGTTATCGTTCCCGTGAGTACGTTGAACGGTACATCGAGGAGGAACATCGTCCCGAGGATCCACGCCACGCTCAACACGACCGGAAGGAGGGTGACTGCACCGAGGCTTGCGGAGCCGTTCGCCAACCGGTATGCGATCATGAGGAACGCGAACACCGCGACGACCGTGATCAGAAGGCTCTCGATGACCGTCTCCAACAGTTCATCCTGGACGATCTTGTTGAGGACTGCCGTCCCCGTCGCTGTCGCGTCCAGTCCGTTGCTGTCCAGCGAGTCAGCCACTTCACGCATCTGACTGGTGATGGCCTCCCCCGAAGCGCCGCCACGGACCGAAATCACCAGCCGAACGGCACGGTACTCGCCGTCCTCGCGGTGGATCACCCGAGCCGCTTGGTCCGGCGCTACCCGGAATAGGACATCATACACCTGTTCGAGGTTCCGATCCGGGATCCCGTCGCCGTCGGTATCCGCCGCCGTGAACGTCTCGTTGAACGACTCGTTCTCGGCAGCCACCGTCCGCATGACCGACAACGGACTCCTGACATCGGCATCGCCGGTCGAGAGCGTCTGTGTCACTCCCTTCTCAGCGGCCGCCTCCTCGGCCCGATCGAGGCGCTCGAGGGTGTCCGTCCGTGTCACATTCCCCTCCACGAGGATTTGTGCCTGTGAGTCCTGCCGGACGAAGTTATCGTTGACGTACTCGAGGTTTGCCTTCGCCGAATACTCCCCCGGGCGGAACGGCTCCGGTAGCTGGTCGGTCCACGCTGGAGGATCTTCCGCAAGGAAGTCCGATTGCTCAAAGCTCGTGTCGACCTGAGCACCGCCGTAGGCACCTGCCCCCGTCACGATTACGGCCAGGATCAGCACGAGGTATGGTGCCTTCCGGGCCGCGATCGACCCGGTTGCGAGCAGTCCGGAGAAGGCTCCCCCGCCGGTACCAAACGCCCGTTTCCGACGGTCGAACCCCCACGACTCAAGCAATCCATCCAACTCGACCTTTACCGCGGGGGTGAACGCCGCGAACACTAGGAACGCCGCGAGGATTCCGACCGAACTGACGACGCCGAACTCCCGAATCGGGGCCACCGGGCTGATCAAGTTCGAGAGAAACCCGATGACCGTAGTCGCCGTCACCCAGACCAGCGCGACGCCGACCCCCCCGAGCGCCACACGCATTGCCTCGCGGGGCGTGCTCGCGTCTTGGATAGGCGTGGACCCGCTGTCGGTGTCGACCTGGTCGGTCGTTCCCAAGCGCTCCTCACGGTGACGCATGAACACGTGGATGGCATAGTCGATCGACAACCCGATCAGCAAGACCGGGACCGCGACGAAGATCTGGTTGAACGCGATGTCGGCCCATCCCATGAATCCAAACGTCCAGACCAGAACGAGCCCGATCCCGACGAGACCCAGCAGGATATCAAGCGGATCGCGATAGGCGATCAGTAGCGCAAAGAAGACGAACAGGAGCGCAAGCGGGCTGACGATCAACAGGCTGTCAGTCATCGAGGCGTCGATCTCGTCGCTGATGACGCCCGCCCCGAAGATGATATACTCGCCCCCGTCTGCATCCCCGCTCAACGTTTGCATCGCGAGTTGTGCTTCGACGACCGGTTCTGACGCTGCCCCCGGGGCGCCCGACGCCGTCGACGACCGGTGCGTGACGAGGATCACCGTCGCCTCTGCCTGCGTCGCTCCAGGCTCGTAGTCGGTCGGCATCAACTGGAACACCCCGGTTTCACCGCCTCGATCCGAACTCAATACCGACTCGATGGTCGCGTTTAGCTCCGACTCGTTCATCGATTCGAGGGCGGCGATCTGCTCGCTGAGTGTCGGCCGAGAGGCGTTCCGGAGCGTGGCCCGTTGTCGCTCCACCCGGTCCGCGAGTTCCCTGAGCCGCTCGGCATCCTCCTCGAGTTCCTGAGCCCTGGCTTCGAGTTCCCGCGTCCGCTCCTCCAGTCCGCGGTAGTCGTCGGCAAGCACCCCCCGCGTCCCTTGCTCGTAGGCGGCTTCGGCCTCCTCCCGGCTCCGAGCTGCACGGAGGTCTCTGGCAGCCTCACGGAAAATCTGGTAGTCCGTTTCGTTCAGTTCGACGCTCGTGTTCGCCTGCACCTCCTCGAACGCCGGACGGATGTCAGCATTCGGGTTCTCCCTGAGGAAGGTCAGTGCCGACCGGAGATCCCGTGCGGTCGTGTTTAGTTCTCGGCTCCGGTTCTGGATCTCCGAACGGTTCTCCTGTATTGCCCGGCGCTCGCTCGTCACCGTTCTGTTCAATTCACGAAGACGGGTGACGTTCCGCTCGAGAGCGGCCACCTGCTGACGTCTGATCGCCGTCACTGCAATCGCGTTCGCCACGCTGGTCGTCGGAGTCTCGCTCGTCAGCGTGTCGTTGACCGTTCGATTGCCTTCGAGCGTCTGTTGGTAGCGAAGCATTCCGACGAGTGATTCCCGATCGAGGACGTCCTCGTCACGGACGATCACTTGGGCAGTTGTGGTGTTCTCCTCACCTGCCGAGAAATTCGTCTCGATGTAGTCCAGTTTCTCTGCCTCGGGGGAATCCGTCCGGAACTGGTCGAGCGACGAGGATTGACTGACGGCCGGCACTCCGGCACCGATGAGTACTGTCAGTACCAGTATTATGGCGATGACGGCACGGCTGTGGCTTACGACTGCGTCGACGATATCATCGAAACCGGTCATGGAAGCCCACTCCCGTTGGGTCCTTGGCTCATCGGGAATCGTTGTAGCGCTGTTCCGCTTTCAGGCCGCATAAGCGCGATGCAACAGTCGACCGGTTCATTGTGGTTGATTCTGGCCTCGCTCCGGTCTCTTTCCTGTCGAAACTCTCCCGGCGACCCCAGAGTGTCCCAGCCAGAAGCCTGCATCGGGTTGTTCCTCCCGCCGCGGGACAGGGATTCACGACCGGCGTCCGCCGTCCGATAGGTCGTGGCCTGCCTTCCGTGCCAACAACGGTAGGGCGATCTGCTGGCCCCGATCGGGATCGTGTCAGTCCTTGTTCAGCCATCCTCTGGGCGTCCGAGGTATTGTGCGTTCCTCTGTTCGGGAAAGGTAGCTTATACTGGAACGCAACGGTTTTTCGGGTATACTGTCGAAACGGAAGCGATGAACCGGCGCGTGTTCGTCGCGGTCGGCCGGTATGCCATCGTCTATCCGTTAGTCACTCTCGTCGTGGTTGCTGGTACTGCTACGGCCGCCGGGATCGACATTGGATTATCAATCCTTGTGCTTTCCATGGTGGGTGCGGCGATCCTCACCGGCGTTTTCGTGTCCGACACGCGAGCTATGCGGTCCGCTGCCGCGGAAACGAACGCCCGCCGATCGAGTCTGCTAAACCTTCGTTCCGAACCCGGCGACTTCGATGGCATTCCGTACAGCCGCAGAGACCGGGTTTCGCTGTTCGGCGCGGGACTCTTCGTCGTGTCCGCCTTGCTCGTATTGTATCTGGGTGGACTGTTCGATCAGATCCTTTGAGTATCGCTAATGTCGTGTGGTGACCAGAACACTCCTGCCGCTACGAAGCGATACCACCCCCACAGCCCGGAACGGGATCCTAGATCTCATCGAGATCAAGACGTGACACGAATCGAACGGATCGATTCTACACCCCTCCCGGTCTGTCGAAGCGTCTCGTCTGTCATCGACGCAAAAAAGAGCGGCCGGCAAATCGATAATCGATCGACGATCCGTCGAGCGGTCGGGATGAGTGGCTTTCCCGGGGACGCTTACATCGCGCCGCCCATGCCACCCATGCCGCCCATGCCGCCGCCCATGCCACCCATGCCGCCG
>CAZCXJ010000110.1:0-6592 GCA_964502585.1 uncultured Candidatus Halobonum sp.
CTCGAACAGCGCGTTCGCCGGGTTCGCAAGCGTCGAGTCCGGATGAACCGGATCGAGCACGCCCGGGATACCATGGGCCTCGACGAGGTACGGGACGGTGCCGACGATGGCGACCGCGAGCCACGTCACCGCTACCATCAGGAATCCCTCGCGCGGTCCGATATCCGGGTCGGGATCCAGCCGCCTCAGCCCGGTTCCGACGGTCACCGTCAGGATCCCCGTGGCCAGGAACGGGACGACCGTTTCGCCGTAATACAGCGCGACCACGAGCGGCGCCACTAACGGGATCGCGAGGTACTGAAGCACCGTCCCGACCAAACTCAGGCTCGCCCGGTACCGGACGGCCAACCGCCCGGACAGCGACATGGTGCTGACCAGAACTATCGCTTACAAGAAGCCATCGGCTCGGCGTCACCCACCCGGGCCGGCCGATATTCCCTCGCTCGGTATCACGACTCCGAGCGTGCCCGGTGTGGGTTCGTCTCCGTGCAGCAGCGACGTACCAGGAACTGAACCCGGCGGCCAGCGCACGTCACGCACGGTCGGTCGACCGAGGCCGGTCACAATAGCGCCGCGAGTTCGTCTGCGACCTCCTTCCCGGCGAACGCCACCACGTGGTCACCGACCTCCACGACGGTATCCCCCCGCGGAACGACGAGTTCGTCGTTCCGGGTGATCGCCCCAATCACCACGCCTTGCGGTAAGTCAGCGTCCACCTCACGGATCGGTCGGTCAACGAGGATGCTGCCCGGTCCGACCTCAATCTCGAGCACCTCCGCCCTGTCCATCTCGACGAGTGCCACCTTCTCCGCCCCGCCGTCGCGGGTGATTCGGGTAATCTCCTCCGAGACGATCTCCCGAGGGCTGATGGCGACGTCGACACCGACGCGTTCGAACAGTTCAATATACGAGTACTGGTCGACGACCGAGACCGTCCGCTCGACGCCGATCCGTTCGGCCAGGAGACACGTCAGTAGGTTCTTCCCGTCGGAGTCGAGCGCGGACACGAAGGCGTCGGCGTGGCCCAAGCGTTCCCGTTCGAGGAAGTCCACGTCGGTCGCATCAGATTCCAAAACGACGGCATCCGGGAGTTCCTCCGCGATTACTCGGGCTCGGTCGGGGTCCTGTTCGATCACCCGGACCTTGACCCCACGTTCGCAGAGGAGCCGCGCGACGTGGAACCCGATCTCGGATCCCCCGAGTATTACCACCTCGTTGAACGGCTTTTTCTCGGACGCGATGTTCTCCGCGAACCCTCGAACGCTCGCTGGGCTCCCGATCACGACGAGCTTGTCGGCGGCTTCGATCCGGGTGTCACCTTTAGCGATCTCGACGTGGTCGTTCCGGATGATCGCCGCGAACGTGAGCGAGTCGAACCGGTCCGCTTCCTGGACGGTCTGTCCCGCTACCGGGCTCCCTTCCGGCACTTCGAACTCCGCCATCCGGACGAGACCGCCAGCAAACGGATCGACGTCGCGTGCCGCCGGCAGCCCGATCACCCGCACGATGGACTCGGCAGCCAGCAGGTTCGTACAGACCAACACGTCGATCCCGAAGGCCGAGTGCGACCGGCGCCAGGTCTCCAGGTAGTTCGTCCGCTTGATTCGCGCGACGGTGAACGCGTCGCTCAACGCCTTGGCCGTCGAACAGACCACGATGTTGGTATCGTCGCTGTCCGTCGAGGCCACGACGATATCCGCCTCCGTCACGCCGGCCTCTTCCAGCGTCTCCAGGTCCGTGCCGTCACCGTTGACCGTCAGGACGTCCAGCTCGTATTTCAGTTGCTCACAGCGGTCGGCATCGCGCTCCACCACCACGATCTCGTGCGATTGATCCAGATCGTTGGCGATTGACCGACCAACCTGCCCGGCCCCGATGATCAGGATCTGCACGGACCCACCACCCGGTCCATACGATGCCGTTCATTCGGCCTCGGCATCACTGTTGTGGAACTGGATCGAAGGCCGGCTGAACCTCACCAGCGCCACCGGTCCGATCGGTCGCCATCGTCTTGAGGTCCCCCCTCCTAGCCCAAGGACATGGCGACGGATCCGGACCCACGATACGATCTCCATCCAGCGGTCGAGGAGACTGCCGACGCCATCGCGGCAATGGAGACGCGTGGGGCAGCGACGATCGCCGCGGCGGCCGCGGAGGCGCTCCGCGAGCACGCGCGCGAGACGGCCCCCGGCGATCCGGAAACGTTCCGGAACAGCATGCGTGCGGCCGGCCGACGGTTGTACGACACGCGCCCGACTGCGGTCTCCCTCCCCAACGCGCTCCGGTACGTCCTCGGGCGGATGGAGGGGACCAGCGTCGAAACCCTCCGGGGGTCGGTCGTGGAGGCCGCAACTGACTTCATCCTCAGATTGGAGCGGGCACAGGCGGACCTCGGAGCCGTGGGGGCCAACCGCCTTCGTGATGGGGACACCGTCATGTTCCACTGTCACTCGACGGACGCCCTGGCCTGTATCGAAGCCGCCGTGGACCAGGGGAAAGCGATCGAGGCGATCGTGAAGGAAACCCGCCCGCGAAACCAGGGGCACATCACCGCACGGGAACTCCGGGACTTGGACGTCCCGGTCGTGCTCATCGTCGACTCGGCCGCCCGACGCTACCTTGACGATGCCGACCACGTCCTCGTCGGGGCGGACTCGATCGCCGCCGACGGGAGCGTCATCAACAAGATCGGAACCTCGGGATTGGCGGTGAACGCCCGCGAGCGGGGGGTCCCGGTGATGGTGGCCGCCCAGACGATCAAGCTCCATCCGGACACGCTCACGGGCCAGACCGTCGAGATCGAAACCCGTGACGAGACGGAGGTGCTCGGCTCGTCGGACCGGGCCGACATCGGCGATATCGACGTGGCGAATCCCGCCTTCGACGTCACGCCCCCACGGTATATCGACGCGATCGTGACCGAAAGCGGACAGTTCCCGCCCGAAAGCATCGTGACGTTGATGCGCGAACTGTTCGGTGAGAGTGCCGACCGTCCGTGGGAGGGGGAGGAGTCGCCCTGAGCGTGGCCTCGTCCGTGAGGATTAAGACTTCGCGCCCGCTCAGCCCCCGGCCCGGCCTGGCATACCGATGAAGGCTCTCTGTGCCGGACACGTCAACTGGGACGTGACCCTCCGCGTCGACCGCCTCCCCGCTCCCGACGGCGAGGTCCGCCTGGAGGACGAGCATCGGGCCGGCGGTGGGAGTGCTGCGAACGTAGCCACGGTCCTCGCGGGCCTCGGCCATGAGACACGTCTCTTCGGGTCGGTCGGTGACGACGAGTCAGGGACGGCGGCCGCACAAGCCCTCCGGCGGTCAGGGGTTGACCCCCATCTGGTCAGGGTCGACCGCCAGACCGCAGTGAAGTACTTGATCGTTGATGGTACCGGGGAGGTGATGGTCCTCGCCAACGATGGCGCCAACGAGGCGTTCGTAGCTGCGGACCTTCCCGAGGAAACCCTCGCAATCGACCATCTGCACCTGACGAGCCAACCGCCGGAGGTGGCTGCGACCCTCGCCGACCGGGCCCACGACCGAGGAGCGACGGTGAGCTTCGACCCCGGTCGGCGACTCGGTGACCGGGCCTTCGGACCGATCATCGAGCGTGTCGATACCCTGTTCGTCAACGAGCGGGAGGCGGTCTCGTTGCTGAACGAGGGGTTCGATCGCCTCCACGAGGCGGCCACGCTGGTGATCACCCGCGGATCCGAGGGGGCGGAAGTCCGCGTCCAGGACCGCACCGTCACCCACGACGGGTACGCGGTCGACCCGCTCGACACGACCGGTACCGGCGACGCGTTCGCCGCCGGCTTCCTGGCGGCCCGCGCCGAGGCGGTCGAGTCCGACGAGACCGAACCTCGGGAGATCGACTACAGGGGAGTCCTCGCGTTCGCGAACGCCTGTGGGGCCCTCGCGGCGGGCCGTCTCGGCGCCCGCACGGACCTGGGTCGGGAGGCTGTCGAGGAGTTCCTCGCACGGCACGGGCAGCCCTGATTATCACTGAGCCGGGCGCGACGCCCAACAGGGTCGTTCGCGACCTTGAGGACGCCGTCACGGCAGTCGGGCTGGATAGAGTTTACCGAGGGGTGTCCGTTCCCCACTTGTCGACGGCGGTCCGGAGCTCGGGCACCTCCGCGGCCTTCTCCTCGAGCGTGACGTCCTCGACGGTGGCGTCCACGGCCGCCCGGAGGGCCTTCGCCCCAGCATGCGTCCCGTTGGGATGGCCATGGACCCCGCCACCGGCTTGGATGCACACGTTGCGCCCGACACGGTCGACGAGTTCCGGCACCAGCCCGGGATGGAGCCCTCCCGACGCGGTCGGCAGGACGTCGTTGAGCCCATACAGGTCCGAATACAGCCACTCGTTGATCCCGACGGTGTCCTCGTTCGCCAACTTCCCGAGGTCCGCCGTGCCGGTGTGGATGTGGTCGACACCACACAGGCGGGCGACCTGTGCCAGGACCCGCATCGAGACGCCGTGATGGGGGAGCCGGTCGAACGCGGCGTGCATCGCACGGTGGGCGTGGATGGCGAGCCCGTGCCGCTCGCACCGCTCACGGACGGCCTGGACCGCGGACCATCCGGCGACGACCACATCGACCATCACGTACTCGCAGCCGGCTTCGGCGACCGCATCCACGCGGTCCAGCATCTCGTTCCCGTCGGCAGTGACATTGATCAGGTACGACTTCGGCTCGCCGGTGACCTCCTCGGCACGGTCTCGGGCGGCCAGCGATTCCGTCAGGCGGTCATGGAACGGGTTGAACGACTGGTCGGTGAGGTTCTCGTCGTCCTTCAGGAGGTCGATCCCGCCCGTCCAGGCGTCCTCTCCGACCTGGACGTGCTGGTCGGTCGACAGACCTACCTTCGGTTTCGGGACCGTCGCGGTGATCGGACGGTCACCCGCGTCGAAGATCTCCTGCCGGACGCTCGTCCCGAACTGCGGTCCTGGGAAGGAGGTCGTCAGCGGTTCCGGCCACTCGCAGTCCATCAGCCGGATGGCATCGACCGCCTTCATGCCGAGGATGTTGCCCGCGATACACGAGAGGACCTGCGCCATGTTGCCCGCCTCGAACAACCCGGCCGGGTACGCGACGGTGATTTCGGCAGCGCCGTCCCCCTGTTCCTCGATCTCACAAGCCGTCGCCGAGAGGTCGGTGATCCTGCCCGCCACCTGGAGCTCCGCCCAGGTCCCGTTCGACGACTCGCTGGCCACCCGTGAGGCCGCCTCCTCAGTCGTCATGTCGGCGGCCGGTTCGATCCGGAACGTACAGACCAGGTCGGTCCGGTGCGGCTCGTAGCCCAGATCGAGGAAGTCCTCGTAGGTGATCCCAGTCATGCCCGTCCGCGTTCGTCTTCACGTCTCAAAAACCCGACGGATAGCCCCCGTGTCAGTCATCGAGCCGGACGAGGAGCCCGTCGCCGACTCGCTTGAACGACGTGTCGAACCGATCGGACCGCTCGCGGATCGTTCGTCGACACCACTCCGCGGTTGCGTCGTCGGCGTTCCGCACTTGACAGTCGGCGATCTCGACCGGATGGAGCCGGAGCGCGGTCGGCGTGCCGTCCGTGATGCGAATCACGAACAGAAAGCTCCGGTCGTTCCTGAGGTCCGGATCCACCCGATAATCGTCCAGGAAGTCCCCCGTGTCGTAGAGGATCGGGCGGTCACGATACGTCTCGATCCCCTGGAAGACGTGTGCGCTGTGTCCGTGCACGACATCGACCCCGCGATCGATGAGCCACCGGGCGAACCGCTCGAATTCCTCGGAGGGCGACTCCTTCATGTTCGGTCCCCAATGCAAGGACGCGACGATGAGGGTCGGGTCGACCCCTCGTGCCCGCCCGATCGCGTCGGTCACCGCCTGCCGACTCTCACTCCTCTCGAGGTCGAACTCGACGCGGGCGGTCCCGGGCGCGTCCGCAGTCGCGGCATACTCCGGCGTGTTGTCCGTCAACGAGACGACCGCGACGTCGAGTCCGTCGACGGTCACGAGGGACGGCTCCAGAGCCTCGCGTTCGGTCCGGCCCGCACCCGCGTGCGCGATCTCCGCCCGATCGAGCGCGTCGAGAGTATCCCTGAGGGCGGTGTCGCCGTAGTCCCGGATGTGGTTGTTCGCGAGCGCACACCAGTCGACGCCCGCCGCCTTCAGCGCCGGAACTGCCCACTCCGGGTCCGCGCGGAAATGAAACGGGCGTCCCGGCCAGGGATCTCCCCTCGTCGAAAGACAGCACTCGAGGTTGATGAAGAACCCATCGAGACCGGTCAACCGCTCCAGCACGTCCCCCCAGACCGCTTTCGGGTCGCGGACCCGCGCGCGCCGGTCGACGTTTCGCCCCAGCATCACGTCGCCCACGAATCCCAGGTCCACGCCCTCGCTCATGCGTCCATCATCCGCTGATGTGCCGATCCGCCAGCGTCTACGCGGCCTCTCATACGGCGGCGCGCCGTCCGAGCTGAGGGGGTTCTATCGCTCCTGGACATCGAGCACACGTCCCGCGGCGACCGTCTGCCCCATGTCACGGATGGCGAAGCTGCCGAGTTCGGGGATCTCGCCGGACGGTTCGATGGACAGCGGCTTCTGGGGCCGGACGG
>CAZCXJ010000111.1:0-6494 GCA_964502585.1 uncultured Candidatus Halobonum sp.
AGCGGGATGGGTGAAGGGCGCCACTACATCTCGCTGTCCGGCTACATGAAACAGTTCCGCGAGCGTCTCGGATACGAGCCGTTCGCCGGGACGCTGAACCTCGAACTCGATGAGCAGAGCGTCCGTAGCCGTGCCGGTCTCGATGCCGTCGACGGGGTTCGGATCGATGGATGGGAAGACGAGGAACGGACCTTCGGCCCGGCGACCTGTTACCCGGCGACGGTGGAGTCGGCCGGGGCAACGGTCGAGGAAACACACGTTATCGTCCCGGACCGCACCCATCATGACGAGCGACAGCTGGAGCTGATTGCGCCGGTGAAACTGCGTGAGGAATTAGGGCTGAACGATGGGGACGAACTCACGGTCCGAATCGAGGAGACGGAGGGGGGAACGCTCCAGTGAGCGGGCATCGACAGACCCGGCGGCTGGAGGCTGCGGTCGCCGCCTTCCGGTCGGGAGAGCCCGTCCTCGTCCACGATTCCGCCGAGCGCGAGGGGGAGACGGACCTCGTGTACCCGGCGGGGGCCGTCCAGCCGTCCGACGTTACCCGCCTCCGGAACGATGCTGGGGGACTGGTGTGTGTGGCCGTCTCCGACGCCATCGCTGAGACGATCGGCCTGCCGTTTCTGGCGGAGCAACTGGACCATCCGGCTGCGAGCGATCACAGACTGGGCTACGACGAGCGGTCATCGTTTTCGCTTTCGGTTAACCACCGGAACACGTTCACCGGGATCACCGACGAGGACCGGGCACTCACGATCGGGGAACTGGCCAACGCTGCGGCGGCCATCGAGGCTGGCGTCGAGTACGGACCGGAGGAGTTCGCCACGGAGTTTCGGACCCCTGGCCACGTCACCCTCCTCCGGGGGGCCCCCGGCGGTGTCGCCGAACGGCGCGGGCACACGGAACTCGGCCTGGCGCTCGCTGCCGAGGCCGGCCTTTCCGCGGCGGTCGTCGTCTGTGAGATGCTGGACGACGAGACGGGCGGCGCCCTGCCACCCGATGCGGCCCGGGAGTACGCCACCAGCCATGACCTCCAGTTCTTGGAGGGCGTGGACCTGCTCGCCGTGCGCGACTAGCGGGCTAACATCGGATATAACCGCCCCGGATCGGGTCGACTCCTTGTGAATTTATAGCCACCCCGGCCGACTTGTCCAGTATGGGATTCGAGGAGATGGATGTCCACACGATCTGGATGGACGGGGAGTACGTCGACTGGGAAGATGCGACGGTGCACGTACTCTCGCACGGACTCCACTACGGCACTGGGGTGTTCGAAGGAGTCCGTGCATACGACACGGAACGGGGGTCCGCGATCTTCCGGTGGGAGGAGCACTTGGACCGGTTGTACGACTCCGCGAAGATGTACGAGCTCGAGATTGGGTACTCCCGGAGCGAGTTGACCGAAGCCACGGTCGAGCTCCTCGCCCGGAACGACCTCGAGTCCGCGTACATCCGTCCGATCGTGTTTTACGGGTACGATAGCCTCGGGGTCAGCCCACAGGAGGACCATCCGGTCACGACCGCGATCGCGACGTGGCCCTGGGGGGCGTACCTCGGCGAGGAGGCCCTCGAAAACGGGGTGAAGGTGAAGGTCTCCTCGTGGCGGAAACACGCCTCCTCCCAGATTCCAACGAACGCGAAGACGACGGGGCTGTACGTGAACAGCTTCCTTGCGGGTGAGGAGGCCCGTCGTCACGGGTACGTCGAAGGGATCGTCCTGAACAAGGAGGGCTACGTCGCCGAGGGTCCAGGGGAGAACCTCTTCCTCGTTCGCGACGGGGAGATCCACACGCCCGCACTCTCACAGTCCATCCTGGCAGGGATCACCCGGGACACCGTCATCACGCTCGCCGAGGAACTCGGGTACGAGGTCCATGACGACGCGACGATCAGTCGCGGGGAACTGTACACGGCGGATGAACTGTTCTTCTCGGGGACGGCCGCCGAGGTCACCCCGATCAGACAGGTCGACAACGTCGAAATCGGGAACGGAAGTCGGGGGCCGGTTACCGAGGAGATTCAGTCACGGTTCTTCGACGTGGTCGAGCGTCGGACTGACGCCCACGACGATTGGTTCACCTATCTGGAGTGAACGCGGGCAGGCCGGGAGCTCGGGGCGGTGTGACTGCGTCGGACCGTCCGGCCCGGGGACGTCCTCGGCCGGCGCCGGAAACCTCCGTCCGTACGGTCGCTAGGCTGCCGGCTGAAGCCCGACTACTCGGAGACGGTCGGTGGACGAGTCCCCGCGGTGGAGTCGAGCAGCGTTCGGTAGTGCGAGTGGGAATCGATGGTGAACGCACAGCGTGGGTCTTTGTATCCCCGAGGGGAAGCCGGGGGCATGCACGTCGTCATCATCGGTGCCTACGGGAGTGCGGGTGTTGCTGCCGCAAACGAGCTGATCGAAGGCGGTGGCCAGGACCTGGATCGACTCACGCTCGTCGACGATGGGGAACCGGGCGGGGGGCTCTGTATTCTCCGGGGATGTATGCCGTCCAAGGAAGTCCTTTCGGCGGCGGGACACCGCTTCCACGCGCGGTGTGACGAGCGGCTTCAGGGCGAACTGCCCGTGCTGGACCTCGAGCGGGTCGTCGCCCGAAAAAACGAGCACACGGCCTCCTTCGCCGAGCACCGCCGCGCGGCCGTTCACAGGCTCGCCGACAACGAGGGCGTCGAATTCGTTCACGACACTGCATACATGGTCGGGCCTCGGACGGTCGCCGTCGATGGACGGGAACTCAGGCCCGACTACGTCGTGATCGCGACCGGCTCGACTGTGAACGTTCCCGACCTGGACGGGATCGACGATGTCGGGTTTCGGACGAGTAGCGACGTCCTAGACGCGACCGAGCTTCCGGATTCGGGGCTCGTACTCGGGTTCGGGTACGTCGGGATCGAACTGGCACCGTACCTCGCGGAGGCGGGGGTCGACCTTACCGTGATCGAACACGATGCGCGGCCGCTAGATGAAGCACCTCCGGCCTTCGGCGAGACACTCCTA
The DNA here is from genome assembly GCA_964502585.1 of uncultured Candidatus Halobonum sp. Taxonomy (GTDB): domain Archaea; phylum Halobacteriota; class Halobacteria; order Halobacteriales; family Haloferacaceae; genus CAZCXJ01. Next base: position 3,002 of record CAZCXJ010000111.1, read on the forward strand.
GACCTGTACCGAGAGGAGTTCGGAATCGAGGTGTTGACCGAAACCAGCGAAGAGCGGCTGGAACCAACGGACGACGGCGGAGTCAGGCTCCACTATACTCGGACGGGAGGAGGCGATCCAACAGGGAGTCTATCCGCGGACGAGCTGTTCCTCTTCACGGGGCGGCGCCCGAATCTTGACGGGGTGGGGCTGGACAACACGAACCTCGAGCCCGGTCGCGGGTGGGTCGACGCGTCGATGCGAGCCGTCGACGACAACGCGGGCCGGACGTACGTCGTGGGGGACGCGAACGGGCGGGAACCGGTGTTACATGTCGCGAAAGAGCAGGGGCAGGTGGCTGCCCGGAACATTCTCCGACAGGCCCGCGGTACCGAGCCCGCCGGACTCGAACGGTACGATCCGACCGCCCACCGGGTCATGTTTGCCGGGGCAGCAGTGTACCCGTATGCACGGGTCGGACACACCCCCGCGACCGCGCAGGACGCCGGCCACGAGGTCTTCGAAGTCACCCGACGAGCCGCCGACGACGGCGTGTTCAAGACGAAGGTGGCCAGTCGTGGTCTCGCACGGTTGGTCGTCGACGCCACCGAGGGGACCGTCCTCGGATACCAGGGGCTCCACTTGCATGCCGATGTCATGGCGAAAACCATGCAGGTCATCGTCGAACTGGGCCTCGACGTCCGGGAAGTCCCTGACCGGGCATACCATCCCACGACACCCGAGATTCTCGACGGCCTATTCCGGGCCGCCGGCGAAAAACTGGCCGCGGAGGCCGAGTCCGACTGATCGCCGGGTTACTCCGGCTCGTCGGGGCCGCTGCTGACGGGACCATCCATCGGTCCGTCCGACCGCATTCGCTCCAGCTGGTCGGGAGTCGGGGGTTGTGGGTCCGTCCAGCGGATGACGAAGAACGCAGCGATGAGCACGAGCAACAGCACGGCCAAGGCGGCCGCGGCGACCAATGCGTCGCCGTACACTGGCGTTCCGGATTCATCAGCGAACTCGCTGAAACGGAAACTGATGACCTTCCGAGCGATCGCGATGAACGCCGCGTTCACGACGACCCGCAGTACGGGTTCGTCCCGGGCGAACGCGATGACGGTCCGGAACACCTCGACGATGACGAGGAGGACGAGAACGGTATCGATGAGTTCGATCACGGCGTCCGGGTCAGTGAAGTTCCCACTGACCACCAATTCGAACAACGACAACGCGAGGTCGAACACGCCGATAGCGAACAGGGCGAGCAGGAACAATGCCGTTGCTAGTTCCAAAGCCCGCATTCCGCTCTCGGCCCCTTCCGCGATCGGTTCGAGTTCCACATGTCCCAGTCTCGCGGGGACGACAAAACAGTACGGGCTCAACCTGGCTGTACCGGACCGGCCCGAGTTTACCGGGCGGTGGGAGGGGACTGGAGGTCGAGGACGGGTTCACGGATCCGGTACTGACTGCCCGCCAGTTCGCGATACTCGTTCGTATGGACGAGGAGTCCGGCGGCCACTCAGTACCGGCTTTATTCGACGCCGCCCAACGGAGATGGGCCCTCCGGGATTCGAACCCGGGACCGCCCGGTGTCTCATGCCACCCACAGGCGGGTGACAGTATGAGCCGGGTGCTATATCCGGACTAAGCTAAGGGCCCTCATCGTGGACAACTCGGAGGCGTGGACTTTAGCCTACCGGGTCACGCTGGGCAGAGTTCGACGCCGGAGCCAGGGCTCGAACCTGGGACCGCCTCGTCTCTGTGGCCCCCGGCAACACCGCGAGGCCGTAACAGCGAGGCGCTCTACCAACTGAGCTACTCCGGCTCGCGTTCGCCACTATCGCGGATTCTCCAATAGGGCTTTCGTTTCTCGACGGGGCGAACGGACTGGGACCGGTACGCTTGTACTGTAGCCGTCCGAATCCGGGTCCATGACCGACCCGGCGGGCGACGGGGGGAACGACGAGGTCTCTGCCGTGCTCGCGGAGGTTCGGGATAGCGTTACGCCCGGACAAAAGGAGCGGGACCGGCTGGAGGCCGCGACGACGAGCCTCATCAATCGAGCATCCGCGGCGATCGCAGCGCTCCCGTCACCCGCCGATGAGGCGGACGTCCTCAGGGTGGGATCCACGGCTCGGGGAACCTGGCTCGCGGGCGATCGGGACATCGATCTGTTCGTCAGGTTTCCCACGGAGCTCTCGCGGTCCGAACTCGAGCGGTACGGGTTGCGGGTCGGACACGACACCATCCCGGAGGGCCGAGAGGAGTACGCGGAACACCCGTACGTCACAGGGACGTACGACGGGTTCGAAGTCGACCTGGTTCCCTGCTACGATGTCGACGACGCGACCCAAATCCGGTCGTCGGTCGACCGGACGCCCTTCCACACCGCGTATCTCGATGAGCGACTCGACCGCGACCTTGCCAGGGAGGTTCGTGTTCTGAAAGCGTTTCTTGCTGGGATCGGCGTATACGGGAGCGACCTCCGAACCCGGGGGTTTTCCGGTTATCTCACCGAACTGCTCGCGCTGGAGTTCGGTGACGCCCGTAGAGTCATCGAGGCAGCAGCGGACTGGCACCCGCCCGTCCGTCTCGACCCTGAGTCCCACGGCGACCCAGAGGCGTTCGAGGCGCCGCTCGTGGTCGTCGATCCGACTGACCCCGGACGGAACGTCGCAGCGGTGCTGTCGGCGGAAAACCTCGCACGGATGCAGCATCATTGCCGGGACTTTCTGAGGGCCCCCAGCCAAAGGCCGTTCGCACCCGAGCACAGGGACCCGATCCAGCCGGCGGCGGTTCGGACACACCTCGACCGTCGTGACACCACGCCGATCGCCATCGTGTTCGACGTGCCGCCCCTGGTCGACGACCAGTTGTACCCACAACTACGACGATCGGTGACGGGGCTGAATCGGGACCTCGAAGAACGTGGGTTCCAGGTTCTTCGGACAGCTGTCTTCGCCCAAGAGGACGCTGCATCGGAGACGAACGCCCCCAGCCGGGGAGCTCGCAGGGCGGTCCTGCTTGTCGAGCTCGCGACGGCTCAGCTGCCGACGGTTGAGCGTCACGAGGGGCCGCCAGTTCAGGCACGTGACCACGCCGCTGCGTTTTATCGGAAGTACGCTGACGTCGAGGACGCGTACGGTCCGTTTCTCGACGGAGATCGGTACGTGGTCGAGCGGGAGCGAGACGAACCCGATGCGGTACGGTTGGTAGAGTCCGACGCGCTGTTCGACGTCGCCCTCGGGAGCGACGTCGCCGACGCGCTCCGGGACGGCTACGAGGTGCTCGCCGGGGAGGCCGTCGCGACACTGGCGGAGCCGTTCGGTCTGGAACTCCGCAGGTATTTCGAACCGGACGTGTGACCTGCGAGCCGACCGGGAGAGGGACGGGGGGTATGTGCCGGGGAACTCGGGGCGGGGGACAGATTTCCCTGCGTGGCGTCTACCAGTCCAACAGCGACGGGCGAACGGGCGGACTGGCTGCGCTTCAAGCAGCTGAGGCCCCTGGT
>CAZCXJ010000112.1:0-6421 GCA_964502585.1 uncultured Candidatus Halobonum sp.
GACTCCGCCCGCCCCTGCTGAACGGCACTGACGACTACCGGGTGTGTGTTCTGGCCCCCGAACCGGAACACTGCAGAAACGATGCCCGACCGGTGAACCGGCTCACCACGCACGCTGCCTGCCTGACGACCCGACGCAGGCCCGCGCTGCAGCGTGTCGAAGATGGGAAACCTATTTATTCGCTCCATACGCTCGATGGTGTCATGGATAACCATAGCAGACGGTCACTGATCAAGGCTGCCGGAGCAAGTGCAGTGGTCGGGATGACCGGGCTCGCGGGCTGCAGTGGCAACGGAGACGGCGGCAGTGACGGTGGCGACGGCGGCGGCGGTGACGGCGGTGATGGCGGGAGCACTGATGGGTCCTCGGAAGGTGGGACGCTCAAAATCGGTTACATCACGTTCCTGTCGGGACCCGTAGCTGCCTCCGGAACGGCCAACCGACGGGGTATCGAGATCGGCATCGACAAGCTCAATTCGGAGGGCGGGGCAAACGGCGTCGAGTTCGAACTGTTTGTCGAGGGCTCGGAGGCTGACCCAGGGACGGGGGTCAACCGTGCCCGCCGGTTGGTCAATCAAGAGGGCGTCGACCTGATCGTTGCCGGCGGGTCGAGTGCGGTCGCGAAGGCCCTCAACGAGTTTCTTTCCCAGCAGGGCGTTCCGTTGGTGACCTCTGCTCCACAGACTCCGGATATCACGAAATCGGAGTGTAGCCAGACGACCTTCCGCACCACGTCGAACATCATCAACCAGCAGAAGTCAGTCGCGGCCGCGGCCGACGAGCTCGCGGACGACAGCCTCACCGACGTGGTCTCGATCAACCCGGACTACGTCTTCGGCCAGCAGTCCGCCAGTGTGTTTCAGGAGGAGTTCACAAATATCCGGTCGGACGCGCAGGTCGTCGACCAGCTGTTCCCGGCATTTCTCAAGGGCGATTACTCCCAAGAGGTCCAGAATATCGCCGACACCGACCCGGACATTATCCATACGTCGCTGTTCGGAGGGGACATCATCGCGTTCATCCGCCAGGGCCAGCAGTTCGGCCTCTTCGAACAGGTCGAGGAGATCACGTTCTCGAGTCCGACCGAACCGGCCCTCGCGCTAGAGGGGGAGATGGTCGAGGCGATATGTGCTGCGCCGGCCGCGTTCGACTGGCCAAACGACCGCACGGAGGCGTTCACTCAGGAGTACGTTAGCCGACACGACACGCTCCCGTTCGGATTCTGGTCGATGTACGGGCGTGCCGTCGTCGACGCACTCGCAGCGGCACTCCAGGAATCGGGTGGGGACACGAGTGCAGACGCGCTCACCTCTGCGTTGTCCGGGCTGACGTTCTCCTCGGTCATCCCGGACACGACGATCCGCGAGGCCGACCACCACGCCGACATGGAGTCGATGCTGGCGGGTCGGCTCGGCCCGCGCCCCGAGGCACCGACCGACCAGGAGTTCTACAGCTTCACGAACAAGCAGGAACTCACGAACGAGCAGGTGACTGACGACAACATCACCTGCTCGTTCTGAGTCAGGACCTACCGCGCCCGGAAGAGTTACGCGACATCCCGGACGGGTGAGTGCTGTCGAACGAACCTTATATACACGACCGGTGATTTGTCTGACACCATGTCAGCTACCAGTGTCGTCGGCACCGGCATGACGAAGTTTGGTGTCCACACGACGCCGCTCGCAGAACTGTTCGCCGACGCTGCCATCCCGGCGCTCGACGAGGCTGGGGTAGAGAGCGACGAAGTCGATGCGCTTTTTTTCGGGAACGTACTCGGGGGTGCGATAGAGAACGCGACGCACCTGGCCCCAAAGGTCGCCGGACATCTCGGCCTCCCGCCCGAGGCGAAGGTACAGCGGTACGAAGACGCGTGTGCGACGGCGTCGCTCGCTCTCGAACGCGCCGTGACTGCAGTTGAGGCCGGCGAGCACGATGTCGCGCTTGTCGGCGGTGTGGAGCGGTGTACGCCACAGGCGACCGGGACCGAAACCTCGGAAATGACGCGTATCTTCGGCAGTGGAGCCCACAAACAGTACGAACAGGCCCCTGGTATGACGACCGCGAGCGTGTTCGCGCTCCACACACAGCGTCATATGCACGAGTACGGAACCACCGAACGCCAGCTCGCAGAAGTCGCGGTCAAGAACCACGCCCACGGGTCGATGAACGACCGTGCACAGTTCGACGAAACGAAGACTGTCGATGAGGTGCTCGAGAGCCCTGTGATCGCCTCCCCGTTCCGGCTGTTGGACTGCTGCCCGTTCTCCGACGGCGCCTCGGCCGTCGTGGTCGTCAGCCAAGACGCCGCCGACAGTTACAGCGCCCAACCCGTCGACATCGCGGGTATCTCTCACGCCTCGAACCCGATGCCGGTTGCGGACCAGCCCGACCCACCGTCCACAGAGATGGTCCGCCGAGCGACGCGGGAGACGTACGACCAGGCCGGATTCGGCGCAGACGAGGTCGACGTCGCCGAGGTCCACGATTGTTTTACCGGCGCGGAGATACTCGCGCTTGAAGCAACCGGGCTGTTCGAGGACGGGGAAGCCGGTCCCGCAACCGAGGCCGGACGCACACGACTGGGTGGGGAGGTCCCGGTGAACCCGTCGGGGGGGCTGAAATCGAAAGGCCACCCGATCGGCGCGACCGGAACCGCACAGGTCGTCGAACTCACCGAGCAGCTTCGCGGGGACTCCGGGGACAGACAGGTCGCGGGTGCCGAGCGGGCGCTCGCCCACAACGTCGGCGGGATGACCGCCACTGCCGTCATAACCGCCATGGAGGCACGGACATGAGTAACAACGAACTCGCCGGCGGGGCCGTCGAGGACGCCCTCAAGGAGGACCGCCTCGACCACGAACGCTGGGAGGAGGCGTTGACCGAGGGGACGATTCTCGGGCTCCGCTGTGAGGACTGTGGCTACGTCACTGCGACGCCGAAAGCCGCCTGTGTCCGCTGTGGGAGCCACTCGGTCGCGGTCACCGAACTGCCCGACACCGGAACCGTCTACACCAAAACGACGGTCGAGGTCGCCCCGACCGAACACGGGAGCGGCTACCAGATCGCGCTCGTCGAACTCGGCGACGCCAGACTTCTCGGGCGGATCGACGACGGCGACCGAGTCGAGATCGGCGACGAAGTCGGGTTGCGGGGCGCGCGCGAGTACGCTGGGGACACCGCCGCCGTCTTCGCGCCGGTCGACCGCTAACCGGGTCGTTCGTATCCGGGTCGAGCGCGCGCCGGTCCCGGACCCACGGTGTGAGCTGCGACGTGGCCAGGATGAGCGACGGCGTGGGGCAGGACCGGATGGGGCTGTGCTCGGCCTCTCAGTTCTCGTTCTCGTGTCGCTTCTCGAGGTCGATGCGCCTGATCTTCCCGGTCTCGGTCTGTGGAAGCTCCTCGATGAACTCCAGTTCGCGGGGGTACTCGTACTTCGCGAGCCTGTTCTTGACGTGGTCTTTGAGCTCGGTTTTGAGCGCCTCCGACGGGTCGTAGCCGTCCGTCAGTTTGACGTAGGCTTTCGGGACCTCCCCGCGCTCGTCGTCCGGAATACCGATGGCACCGGCGTCCGCAACTGCCTCGTGTCCGGCCAGGCTGTCCTCGATCTCCTCCGGGCCGATCCGGTAGCCCGAGGAGATGATCACGTCGTCCTTCCGGCTCACGAACTCGAGGTAGCCGTCCTCGTCCATCGTCCCGAGGTCTTCGGTGAGAAGCCAGCCGTTCTGCACCTTCCGAGCGGTCTTCTCGGGCTTGTTCCAGTAGGCTTTGAAACACGCCGGGTTCCCCTCGTACTTGACGCCGATCTCGCCGACCTCCCCCGGCTCGATCGTCGGTTCCGCGGTGTCCGGGTCGAGGATCACCACCTCGTGTCCCGGGGCTTCCTTCCCGATCTTCCCCGGCCGCAACACGTCGAGCGGTTCACACCCGCCGACGATCATGTTCGCCTCGGTCTGGCCGTACCCTTCGTGGATATCGGCGCCTTCGAAGGTATCGTTCACCCACTCGATGATCGTTTTGCCGAGGGACTCGCCGCCACTGGTTATCGTCCGAACGCTGCTCACGTCGTGTCGCGTCGCCGCCTGTTCTTCCTGCATCATCATCCGCAACGCCGTCGGCGGGATCCAGAAGTTCGTGATGGTGTAGTCCTCGACCAGTTCGAACACGTCTGCCGGTTCGAACTGTTCGTTCCAGCCGACCGTCGGCATCCCGAAGTACATCGCCGGGAGGACGACGATCCCGAGCCCGCCCATCCACGTCCACGACGCGGGTGTCCAGTAGACGTCTTCGTCTGTTAGCTCCAGGCTCAAAAACCACGACGTGAACAGGGGAAGATGGCCCAGGAGCATCCTGTGGGCGTGGCGTACCCCCTTCGGGTCCCCCGTCGTCCCGCTCGTGTAGAAGATCGTCAGGTCGTCTTCTGGCGCTGTCTGTACCGTCTCGAACTCGTCGGAGTGACCCTCCAGGGCGTCCCAGAAGTCGGTCTCGCCGTCGGCCTGGTCGACGTCACCGACGGTGAGGACCGTGTCGAGCACGTCCAGGTCCTCGGCGGTCTCCCGGTAGACGTCAACCGTCGAGTCGTCCACGAGGCAGGCGGTGGCGCCGCTGTCGTCGAGCCGGTACCGGAGCGCGTCCGGACCGAACAGGGTACTCAAGGGGACCGAGACAGCGCCGAGCTTCCACGCCGCGAGATGGGTGATGACGCTCTCGGCTTTCTGGGGAACGTTGACCCCGACCCGGTCGCCACGCGTGATCCCCTCTGATTCGAAGTAGTTGGCGAGCCGGTTCGCCGCCGCGTGCACCTCGCCGAACGTGTACTCGCCTTTCCCCCGCGGGTCGTTTTTGATCTGGAGGGCTGTCCGGTCCGGGTGCTCCTCGGCCCAGCGGTCGCAGGTGTAGCTCGCGACGTTGAACGTCTCGGGTACCTGCCACTCGAAGGAACTGGTCAGCTCCTCGTAACTCCCCCACTCCTGCTCGTACAGATGGTACGCCTCGAGTTTGGGGGCATTAGGTGTCTCTGGAATCTCGTACATGGGTCCAGTTGCTCAGAAAGTGTATCGAACGCCGCCGGATTAAATATACTGCCGTTCCCAGTACCGTCGTTCTGGCCTCCGTCGCGGGCCGACAGCCGCGGATTCCCCGTCAGTGAGGCCACGACCGCCTCCCGCCACGACGGGGAATTTTATACTCCGGACACGTTGGGAGGGACTGATGGAACACACCGAGGACCTGACGGACCCTACCGTCATCGACCGACCGTACGAGTACTTCGGCCAGCTCAGGGAGACCGAGCCAGTGTACAAAAACGAGACGTGGGGAGGCTGGATCGTTACGCGGTACGAGGACGTCAGGAAGTGTTTACAGGATGACAAACACCTCTCGGTCGAAGTAGAGGCCAATCGGCTGCGCGACTCTTCGCTTGATATTCCACGGACAAAGGAGATGTTTCCGAAGTGGATTATCTACCTCGACCCGCCGGAGCATACAAAACTGCGGCAGATCATCGGCGAAGCGTTCAATCCGGAGATGGTCGCGGACCAACAGGAGGAAGTCGAAGAGGTAACCGAATCGCTCATCGAGACGATGGAGCAACGCGCGCCGGGAGAGGTCGACTTCGTCGAGGTTTTTGCCCACCCACTCCCCGTCCGCGTGATCTGCAAGATCATGGGGTTTCCGCTGGAAGACGGCGACGACCTCGGAGAGTGGTCGAAGGATATCGGGCTGACACTGTTTCATTACTACGACGCCGACCAGCGCCACCAACGGACTGAGGAGGCTGTCAGGGAGTTCACCGACTATCTCCGTGCGATTGTCAGGGAGCGCCGGGAGAACCCGCAAGACGACCTGATCAGTTACCTGAACCAGGCCGAAGCCGACGGCGAGACGCTGACCGAAGACGAGGTCGTTGCAACCGCCGTGCTGTTGCTGTTTGCCGGTCACGAAACGACGACCAAGCTCCTCGCGAACGGCGTGCTCGAGTTGGTCCGGCATCCGGACCAACTGGAGTTGCTACGGGAGAACCCCTCGCTCGCCCCGAAAGCAGTCGAGGAGATACTCCGTTACCACGGTACCTCGAAGTCCCTCACCAGGGGGGTAGTCGAGGACTTCGAGTTGCGTGGCAAACAGATCGAGGCGGGGGAACGGGTGCTGCTGAGCCAGGCTGCCGCTAACAGGGACCCCCGTAAGTTCGAGGACCCCGACACCTTCGACATTACACGTGGGTCGATGGAGCACCTGGGATTCGGTCACGGAACGCACCACTGTCTCGGCGCCCCGCTGGCTCGCTTGGAAGCCCGTGTCGCCTTCTCGACGCTGGTGCAGGCGTTCCCCGACATGGAACTCGCCACCGACAGGGTCGAGTGGACGCGCTCCCCACTCGTCCGGGGCCCCGAGGAGTTACCTCTCCGGCTCTGAATCCACGGGG
>CAZCXJ010000113.1:0-6315 GCA_964502585.1 uncultured Candidatus Halobonum sp.
ATCCCGATGCAAGACTCGCGCCCTGTATTCAGCACGGCCGCTAGAACCTTTCAGTCCTCGAGGGTTTCAACGCGGCCGTCCAGAACGGCCTTGACCGGATGAGAGGTAGAGGGGGGCGTCACGGCGGCGCCCCGCTAGGATCATGACTCGAATGGGTGCGGCCTCGTGTTCGCGATCCATTCTCGGACGGACCCTACCCAACCAGGGCCAGGTCGCGTCCAGTCGACGCTCCGACTGGCCCCATTATAAATTCCATGATTCAACAGAAGGATTGAAAGTTGGCCGTCACACTTTGGTGTTGCAGATTCGGGGCGGATACTGTCTGGCACTTTCCGGCCATGACTCCCCCGACGGTGGACACCACACAGGTATCGTTATCTCAGCCTAGCGCGACCGGTATCACGGTAGGGGGACCTACCCTCATGAAGAGGAGCAACGGTATCATAGGGGCTCCCGGCCCTCTGGCCCTGAAGAGCAGAGGAAATTCCCCGGCAACACATTCAAGCCATTCGGCCATAACCTCCTGAGAGCATGTCAACCGTAGCTGTGATCGGTGGGGGACCGGCCGGTCTTTCGGCCGGACTCCTGACGGCGAAGAACGGACTCGAAACGACAGTGTTCGATACTGGAAATTCGAGCGTCAACGGGGCTTACCTCCAGAATTATCTAGGAATCCGTGAGATGCCTGGCCTCGAGTTTCTGGACCAAGCCCGTGACCATGTGACCGACTTCGGAGTCGGGTTCGAAGACCGGAAGGTCGAATATGTCGAAGAGACCCTAGATGGGTTCAGCGTCGTGACCGAACACACGTCGTTCGAGGCGGATTACGTGGTCCTGGCAACCGGACAGGATCGACAGATCGCCCGGGATTTAGGATGTGAGTTCGACTCCGACGGCTCGGTGACGGTCGATTTCGATTACGAAACGACGGTGGCCAATGCCTATGCAGTCGGCTGGAATTCGCGCCCGGACAAGATCCAGGTTGCAATCTCGGTCGGGACTGGAGCGGCGGCCGGATTGGATATCCTGTCCAAGGAACGGGGCGAACCGTTCCACGACTTCGATTACATGTCGGCACACGAGAGCGAGGGTGAAGCGGCCTCGGACGACTGATCAGCCCCGAGTTTTCTGCTCCGGTGGTCTTCCCCCGATGAAGGCCACTCGGAGTGCCGGGAGCATACCGCTCGGGGATCTGGGAAGATCGTCTCGAGGGTCCGTGGTCTCAAGTGCCGACCCGACAATCGAAAGACGACTGAACCTGATCACGATGGCGGGGATTAGGAGAGGGGGGCTGACCGTTGCGAGTGATCGTGCTTGGAGACGATATCGTTCCGTTCGTCACCAGTGACGTTGACAGCGGGGTAGGCGTCGTATGAGGCTCCGCGTCGACGTTCGGACGACGATCAGTCTGGTCGGCCGCGTGATCAAGTATCTGTCTATCCCACTCCTCCTTCCATTGGCAACCGCGGTCGTGTATGAGGAAAGCGTAATCCCGTTCGTCGTGACCATGGGTGTTGCACTAACGCTGGGGCTGGTCTTGGAACGGATCGAGCCGGACCCGGACATCGACGTTCCGGAGGGATTCCTGTTCGTCGGATTGACGTGAATCGTGGTGCCGCTCGTCGGGGCGCTCCCCTATTTGATCGCAGGGAATGGAACTGTGGCTGCGCCCATCAACGCGCTGTTCGAGTCGATGAGCGGCTTCACGACCACCGGCGCGACAGTCGTAGGCGAGATCCCCTTCGAACGGCATTCCCACGCAATCCTCATCTGGCGTCAGCTGACCCAGTGGCTGGGCGGAATGGGGATCGTCGTCCTGATGGTAGCGATCCTTCCCGAGCTCGGGGCCGGGGGCGCTCAACTCGTCGAATCGGAGGCCCCTGGGCTCGAGGTCGAGAAACTCACCCCGCGCATCGCCCACACTGCACGGGCACTCTGGCTCATCTACATCGGGTTCACCGTCGTGTTGATCGCCGTCTTCTACGGACTCCATCTCGCGGGAGCGGCCCCCAACATGGACTTCTACAACGCCGTGGCGCATGCGCTCACGACGATGCCGACCGGTGGGTTCTCGCCGGAGGCACGGAGCATCGAGCCGTTCGCCCCTATCGTCCAGTGGGTGATCATGCTGTTCATGATCGTCGCCGGGACGAACTTCGCGCTCTTTTGGCACGTCCGGCGAGGGAATCCGGAGCGTCTGACGCACAATCCCGAGTTCCGTGCCTATCTGACCGCGGTCGTTGCCGTGGGTGCCGGAACGACGGTCCTGTTGTTCCTGGGCGTCGGGTTGGCCGAGACGCCAACGGCCATCCCGACGATTCCCGGCGACCTCGAACACGCACTCCGACAGGGACTGTTTCAGGCCATCGCGATCGTCACGACGACCGGGTACGCGAGCATGGATTTCAACACCTGGAGCACGCCGGCGAAGTACCTGTTCCTGTTCGCGATGTTCCTCGGTGGATCCGCGGGCTCCGCGGCGGGGTCGGTGAAGATCATCCGGTGGTACATCATCCTCAAAGCCTTCCGTCAGGAACTGTTCACCACCGGTCGCCCCAGGGTCGTCAGCCCAGTGCGGTTCGGGTCCGCCGTGGTCGATGAGGAGACCATCCGGAGCGTCCTGGTGTTCACGCTGTTGTTCTTCGTCTCGACGGCTCTCCTGTTTTCCGACGTCATTCGGACCGGGATGTCACTCTCGCTCCTGGAGGCGATGAGTACGATCGCTGCGATCTTGGGGAACGTGGGACCGGGGTTCGGTGTGGTGGGGCCCATGAACAGTTACCTCCCCTTTTCGAGGCCAGCCAAACTGTTCATGGTGTTCCTGATGTGGATCGGCCGGCTCGAAATCATCACCGTGCTGGTCCTGCTGGCCCCGAGCTTCTGGCGGTCGTGACAGCCCTCCCGACTCCGGACGGCGGAGGGCAGCCCTCGGATCGGACCGGTGGATTCTCGGACTCGTGTGAGATTCCTGGCAACGATTTTCGAGGAGCGTTCTCGATCTACCGACCCTCTCGTGTCCCGAATCGCCCCGGCGTCACGTCCCGGTGTCGTCCTGATCGCGTGGGTGAAGACGACCAGGCCGAGAAACGCCTCATGAGGTGTGCTTAACCGGGTTGGGAGCGAACGGGAGGGTACATGCCAGAAGAAATCCTGTTCGAATCCGAGAGCACCCAGAGTCGAACCGACATCGCATCCTACCTCCGGGCCGTGGCCACAAAACTGGAGGAAGGGGAACCAATCACACTCACGACCGGAACGGACTCGGTGACCATGGCCCCCCCTTCGCAGCCCACCTTCGAGGTCAAAGCCGAGCGTGAGGGGCCGGAAGATGGGCCCAGTGAACTAAGCCTCGAGTTCGAACTGGAATGGGACGAACATGGGGCTGACGAGGCCACTGGGGCTGGCCACTTAGATATCCAATAAGGCCCACGCCGGGACTCTGTCCCACGCACGAGGTGTCCGGCATCGAGGCGGCCCACCTTAGCCGACAGGACGAACCGCTTGGGAGGCCGAAAATGCTGGACGGGTACACCATGCGAAAGGACGCCGCCGCTCTAGTGGGGTGGGGTCGACGAACTCTCAGTCCGGATCCCGACACTCGAGCAACCGGCCATCCTGCGGGTCGGTGTCCTCGTCGGCGGTGCGGCGGACCACACGCTCGTCAACGTAATACCAGGCGGTCCACCAGTAGTCGCCGTGGAAGTTTGAGGCCGTCGCGGTGAGTTCGACAGTCGACCCGTCGGTGGCGATGTAAAGCGTATCGCTGTCCCCCCGGCCCGAGAGGTGCTCGAAATCGGGCGAGAGGGCTGCCAACAGGTCTACATACCGGTCGACCTCCTCTCCGGGCTTATCGATGTGGAGCTCCGCCTCCCCCGTCTGGGCGGCCTCTTCGATGACCGCCCGCAGTCGGTCATCCTCGACCTCGTCGAGCGGCACGGGGTGCGCGTCCTCGGGGGCGTCCGATTCCATCGCCTCTATGAACAGCGTCGGCCTGTAGACGCCGCCGCCCCCGGAGTACTTCAGTTCCCACCCGTTTCCAACCGAGGTGGGGCCTTCCGAGACGCTGCCGCTCAAGTCGTACGAGTCCAGTTCGGACTCCGGCTTATACTCCACGACGACGTCCCGGTAGTAGACGTGCTCGTACTCCTCGACGAACGACTCGACGGCGGATCGATCCAACTCCTGAGGCCAGGTGACGCCCAGGTCCATAGTGGTCGGGCATTCGTTGGGTGGTCGGGTCGTCGCGGGCGACGTTTGGTCCGATGGTTCACTACCGGGGCTGGTGGTTTCGGATCCGGTACCACGGCGGGTGTCACCCACACAGCCGGCGATCGAAACTGTCGTGCCCCCGACAAGGCTCAAATACGTGCGCCGCTTCATACGCACCCCTCGCCTCGCCGGTGTCAAGTGCTTCGTGTTATGTGAAACGGGCGTTTGGCCTATCCTGTCGGGGTCGTCCCGCGCCCCAGGGTCACGGTGATCAGTGGCTGCGTCACGGTCGGAGCGGCCGGACGGTCCCGGTGAGCTTGCGACTTACTCCGCTCTCGTGGCCTCCCCGACCCTTCGGCCGGCGCGACCGCCTAATCGGACGGGACCCGCCCCCGGGGAGTCAGCTGGACAGGGAGCGAGGCAGGAACACCGGGTATGAGCTGAGCACGTTCCTGTCGAACCACTCCTGACGATACTGGTGAAGAGGCCTCAGGGGGCCGTCTCTGACGGCTGACGGCGGGCGAATCTTGAACGCGCCCCGGGTTCGCCTCCGATCTTTTCTTCCTCGGACTGCGGGACGCGGGTGCCACCTCAGCTACCCCACAACCTCGACGTCTGTGATCTCGACACGGGCCCCCTCCGACGTGCTCTCGGTGATCGCGAGCTGCCACCCGTGGGCATCAACGATCTCCTGAACGATTGCCAGTCCGAACCCGGTTCCCTCATCGGACGTGGAGTACCCCCACTCCAGAGCCTGGTCGCGCTCTCCAGGAGGGATTCCGGGCCCGTCATCGGCGACGTAGAAGCCACTCTCCTCCGGGAGGCTGCCGACAGTGATCACCACCCGTTCGTCGGCATGGTCGACCGCGTTCCGGAGGAGGTTCTCGATGAGTTGTCTGAGACGTCGGCGGTCGGCATGGATGCGCAGGTCCGCCTCCAGGTCGAGGGTCGCTTCCTCCGAGCGGACCGTTTGCCAACATTCCTGCGTCAGCGTCGCGAGGTCGACCGGCTCCAACTCGTCGACGGGGCCACCGTCACGAGCGAGGGTCAGTAAGTCGTCGATCAACGCTTCCATCCGTTCATGAGCGTCGGCGACGGCATCGAGATGCTCGCTCTCACAGTCCATCCGCGCCAGTTCGAGCCGTCCTGCGGCCACGTTCAGCGGGCTCCGGAGGTCGTGTGAGACGATGCTGGTGAACCTCTCGAGCCGCTCGTTTTGCTCACGGAGCGCCTCACGCTGGGCCTCCAGTTCCCGCTCGAACTCGAGTCGGTCGATGGTTCTGGCGGTGTGAGCCACCAGCAACTCCGCCAGTTCCAGGTCCGCCGCGTCGAATCCACCCACATCCGTGGCGACCGCCTGGAACACCCCGACACTGCCGATCGGAACGCTGATCCCGGAACGATAGACCGCCTTCGCGGGGTCGCTCGCCTCGTCGGCCTCGACGTCTTCGATCAGATACGAGTCCTCCGTCTGGAAGGTTTTCCCCGCCAGGCCTTGGTCGGCTCGCATGCGTCGGGCGCCGTCCGGCGGGGCCTGGGATGAGACTGCGACGGGGTCGAGCCACCCGTCCTCGTGCAGGAGGAGACTGCACATCTCGAAATCCAGGATCTCCTCGGCGGCCTCGACGGTTCGCTCACAGGCCTCCTGAACCGAGTCGCACGCCTGGATTTCCGTCGCGGCGGTGTGTAACGTTGCCAGCGTCTGTTCTCGCCCGCCCCCCATTGCCTTGCACATCCAAGTGCGTCTATCCTCAAAAAACGACAGGGCCGTCTTGGATTCTCACCCACGGCAGCGAGTCTCCCCCGGTCAACCCGAGGAAGTGACGATGACCGCCACCCGGTGGCCAGGCTCGGTCCGGTCCACACCTCTCTAAACAGCCGTCGTGAGTGGGAACCCGTAGGTCAGAGACTACGCCCATAACCTCTGCCGGCTCTGCGGAGCGGCGTCACTGGACAGTGCTCGGACGGTGTGTACGATCAACGGGGCAGAGGTCGGGGAACAAGTGCCCCGTGCCCAGGATACCTCCGACGCACCGGGTCTGGCACACCCATCCGAAACGGACACATGTGCCATCGGGACCGTGGATACCCGGGTACAAATTTATG
>CAZCXJ010000114.1:0-6297 GCA_964502585.1 uncultured Candidatus Halobonum sp.
TTTCCAACCCATCTCAAGTGAATACCACGGAAGCGGTGCCCGGCCCACCTCACTATTGAACCCCGGTACTACATGTGCGCCCTGCATCTTGCGCAAACTCAGCGAACTACCGAGATGTTGTCAGTAACGGCGCGCAAGATAGAGAGGGTGAATCCAGCGCGAGCAGACACTCAGTTACGGAAAGCAACTATCGAACGGTACAGCGTGTTTCGTCGCCAGCTTCCCAGAGTCCATTTTCGGTTGCATTCGGCGGTACGTACCGGGCAGAATTGAACTACACCAGTTGGATGGTATTTCCGTTCGAACTCACGTGGAGGTCACGCCCAAGCTTGTATCCCTGATTCCCAGCGAGATCGACATAGTCCGAGAAGCCGCCCATGTCCTGACGTGCCGGAACAGGCGCTGATCTGGCAGTTCGAGGGGCTACTGCAGAACGCTCCCGACGAAGTAGTCACCCAACCGGACCGTTATTAGCCCGCGTGTAGTATCGTCTTCGACGAGTTCTCAATCTCCGTCCACTATCACGTTTACTCCAGGTCCAGGTAGAACGACTCTGATTGAATGGCCGGCTATCCGTATCAGGCCCCAACCACGCTACCCCCTCGTTTTCATGTGGAATGGGGGGCTTCCTATGTAGTGTGCCGGAGATATCCTTAACTGCCATTGTGTGAGTCTAACACACATGGGCAAGTCATCCATCTCCGTCGACTGGACGCAGGTTGCGGCGGCATCCATGGATGGTATGGGGCTACTCAAGGGGACCGAATACGCCGACGCGAACGACGTACTCGCGGACATTCACGGGTACGACACCTCGGGAGAACTTGTGGGCCAGGAATGGGTCGCTCTCTACACCCCTGCCGACCAGGACCTCACAGCGGGCGAGTTGCTGGCGCGGGTCCGCACGGAGGGAGACTGGCGTGGTCGCGCCCTCGGACACAGACGGAATGGGGACGGTGTTCCGCTTGAGTTGTCCCTTTGCGTGACCAACGATGGTATCGTCTGCGTTGTCCGTGAGCGGCCCGAGGCGACCCGTTCCAGACGACCCCACCACAACACCGACGACCAGACCCACGGAAATCTCCACGGGCCGCTGGGTCCCGTCGGCCTCTCAGAGACACTGCTCGATACCCTTGATGACGTGGTTTATATCGTTGACGAGGAGGATGACGTCGTCGGCTGGAATCATCGACTGAACGAACGACTGGGATACACTGACGAAGAGGTCGCCACGATGAGTTTACCGGATTTTCTCCCGGAGGAATACGCCGAACTCCTTGGAGAGGCCGGGACGCGAATGGTCGATTTTCCGGATCGGGTCCGAGAGATGGAGGTCGTTTCGAAGGATGACGGTCGGATCCCGTTTGAACTCCGGGGTGTGACATACACGGACGAGGACACCGGCAAGCGATACCGTGTAGGGATCGCCCGCGATATCACCGAACGCAAAGCACGCGAGCGTGAACTGGAACGGTACGAAACGATCGTCGAAACCGTCGACGATGGCGTCTACGTCCTGGATGAGGATCTTCGGATCGAGATGGCCAATGAGCGGTTTTTCGACATGATGGCCCAGTTCGGGTTCTCCCGTGAAGAAGTCCGGGAGCTGCACGCCCATCAGTTGGTGGTCAATGAGGACGAACGCGCTGTGCTCGAAGCGGAAATAGAGCGCGCCATCGAGCGTGACTCGCACATCGGGTCGTTCGAGATGTCAGCCGACCTGCCGGATGGTGAGAAGGTCGTATGCGAGTCCCGATTTCGACTTTATCCTGAACCGGAGGGGGAACACCGCGGGTGTATCGGGGTCCTTCGCGACATCACGGAACGCAAAGAGCAGGAGCGGCGGCTCACACGACAACGCGACGAACTCGACACGCTGAACCGCATCAACG
This sequence comes from uncultured Candidatus Halobonum sp., assembly GCA_964502585.1. Lineage (GTDB taxonomy): Archaea > Halobacteriota > Halobacteria > Halobacteriales > Haloferacaceae > CAZCXJ01. The sequence goes on from CAZCXJ010000114.1 coordinate 1,893, forward strand.
AATTGCTCCTTGCCGTCGCCCGTGACCTGTTCGAATCGCCGATGCACGGGGACATCGAGCAGACCGTCTGTTCCCGGCTGGCCGGCTCTGACCTGTACCAGTTCGCCTGGGTTGGCAGGCCTGAGGCCGGCGGGACCCAGCTCGCCCCGCACACGAGTGCGGGCATCGATGAGGACGTGCTCGACTCGCTCACGAGCACGACCGACGAGGATACCCCCGGGGAGAGTCTCGGTGGCCGTGCCTTCCGGACGGGGACCATCCAAGTCAGCCAGGACATCGAGACGGACCCGAGCTTCAGACAATGGCGTGAGGCAGCCACCGTGGAGGATGTGCACTCAGCGGCTGCCGTCCCACTGATCTACGAAGGAACGACCTATGGGATCCTTGCGGTGTACGCTTCCAGGCCCCTGGCGTTCAGTCACCGCGAACAGCGCGGCTTCGAGATTTTGGGTGAGGCGATCGGCTACGCGATCAACGCCAGCAAGACGAGAGAGCTGTTGTTCGCCGAGCAGGTTGTCGAACTCGAACTCACCCTCACCAATTCCCGGACGTTCCTCGTCAGCACATCTGCCGACCTCGGGTGTTCGCTCTCGCTTGAGGGCTACGTTGCAACCACTGCCGGGGACTGGTTGCTCTATCTTACTGTCAATGAGGCTGAGGCGGACCGTTTCGTCGAGGCTGCCGTCAGGAACAACCACGTTAGAACGGTCAAACCGCTCGATGGCGATGACACCAGTCGGCTCGTTGGTCTCACTCTGGAATCGTCGCTGCTGGATGCGATCGCGGCAGTCGGCGGCAATCTCACGGCCGCCTCTCTGGAATCAGGGACCGGACGCCTCACTGTCGAAGTGCCCCAATCGACCGATGTCCGGACGTTTCTCAACCAGGTCCGGGCGATCTACCCAGACGTCTCGCTGGCCGCGCGGACCGAACACGAGCGGTCGGTGACGGCTGACACTTGGTTCAGCGACGACCGCGGGCCCGCGCTCACGGACCGACAACGCCAAGCACTTGAAGCCGCCTTCCGCGCCGGGTATTTCGAATGGCCCCGCGAGAGTTCCGCCGAAGAGGTGGCCGATTTGCTGGGGATCGCCCGGCCGACGCTCCACGCCCACCTCCGGAAGGCCGAACGCGAACTGCTGTCGACGTTTTTCGACGCCGGTCGGTCGAGTAGTGGCCGGCCCGCTGGGACAGGGAACGGGACGTAATCGTCCACTCAGCTCTCCGAGTACTACTAGCGTAGCGCCACGAGTTTTCTCACCCTCATCCGAACTCGTGATGGGGTCGGATACGATGTCAGAGAACTCAACGAATGCCGATGCACCGCCATCTGAGTGGCCGGGGTTCGGTCGTCGACCGCTCCTGAAAGCGCTCGGTGTCGGAGCAGCCCTGTCGCTCGGGAGCGGGGTCGCGACGGCCACCCATGACAATCCACATCCGCCGCACATCGACTCCCATTACGGATATGCCACGCCGGATGCTGATGCCATCCCAAAGAAGCTTGAACCGGACCACACCGTCGAACTCCACGTCGGTGCGCCGAGACCCGGGGAACACGGGCCGCTGTTCCATTTCGAGCCGACGGGGCTTTCGGTGGACGCGGGGGATATCGTCCAGTTCCTCTTCACCACGCCGGACCACACGATCACAGCCTATCACCCGGCACACGGGTTCCAGCAACGAATCCCTGGTACTGCGCCCCCGTTTTCGTCGCCCGCCGTCAGTGCTGGCGGGGCGTGGCTGTACCAGTTTGAGCATGAAGGACTATACGACGTCTACTGCGCGCCTCATCATATCCTGGGCATGAGTATGCGCATCGTTGTCGGCGATCTTGGTCAGAAAGACGTCCCGCAGTACGAGGATACGTTTAACGCGACCGATCGATTGTTGGCCCCGTTCAGCAAGGAGTTCCTCGAAACTGAGCTGAACGCCTTCAGCAGTTCAAATAAGGACTGCGAGTGGGTATGGCTGACCCCGATGGAAGTGCTGGATACGGACGCGCTCGACCCAGCGAACATTCAGGCTGGTGACGGGACAGTCCCATTTGGGGATGTCCTCGCTGACATCGACCGGATCGGTAGTGGCCACAGTCACGCCTGAGATCGCCCAGGGAACCCGGTGATGCTGGTTCCTGTCGGGTCCTCACTTGCCGTCAAAGAATCCGATATTGAACGCCGTGTGGACCTCCTCGTCGACGCTTCGTGGCAATCGCTAACAGTGCAGCTTGGTCCTGCCAAAGCGAAACGTACTCTCCAGCACCGCCAGGTCACACTCGGGACACCCGTGCGACAGTGTGCGCTGGAGGGGTGAACGAGACATGCCACGCTCATTCGGAGCGTCCCTCTGCTCAGCAGACCGCCTCCGTTTGACGCTCCGTCGCAATTTACAGGCGGAGCAGGCCGGGTGCTTCGGTGCGTGGCCCCGAGGGGATTCACCATCTTGACCTCGCTAACGGATGCGGATGGGAGCCGGCTCAGCCGATAGCTCTCCGTTTCCTCTGGGACGCTACACAAGTAGCCTCCTTCTTTATTCAAATCACTGTCATCATCTCGCCTATGTCTGGACGCAGACGGCTCAGCCAGGCCGACCCGGAACTGCTTGACGTGCACCAATCACTGCTAACCGGTCCGTATCGACGCCAGCAGCAGCCCACTTCTGGCCCACAGCACACCGCGTCCGGCCAGGATATCGGAACGGGGGGTCGCCCATGATGGACGACGAGGAGCGGCCACGCGGCGAAGATGACCCACACTCGGGCAAGACCGAAGGTCACAGATCCTCGGGGTGTCCGTTCCATAACTCCGCCAGAACGAGCGAGTCCTCCGAGGAATCCGACGACGGGCAAATGGAGACACCGGGACTGGCGGACCGGGCGGTCGATCGTCGGTCGTTCATGCGGACGGCCCTCGCGATCGGGGGGACCAACGCACTCGCGGCCGCTGGGGGTGCGGTTACTGTTGGCACAGACGGGACCAGGCAAGCGGACCTCGATGTCCCCCAAGGACCGACCACCCCGGCGGCGTTTCCCGAGCGACAGCACGCCTGGAATCAGGACATCAAGAAGGACCCCTTTGGGAACGTCGTCCTCCCGAATCATCAGCTTATCCTCTTCCTGAACTACGATCGGAAGCGGGTCCCGACCGGGAAGGAACGGCAGGAGGTCGAGTCGGCGTTCAGGACACTGGAGTTGGCCTTTCAGCGGCTGTCCGGTGGCGACCCCGACGGTGACAATGAGGGGCTCGTGTTCATGGTGGGATACTCCCGGTCGTATTTCGACCGGTTCGAACCGGACCTGCCGAATGCAGTTGATTTGCTCCGGCCAGAAGAGGTCCTTCGTCGGACGGGCGACGACCCCGACAAGGCGGACAACTACGATGCCGTGGTCCTTCTCTCGTCTGCTACCGTTCCGGTGTTGCTGGGGGCGGAGGAAGCACTCTTCGGTGGGCTCGACACCCTCAACAGCGTCAGCGTGCGTGGGACTCTCGAAGGGATCTTCGAGAAGGCAGACCGGCGGACGGCCTTTGTCGGGAAAGGATATCCACGGAACAACCTCGTCGAAGAACCTGACGCTCCCCTAGGCGACGAGGATCCCGACGGGATCACCAACGAGCACGTCGAGGAGAATCTTCGCGCTGATGCCCCGCTCTCGATGGGCTACAAGTCGGGGTTCAAAGATAACGTAGCGACGGAAGATGCTGCGACGGTCATGACCGGTCCGTTCAAGGACGGGACTACCTTCCAAGTGTCGAAGCTCGAACTGGATCTAGGAAAGTGGTACGAGAATGCTCGGCAGCGGCGGGACGAACTCATGTTCAGCCACGAACACTCTCCGGAAGAGGTCGGCGACATCGGAGAGGAACTCAAAGACGATAGCGGGATTACCGAAGAGATCGTTGCCGAACTCAGAGAAACTGCGGAGGAGCAGGGACAGGTCGGTCACGCTGCGAAGACCGCCCTAGCAAGGAACGACGATTTCGAACCGCTCATCCTGCGACGGTCAGAGGGTGTCAACAACGCCCTCGTCCGTCCCCAGGAGGGGAAGGTGGGATTCAATTTCTCGGCGGTGATGGAGGATATCGAGGACTTCGTGGAGACACGCCAGGCGATGAACGCCTCCCATCTCGACGAGCACGTCGATGCGGACGGCCACGGGATTCTCCCGTATATGGAGGTCACCAACCGCGCGACATTCCTCGTCCCACCCCGGAAGCACCGCTCGCTCCCACGCCCGCTGCCCAATCCGTGATGGCGGTCGCGTGTTACGGGAGGGCATCGGTCACGCTGACGAGTTCCTCTCTGTACGCCAATGATAGATATTGTTATATACTGACAGAAGATGCGTGCAAGATATAGCGGCTGTATGCAGCTGGCGTTCGTTCTGTGAACCGCAACGGCCAGAGATAGA
>CAZCXJ010000115.1:0-6246 GCA_964502585.1 uncultured Candidatus Halobonum sp.
ATTTCATATAAGCCGTTACCCATCACGGTACGTGAGAACCCTGTATTGACCGATCTGAACAGTGGATGTTCCGACAAGTCTCGGTGCCGGACCGGGAAGAGAAATCGCAGATGTGGAGTACGCTCCCGTCCTGGCACCACGGTCGTCGCCCAGTTCGTGAGCAGTAACCAAAGCAGGTATACGCCGAGCCCACGAAGAAGTGAGGTGGAACACATCAACGTCGCCGATGCAGCGAAGCAGTTGGCTGCGGACGGAGAGACGGAAGCCGAACTGATGCGTGAGGTGTCGTTCAGTCTCCAAGTGATGCGGTTCGAGCCGGAAAGTGAGGATCCGATGCACGCGCACGCTGAGGAAGAACTGTACGCCGTCAACACGGGCGAGGCGACGCTCGTGACCGAGGACGAATCGGTGGATGTCACGTCAGGTGACGTTGTCCACCTCGGGTCCGGGACGGAACACCGGTTTACCGACTTCAGCGACGAGTTCGTCGTCACGGTGATGTACGCGCCCGCCGAGGGCTCGCAGGCGGTTTGAGCTACCCACCGCTAACGCGGTGAGCGTCGTCAGCGTGGCCCCCGTTCTGGCCTTGGATACGACCCAATCCCGCTCGACAGCCAGCGGGATACCGATTCCGCCTCGGGTTGCGTCTCCGTCCTGAGCCGCATCCGGCGACCGACGCATCGAACGAGCCCCATGTGGCTGCTGACTATTCCCCCTGTAGGCAGTACGCGTCCTCTATCGATAGGTCGAGTCAGAGCGCGCTGCATGCAGGGCGCGAGTGCGGCAGCCGCTATCGCGTGTCGCGTTCCGGGCGGCGGCGCGTCCGGCGACCGACATTGATTCCGTTACGCTGGCGTTCAGTCGGTCGTTGAGTGCCGACATCGCGTGGGAACTGTTCTCCGAAACCTTCGGGAAGCCCAGTCTGCTGCAGGGACGCCGCCCGGTGTCGCTGTCGGCGACCCTTGGCTGCCACGTCCACAAGGCCGTGCTGACCGACCGCGCGACGAGGGTACCCCAGTCCACGAACAAGCGATTGGTCCGGACAGTCGCAAACCGGTGTCGACCAGCTTGAACATACTTGTTCGACGAGCGTCTCACCGTCCTGTATGGCCCCGCCGCTCCGCTATCGGGTGCCTGCGGTAGCTCTCATCCTCATCGGCCATCCTCCTGGGCGGGGTCTTCCTCTGGGCAGTCGTCCGCCTGCACCGCGAGCGAACCGAGCGGGCCGCATTCCGGGCGTTCCACGCGTCGAACGCCTACCTCGGGAGCCTGCTGCTGGCCATCGCAATCGACGCCATCGCGCTATGAATGCCCACACCACCGGACGACCATGACCGCGTCGCACTCGTCGATTGCGGCCGACCGCCTACGAGACCTGCCGGTCGACCGGGGGACACTCCGGGCCTGGCTGTGGGTCCTGACCGTCGAGGCGTTCGTACTGGTCGCGTACTTCGCGGTGGCCGACGCTTCGCCCGCCCGCGAGGTCCGGTACCTGGTCTATCCGCTCGTGTGGATCGACATTGGTGCTTGGGCGGTCCTCCGGACCGATCCGGTCCCGGCCAACCGCCACCACCGGGTGCTGGCCGGGGCCCTCGCGGTTGGGTACCTGCTGGCAGTTCTGTGGGTCCCCGGCAACGCCGGGGTCGGGACGCCCGGAACCCCAGTCGACGTCCGCGTGACGATGTACGCCCCCGGTTGGGGACCGCTGGTTACCGTCGCGAGTCCCTGGGTCCGGCTGTTTCTCGTGCCCTTCGAGGTGGTCGGGTACGGCTCGCTGGCCTACCTCGTGTATGCCAACGTGCTGAGCCTGACGCGGGGGGCGCTGTCGGGCGTGTTGGGGCTGGCGACCTGTGTCGGGTGTACGGTTCCGGTGATCGCGCCGCTGGCGGGACTGCTCGGCGGGCCAGCGACCGGGCTGACGACGACGGCCTACGCGTGGTCGTACGACCTCGGAACGCTCCTGTTCGTGCTGACGGTCGGTCTGCTGTACTGGAGCCACCGGAGGGATCGATCGTGACACAGGGGGTAGTCTCCGGCCTCCGGGTCACCCAGGAGCGCGCCAGCGGCCCGACGGTCGAGGCCGCCTGCCGGTCCGACCCGAACGACCGGCTCCGGGAGCTCCTGTCGACGGAACCGGTGAGCGAGGCGTTCGTCCTCCAGACCTGTCTCCGTGCGGAATTATACGTCGTCACCGATTGCCCGGCGGCGGGCCGGCGCGTCCTCCCGGCCGTGAACCTGGATGTCCCCGGTGACGCCGTCGTGACGACCGACCACGAGGAGAGCCTCCGACACCTGATTCGGGTCGCCGCGGGCCTGGAGTCGTTCGTCACCGGCGAGGACCCGATCCTCGGCCAGTTCCGGGACGCCGTCCGGACGGCCGAGGCCGCCGACGGGATCGGCCCCGTGCTGGAACCCACGGTCCTGAAGGCACTCCACGTCGGCGAGCGCGCCCGGGCCGAGACGGCGATTAACGAGGGCCCCACGTCGATCGGCGGGGCGGCGGTCACCCTTCTCGAACGGGAACGGGCCATCGGAGAGAGTACCGTACTGGTCATCGGGACCGGGGAGATGGGCACCTACGCCGCGGAGGCACTCGAAGTGCGCGGCGTCGGAACGTTGCTGCTGGCCAATCGGACGCGCCGGCGGGCCGAGCGGCTCGCGTCCATGCTGAACTCGCCCGCCGAGGTCGTCGGTCTCGACGCCCTCCCGGAAGTACTGGCCGCCGCTGACTTGGTCGTCACCGCGACCGCGAGTCCGTCCCCAGTTGTCACCCGGGAGGTGCTGGCGGCGGCAGGCCCGACCGTGGTCGTCGACGTCGCACGACCCCCCGACGTTGCACCGGCCTGTGCTGACATCGAGGACGTGACCGTCCACGAGTTAGACGCCCTCGCCGCGCTCACCGAGTCGGCCCGGGAGCGGCGACGGGAAGCCACCGAGCACGTCGAGACGATGGTTGAGGAGGCGACTGCGGCCCTCTTAGAGAAGCACCGGCGAACGCGGATCGACGGCGTCATCGCCGGGATGTACAGGGGTGCCGAGCGAACCAAACGCCGAGAACTCGATACCGTCCTCTCGAAGCTGGAGCACCACGGCGGGCTCACCGACGACCAACGCGAGGACGTCCGCGCCTTTGCCGACGCGATCGTCTCGAAGCTGCTCGCGCCACCGACCGAAGCCCTGCGCGACGCCGCCGCGACCGACGACTGGGCAACGGTCGAGGCCGCCATCGAACTCATGGATCCCGAGATGGACGGCGAAACCGGGATCCCCGCTCCGCTAGAAGACATGACATCGCAAGACGCTTCCGGAGGGGAGGAAGGGTCCCCGGAAGTCTCCCCAAACGATAGCGACTCGGCGGAACCGCCCTCGACGGAGGGGGGCCCACCGGAAGCCGCCCGGGCGGCGGACCCGGACGAGAGTGATTGATCGTCTGGCACCACCGACAGGCCGAAGTTCGGCTGGACATTACCGGCAGCCGTCGGCAGGATCCTCGGCTCGTTCGCCGCCTCCCGCCTGACGTTCGACTTCGTGGTCACACTGGCCGTCTCCATCGTGGTCGGCCTGACGCCGGCCCCGTGGTCGCCGCGACGACCCGCCGGTTCAGCGCAGGGTTTCCGCGTGGCGGATTGCACCACCGATCAGGACGACGAATAAGAGCAGAGAAATCACCAGCGGGACCACTATTAGAACGTAAGGGTAGTTCGAGACGCTGGAGGGGAGCGCCCCCGTCGAGCCGAGGAAGACTACCACGTTCTCGAAGGCAATCCCCAGGAACGCGAGGAAGATGACGAACACGACCAGCGCCTTCGTTTTCGTGGTAGTCATCAGGTAGAACTTCGCGAGGACCCTGTTAAGTATTGAGCACCACACAACTTTGTGGACCCATCGGACTAGGCGGCCGGTTGTTACGGACACATCGTTCCGAAGCCCCGCGCTGAGGCAACTTTTCTGTTCGTCCCACTCGGATCGTCGAACATGGCATCGGCCGGGGTGGTGTTCGCGTTCGCGTTCACCGCGCTGCTTTTCGGAGCGGTGGCGGTGTTGGCCGCGTACTGGTGGCTGACCCGGGCAACTGACGGCGGAGAGGGTGTATCCGACCCTGTTGAGGACTGGCACAGCGAGGCAGTGGCCCTGGCTCAAACGGTGCAGAAAGTCGCCGGGGCCTCGACCGGCGTCGCCGACCACGACCGGATCCAGCGGCGGGTTATCCCACTCGCCGAGCGGATCAAGGGTCACGCACGCTCGGCACCGAGCGGGGTCGAGGAACGACTGGTCGGGGACCTCCACGACCTCGGTGTTGCCTGTTATAAACTCGGGATGGAACACACCGTCCGGGAGGCCGCACGCACCGGCGAATTTCTGGAGGAGAGGCTCGACGAGCTGGGATCCACCGCCGCGGAGTTCGAGGCGAAGGTCGAGTCCCGCTCCGACGGCGAGCGGTAGGAAGCAAGTACTCCTGGGGGTGCGGTGGTTCGGAGCGACCGGGCGGCGTTCGGATACTCGATGGCCCGGTCGACTTCCATCATGAGGGGGTTTGAGTGGGCCAGGTTTCGGTCAGGATTCCGGACGGCTCTCGAACACCGCTATCGCGACGTATCCAGCGCCGCCGAAGACCACAAGGAGCGATCCGAGAAACCCGATCCGAAAGCCCAGAACGATCGTGCCGGCCTCGACGTAGGGATTGACGAGGGCGAATGCGCTCCCCAGGAGGAATAGTCCGATACCGGCCGCGATGAGCAACGCCAGTCGGGGATGGGCCGCCCTGGCCGAGATGTCGGTCGGCTTCATCGGAGCCCGCGGTCGGGCTCCCAGAGGAACAGCGCCACCCCGGCCGCGACGACGATCAGGAAGACGGGAATCAGCAGGAACTCGACGAGGCCGTTCTCGCTCCGGCCGGTAATCCGGCGTGCGACCGGACTCGCCCAGAGTCGGAGTCCGAGGAGCAACGCCAGTCCAGCCAAAACGGTGAGGAGCCCGTATTTTGTACTGTGGTTCCGAACGGCGGTTCTCCTGGGAATCGGTGGCATGGTAGCCCGTCACAGGGCGTTCGGGAAGCCGGCCTATGAACCTTTTGACGAGGGTGATTTCGAACCCGCTCGGTTCCGCTGGGCGACCCGTAACACCCGAAAGCGGCGACGAGCCTGCAACTCAGTAGTAGCCTTCGTCGTCCGTGGTCGCGGTCGTCGTGTCGTTACAGCGACTGATACGAGTAGATCAGATTGGATCAGACTCGGCACGGACTTTGGACGCGACGACACGGAGCCGCCGATGGTCCGCGACCCATGTGCCGTCCTGAAACAGTTCCTCACGGAGGCGGTCTTCGACAGCAGCAATGACTGCTGACTGTTCCGCTTCGGGAACCGCGGACAGGAGGCTATCACCGAACATTCCGATCCACTCCGCGAGCCCGTCAGCCCCCTTATCGAGTTCCGTTGGGCGGTCGAACAGCCTGGCATAGCGCGTCTCCAAGCCGTGCGATTCGAGTTTTGTCGCATACTCGCCGATGCTCGGAAAGTACCATGGATTCTTGACCGTATACCCCCGGTCGGCCGCTTCCTCGCGCACTGCGTTGACGATGGCAGCGACGTTGCCTCTCCCACCGAATTCCGCGACGAATCGCCCACTCGGGTGGAGCGCGTCGCAAACCGAACCGAGAACGGCGTCCTGCTCGGGAATCCAGTGAAGGGCGGCGTTGGAGAACACCGCATCGAACGGGTCGTCGAACGAGAAGTCGCGGGCATCTTCGTGGATGAACTCACACTCGGGATAGGCTTCGCGTGCCTTCAGCACCATCTCCTCGGAGGCGTCGAGCCCGACGGCAGTCGCTCCTGACTCCGAGATTTGTGCCGTGAGGTGGCCAGTTCCACATCCGAGATCGAGTATACGCTCGCCTCTTTGGGGATCGAGAAGATCAATGACACCCTCGCCGTGCTCAAAGACGTAGGAGTGCGCCTCGTCGTAGGTTTCGGGATTCCATTTGTTTACCATCTCTTCCTCCCGGTTGCCCAAGTGATTGACCTATTCGAACGGGGTATTCAAATTGCCGGAACGATGGTACTGCTTCGTCCTGCAGGTAACGTTCTGTCCAATACATACCGGTCCCTTCTGTCTCTCCTGCAGTAATGAACTCACGGTCTGTATTCACCTATGGAAACGCTGCTACCCTCCACAAACCACCGCTGACGACAAAATAATTACGTCGCTCCGGTGCCGGCCTGCGGTTGCGGCCGCCGTGCGGGGCGGCAA
>CAZCXJ010000116.1:0-6202 GCA_964502585.1 uncultured Candidatus Halobonum sp.
GACGGTTAACTTCGAGTCGAACGTGTCCTGATGTGGCTGATGAAGCGGACCAACACCTTTGCCGTGCGCCCGCTCTCCGACGACGGCGAGCAGGTGCTCCGGGAGCTGTTGGACGCGTCTGCCGCTCTCTGGAACGAGATCAATTACCAGCGCCTCATGCGGTACAACGACGAGGACGGCCTCGAGGACGAAGACGTGTGGGACGCCGATACGGGCCACCTCGAAGGCCGGTACAAGGGCGTTCTCGGTGCATCCACTGCTCAACAGGTGATTCGGAAGAATAGCGACGCGTGGCGCGGGTTCTTCCGCCTGAAAGAGCAGTATCATGACGAGTCGACCGCGTCGATTACGGAACATCCGGAACCGCCGGGATTCCGTGGCAACGATGACGACGGACGCCAACTCAAGACCGTCATCCGCACGGACGCATACACCGTCGAATGGGGCGAGCGGTCCCAGCCTTGGGGCCGGTTCACCCTGTCATCACTGCTCGGGTTCAGCGAGCGAACTGCATCCGGGGTGGATGAATATCCTCAGCAACCGGGCGGGTCGATTTCACCGAGGACAGTTCGCTTGGACCGCGCGCCACACGCGCAGGCCGCTCCGACACCCGTGTTGATAGTTCCGCTGTGCTGTGGACCCCGAACGTTATGTCAACCGTGCTTGATTTCCCCGTATGCACAGGAGTATCAGACCACACTGGGGCGTACTCGAACGACGACGCTCAGCCCTGTTTTTGATCTCGGGCTGTATCTTGGTTCTCTACGCGATCTCCAACGGGTTGTGGGCATTTACCGGTCTGATGCCGGAGGGACACGGCCTCGAAATCGGATACACGCTGGGCTTTCTCGGGTTGCTCGGTCTGTATCCCACGCTGGCCGATGACAGTCCATGGCTGGCACGCGTCGGTGCGGTGGCCGCCGGGTGCGGCGTGGTTGCGATACTGTACGTCTCGGCGAACGATTTCGTCCACCTTGCCGGTATAACCTCCGCAAACCTGCCCGGATGGCGGGTCCTCAGACTCCTGCCGCTCATTGGGTTTATTTTCGGGTATCTCCCGCTCGGCATGGCGAGTCTGCGCTCCGGCGCGCACCCGCGATCGGTAGGCCTCCTCCTGCTGTTGCCGGGGGTCATTACGATCCTCATGCTCGTCTCGATCGTTACCGGGCATCCATTGCTGGACCGGTTTCAGACGGTCTTCGTCGTCAGTGCCGGTGAGGCCATGGCGCATCTCGCGATCGGGACGACGCTCCGGACTGACGCGTCCCCGACCGACGACATGGACCCGTCCACGGGCAGTGACCGCGAGGTGGCGGCGCATGAGTGACGCGGATACGGCCGAATTACCCTTGGACGAGACCGTCGGCGCAGCGGGCCCCCATGCGACGGACGCGTTCGCGCTCCTCGGCAACGAGACACGGCTGGCCATCCTGCTGGCACTCTGGGAGGAGTATGATCCCCACGCCGCCGACAACGTCGTGCCCTTCTCCGATATTTTCGACCGCGTTGATTTCGACGATCCCGGGACCTTCAGCTACCACCTCCAGCAGCTCACGGGGCAGTTCATCCACCAGTACCCCGACGGCGGGGGCTACGAACTCCGAGTGCCCGCGTTACGGTTCATCCATGCGGTGATCGCGGGTGCGGGCGTTCAGGATGCCGCCCTGGACCCAACCCCGATCGACCAGCCGTGTCCGTTCTGTGAGGCCCCGACGGCGATCACCTATCGGGAGGGGCTCGTCGTGCACGTCTGTACCAGCTGTGAGGGCGTTACGACCGGGGAGGACATCGACGGGTATCTGAGTGCGGTCCCGTTCGACCCGGCCGGCCTGACGGGCCGGACCGCCGAGGAGATCCGGGCGGCGAGTCGGGTGGCGGCCTGGCGCCAGACACAGATCATGTTCGACGGCCTCTGTCCCGCCTGCTCCGGCCCGGTCGAGAGCTGGCTGGAGTGTTGCATCGATCACGAATCTTCCGGGATGTGCGACCGCTGTGGAGCGCAGTTCGCCAGTCTGGCCCGATTCGAGTGTCAGACCTGCAAGAACCACAACGTCTCCTCGCCGAAAGCGCTCGCGCTGTTCCATCCGGCGGTGATGGCGTTCTACGAGGAGCACGGGATCTCGACGCGGATCCACGCCGAGGAGTTCGAGACCGTTCGGCGTGTCTTCGACTTGATGGACGCACACGAAGTGGAGGTGGTCGCGGCCGATCCACCCCGGGCGGAAGTCAGGGTGACCAGTGCCGGCGACGAGATACGGCTGGTCTTCGACGAGACGGCCAGCGTCGTCAGCGTCCGCCGCTGACGCCGAACTCACACTTCTGACCGCTCTGGTACCCGTTCGATACTTCGGAGCATAAACATGTCAACTCCCTTTTTGGAATGTCATCCAAATAATACTTATGTCGCTCTCGCCGGTTTGTAGGTCCGCCTCCAACAGGCCTCGGGACACCACCCGAGACAAAGACCACGGGTCACCATGGCATCGACACGGGAGGAAAACGCTGCGCTCGTCAGGGAGTTTCTCACCAGCGTCGTCGCCAGCGGCGATACTGACGCCCTTGGGATCTTCCTGCGCCAGGATGCGGTTGACCGCCGACCTGTGACGGATCCCGGGGTCAGGACCGACCCCGGGAGGGCCGGATACTGGCGGGCGCTCGCAACCGCCGACATCCGGATCACTATCGACGACGTCGTCACGGCAGACGAGACCGTCGCGGTTCGGGGCAGACTCACCCGATGTCACCGTGCATCGATGCATGACGGTGACCCGATCCGGCATCCCTTCGAGATCGCCGTCGCATGGTTTTGTCGGATCGAGAACGGCCGTATCGCAGAGACGTGGTCGCTGCCGGACGGACAGTGGCTGATGGCGCAGCTCGATGCACCTCCGGGAGGCACCTGATCCGATGCCCTGCCGCAGACACAACCACGACTACCATGAGACACCACACAGCGTACTCAGTCGAGGTACGGACTCACAACCGACCGACTCAGCGCGGGTGCGATCCCGAGGTGGCCGACGATGACGGATAGTACCGGGGTGTTGGCCCCGCTCGAAGACTGGAGCGCACCCGCGTTTCTCGTCGCCGGGGGATTCTTCGTAATCAATGCGGCGATCGTGGCGACCGGCATCGCCACGAACTCGGAACGCTTGATCATGTTGTTGGGCCAAGCATTCGTCGGTGCCGGATGGACCGCTGCCTTCATCGGAATGCTTGGGTTGTATCCCGCGCTCGCCGACCGGAGCCGCTGGCTGGTCCGCGTGGCCGCCTTCCTGATCGTTATCGGCGTAGTGATCTTCACCGTTATGGCCGTGGCGTCGCTCCTCTACTACCTCGGCATCCCGGACGGAGAAATCACCGCTCTCCTTCCGGTCTTCCTCCCGGGGGTGATCCTCTCGAGCATCCTGGGAGTCGGCCTGTTCAGCGTTGCCAGCCTTCGGACCGACGTGCATTCACGGACGGTCGGCCTGCTCCTCCTGGCACTGCCCCTCATCGTCGTCACGAACATCCTCCGAGGGGTGGTCGCCGGGATCGAATCCCCGATCGCAACCCTCGTGATCGTCATCGCACTAACCCTGGTCAACGTGGCTATCGGATACCGACTCCGGGTGGAGGGGCTCCCGACCGATCGAGCGGACCCATCGGTCGGCCCGACTGTTGAGTGAAGCTCCATCCCGTTTCGGGAGCGTCTCCCTCTCTCAAAACGCCTCAATTACGCGCGAGTGCTGGTCCCGTCCTCTGATCCTTCGTCTGACGGGGCCCCGCAACGGATACTCACCTACTGAACGCGGGCGCTGTCTGCAGGATGCGATTCGTCTCAGCGTCGGGATCGGTCAACGTCCGCCGTGCTACATCCAGGGGACGTATCCGTGGCGGCACCACTTCCAGTGGTTTGCCAACTATTACCACACGACGCGACGCCAGGACTGATTGGCGACCGTCCGACAGTGGGAAGACGAGCGGCCCAGGGGTCGGACGGGACGCCACGGGAGGGACCATGCCAACCTACGTGGTCCTTGCCAACTATACGGAGACCGGCTTCGAGACGTTGAGCGAGATGGACTCCGACGAGTTCCTCGAACGGACCAAGGAAACCGTCCGCGCTCACGACGGCGTACTCCACGATTACTATCTGACGATGGGGCAATACGACGCGGTCGGCGTCGTTGAGTTTCCGGACGACGAAATGGCTACTGAGGCGTTGCTGTCCGTGCTTGACACGGGCGTTGCCGAGACGGAAACTCTCCGAGCGTTCCCCGAGGAGGAGGCCCGCGAGTTGCTTGGGACTCTCGGCGAGTAATCTTCCCCCCGCCCCCATCACTGCCTTCTGTTCTTTCGTCGGCGGCGCCCTTCCGGTGGACTCAGTCGCCGGGCGCGGCAGGCATCGTTCGCCGGCAGTCCGGTCGGTCGTTCGGATCCTGCCGGAGGCAGGGCGCGAATCCGGCACGAACTGACCCCGGCCAGCGGGAGTAGCGACCGGTCGAAACGCCCCCACTCGTCGGTCGATCTCGGACGTTTCTATCAGACAAGGATCAAATTTGCACACCGCTGTGAACTCGAGACGACGGGAACTCACGGGCGACAGTATTGGCGTGGACCCCACGGGAAGGGGGTTGCGAAGCTATCAACCCGATGAGTAAGGGAGGCAATAACCAACAGGGTACACCACTTGTACAGGTTGCATGGCTTCAAGACGCAATCTCATCCGACTCGCAGGCAGTCTCGCGACTGCCGGCGTTGTGACCGGCATCGGAGCGGCGAGTCCGGGTGGACGACAGGGTGCCAACGGGGCGGATTTCATTGCGCCCCTCACCCACGGCGAATCGGAGAATCCAAATCTCGAACGGACCGGAGCGACCGGGTTTACTGTCTTCAGTCGGAACGCCGACGGGACCCTCGACTACCGACTCACAGCCAAGAACGTGGAGAACGTGACACAGGCTCACATCCACGGGCAGGCAAGTCGTGGCGATACAGCGGGTGTCGTCGACCCCCTGGTGGTGTTCGCTTCCGGCGTGGTGGGCCCTGAAGACGAGGCGGAGGACGGTCCCGTCGACGTATCCGGGACCGTTACCGATACTGACCTCGCAGACAACGTCGCCGCGAATCCCGAACGGTACTACGTCAATCTCCACACGGTACGGAATCCGGCAGGAGAGATTCGTGGGCAGCTCCGCGAAACTGAAGACAGCTGACACGGCACAAGCGGAAGCCCACCCCTGAAGAGGTGGGAGGATGTCACCGTTTGCGACTGAGCTGCTATCGCTCTCGTTCGGGTACCGTCCCGACTACTGTGAACCCGGTAAGCGACCCGAACAGGGCATCCTGTTCGTCGGCCTGTCGGAGCCCTTCGAACCACTCCTCGACCTCAGTCGCGGTCACCTCGCCGGAAGCTTGCATCGCGTCCGTCCAGGCGTCGAGCGCTGCGGCCTCCTTTACGAATGCGAGGTCCGTTGATACCGACGTCCAGGTGTCGATGTCGATATCGAGCAGCTCGGCTTCTCTTGCCAGCCGGTACAACTGTCGGCCCATCGTCGGGTTCCGGGTCCCCCGGTGTTCGACCGAGAGGAACTGCTCGGAGTACCCGCCAGGTGTATCGAGGGTGATCGTCTTCCAGTCCGGATCGCTCAGGCTGACTCGCCCACCGGGGTGGGTCACCCGTCGCAACTCCGCGAGCGCCTCGGCTGGGGCGTCGAGATGCTGGAGGACACGATCGGCCCGCGCTGCGTCGAAGTCGTCGTCCGGAACCGAGAGATCCAGCGCATCGTCGACGGCGAAACGCACCATCGGAACATCACGGGCTTGCTCCCGGGCCGTTTCCACCATCGTCTCACTGTTATCTATCCCGACGGCCTCCCCGTCGGGACCGACGAGTTCCGCGAGCATCAGAACGTCCTCGCCGGTTCCACACCCCACATCTAGGATTCGGTCCCCTGCTGCTGGACGTAACAGGCGATGGCTCCGCCGCTTGTAGGCCCGTACCGCGTCTGCTCCCGTAACCGTCTCTAGGTAGTCGGTGAACTGTTCCGGTCGTTCTGCAGCGTCGACCTCGTCCCATCTCCCCAGGTGGTTGCGATCGGTCATGTTATCCCCCAGACCAGAAGCTGGGTGACCACGCTGGTTCGGCTCGCTCGGCTGTAGAGGGCGTGTCAGTGGCCATGGTGCAGTCTCAGGTGCCTGTCCGCTGAATATCATATTA
>CAZCXJ010000117.1:0-6184 GCA_964502585.1 uncultured Candidatus Halobonum sp.
AGGGCGCACTGAGCCTGCCGCTGCTGCTGTCGTTCCCGCCGACTCCCACGGCCGACTCTGACCCTGCCGACCCCGATTGCGATGCGTCCGGCACGGATCCGTTGTCGGTTCGGGAGGCGGTGGCCACCCTTCGGCTGCAGGGCGGTCGTCCCGCCGTTCGATGGGTCGTCGCCTACTCGGTGCTCCTGTTTCTGGTGTTCGACCTTTCGCGAACGTTCGAGCAGCCGGCGCTCGATGCGGTGGGCGTCCCGGTCGCCGGGATGGGGATACTGTACGCGGGGTTCAAATTGACCTCGGCGGCCGCCGCGTCGACGACCGGCCGACTCACGGACCGGCTCGGAGTCAAGCGGACGCTGGCGCTGGCGGCACCTGTCATAGGCGCGGCCTACGCGCTCGTGGGCGTGCTCCCCCTGGCCGTGGTCCCGGTCCTGTTCCTCTACCGGGCAAGCCGGTCGGTACTGCGACCGGTTCGCAACCAGTACCTCAACGACCGGCTGGGTGACGTCGGCCGCGCGACGGTGCTGTCGGGCGCGTCGATGGTGCTGTCGCTTGCGGGCGTCGTCGCGCGGTTGGTCGGTGGCGAGCTCGCCGCGGCGGTCGGCCCGGTGACGTTCCTCGCGGGCGCCGGCACGGTGCTGTCGCTGACGGCGGGGGGACTCTGGCTCGCGGTCGAGCCGGTCCGATCGGTCGGGTCGACGACCGACGCGTCCGAGGTCACCCCCGCGGACTGACGGCCGGATACGGAACTGTGAGTGGGACGAGCCTCCCGCGGATTCTCGAGTTGGCACCGGGGGGTGCCCGTGGGGGTCACGTCCCTCCATACTGGCGAGGGAGCTCTCGGGATCGGAGCGCAGTTCGGCGCTCCCTACTCGGGCACTACCGCATTCGCGGTGCTGCAGGTACCCGGCTCCCTCTCGGGCGTACCCGGCACGATCGATCAGTACGGGGTTCCGAGGACGGTGCTGGCATCCCTCGTGGGAGTGACGTGGCTGCTGTGGCGGCACGGAGAACTCCCGCTCCAACACGCCGTTGCACGGTGGAATCCCGGGTGATCGTTCCGAATGTGTGGTCAATACGCTGCTGAATGCGTGTTCTGTAGTCAGCAGTCGTCTGCTGACAAAAGGGAGGTAGTTCTCAGTAGCCGTGCTGAATACAGGGCGCGCATTCACCACCACAAATAGTTATGCAGGTGGGCATCCATATTGTAACGGATGTTCACGACGCGGTGTGGACGGATTCCGCTGTCGAGATCGTCATGGGGGCCGGGAGTGAACGCTGACCCAGAGGACCGCAACGCACTGTGCCCGGTGGCAATCGAGGATTCCAGAAGTTGGAATCGTCTCCGCACACCACGACGATGACCACTCGGAACCGCGACCCTGTCAGTGTCCTGCTCCCGACGGTAGAGTGGGGGCCCGCATGCACCGAACTTGCCGATCAGGTAGCCCCGGATGACGAGCTCCTCCTGATCTGTGACACGGACAGCGATCCGATCGCCGGCCGAGAAACCCCACCAAACGTGTCGGTACTGGTTGCAGGGGAGCCCGCAGGATGTTCGGGAAAGGCGAACGCACTGGCGTACGGAATGGAACGGGCCGAGCACGACCGGTTCGTCTGGACTGACGACGATTTCACCCGGTCCTCCGACTGGCTCGACCGACTCATCGACGCCGGGACCCGACATGGGCCAGCGTCTGTCATCCCGAACTTCGTCGGCGGAGGATGGTGGCGCCTCGTCGAACCCACCTCCACCGTCATATCGACACTCTCGATGTACCTCGGTCGCGGCCCCTGGGCGGGGAACGCCTGGGGTGGCGGCGTAACCTTCACTCGAGACGAGCTGGACGTGGACGAACTGGTGACGGATCTTCGAGAATGCCTCAGTGACGACGGCGTCCTTTCAGACCATCTGGGCGACGTCCATGCAATCCGGTCGATGATATCCGAAGTCCCCGTTCCTGGCGATTTCACCAGCGTCAAAGACCGAATGACGCGTTTCACCCGACTCACGCACGTTCACGAGGGACTCGGCACTGAACTGGTGGTTTCCTCAGTAGTCGTTGGCCTTGCGCTACTGGTTCCGCTGTATGCAATTCCCCTCGTCACCGCGGTGTCCGGCCTGACGTACGCCGTTTTAGACAAGAAACGGTGGACGTTTGTGTGGGCGTATCCCTCGCTCCTCCTTCTCCCTCTCCTGTTCCTTGCCGGAATCACGCACAAGGAGTTCGAGTGGGCCGGCCGTCGGTATCGCCTGAACGACGTGAACGATATCGAGGTGATCGATACGTGACGCCACCGGTCGTCGGAGCGAGAGGTAGGGCGTCAGTCCCCGAAAAATGGGGCAGAGATGAGCGTCCGCGACCCAGTGACCGTCTTGCTCCCGACGACCAGATGGACCACCGCTTGCGAGCAAGTGGCTTCGCAGGTACGAGCGGACGACGAACTGTTCGTTATTTGTGACTCCGAGGCGGATCCCGTAGCGAGTCATGCCCCACCCGATGACGTCGATATCCTCGTCGCCGGCGAGCCGAAGGGGTGTGCGGCGAAGGCGAACGCCATCGCTTACGGGATGGAGAAGGCCACGAACGACCGGTTCGTGTGGTCGGACGCCGATTACGAACGCGACGGCGACTGGCTCGACCGGCTCGTCGAAGCGGGCCAGGAACACGGCCTGGCGGCTGTCCGACCAATGTTCTCCGGCGACGGGTGGTGGCGGCTGATCGAACCGATTTACGTCCTCATCCTCGGCCTCCGGGCCGGGTTCTTCTCGACTGACGGCGATGGCGGCTATCCGTGGGGTGGCGGTGTGACGTTCACCCGCACAGACCTGGACGTCCCGATGAGTGAGTTCACCACCGAACTCAGACAGTGTCTGAGCGACGATAACGTCCTTCACGAACACGGTGGCGACGCGTACGTACTGCGGGAGCCGCCAGCTATCGTTCACGTCGACGGCGACTTCGAGGATACGGCTCGCCGACTGACCCGCTGGATGCGCGCGGAACACGTGAGACACGACGTGCGCGGGAGATTCGTCCTCTCGCTCTTTATCGTCACCCTCGCCGCAGCGCTTCCGTTTCTCGTTGCCCCCCTTGTCACAGTCGCAGCAGGCCGTGGCTTCAGAAAGCTCGGCTACTCCAGGTGGACGTTCCTGCTCGCGTACCACGGCCTGTTCGTGGTGCCGCTCGTGTTCGGAGCAGGCATTTTCCGCAACGAATCCACGTGGGGGAGTCGCCGGTACCGTGTCAACAGCCTCTACGATGTCGAGGTCCGGGGGGATGCATCGGCGTAAGCCGTATGCTCCAGTATGAGTCACATACCCCGGCGTGAACCCCGGGGCTTGTCGGTGGACTCCCGGTCTGATCACTACACAGTGGTCGGCGTGTAGACGCCGTTCAGTCAGTCCGAAGCCGCCCGTACCGATACACGTCAACGCGCTCGCCGGCCGCGAACTCCTCCTCACGGAGGACACCCTCCCGCTCGAAGTCGAGCGTTTCCAGTAACCGGATCGAGGCCGTGTTGTCCTCGTTGACCCGGGCCCACACCTTGTGGAGCCCTCGGTCGTCAAACGCATGCCTGAGACACAACTGGCCAGCCTCCGTAGCGAACCCGTTCCCCTGGTCCTCGGGCGTGATTACGATCCAGCCAAGTTCCGCGGTCCGCGCCTGTGTATCGAGCTCCGTGAGCGCCACATGCCCGATCGCTGCCCCGTCGAGACAGATGAGAAACTGTACTGTGTCGTCGGCTTCCTCGACGAACTCCGCCACCTCAGCCTCCGACCACGGATACGGCACGCCCGCCTGGGAGCGGATCACCGGGTCGTTGAACTGCCGTTCAATGAACGGATAGTCGGCGGGTCGGATCGTCCGAAGCGTGACACGGTCTCCCTCCATGAAGACGCAGCCGGGCATATCCGGGAACTCTCCGGACCCGGTGTTAGTTTTACTGCCGGCAGGACCTCGATAATCCGGTCGATGGCTGCTGCATCCAGGGCGCGTCTGCAGCACTCTCGCCGATACCGACGCCTATGCGTGCCGAGGCCGCCGAGTCGCCGCTGACATCCTCCGGCGACTGAAGTCGTGGGCGTTCGCCTCGAACAACCGTAACTGGTACGTCCCTACCGCGAAGCCTGTGATGTGCGCAGGTAGTCGGGCAGACGCTCCTCGTAGCCGCCTGCCCGAGCGCGGTCGATCACGTCCGCGACGACATCCGATTTGGCTTCGGTGTAGCCACTGGGGTCGTCGGCGTGGGTCTCGACGGCCTCACGCTTGACCGCCTCGTACTCCCTGCGAGCGTCGGTGTGCTCGCGGAGGTTCTGACCAGTCGCGTCGGCTAACTGTCGATCGAAACGACTTCATGAACAAGGAACCACCATATCACTGCAACGTCACTCGGCTCGGTGTCTGGGCTCGCCCCAGTGGACTAGCGGTTTGACGCGGCGCTCGTAATACCCCCTCTCTCTTATTTGCGCGCTTGGTAATATCTAACATGGGAATAACGAGCGCCGATCCGACCGGCTCAGCAGTCGAACTCGAATTCAAGCTTCTGGATCGTGACTGTTTCTTCGTCGATGCATCCGCTGTCGCTGACTGTCGAGTCACCCTCGAACATATGGTGAACCGTTCCGATGATCGGCTACTGGAGTACTTTACCGTGGAAGGGACGGCACCTGATCGCGTTCTCTCCATGGTCGAGGAGACAGCAGTCATCGACGAAGCGCGGCTAATTAGCCGGGGAGTTGACGGCGGCCTGTTCGAGTTCGTTGTTTCGGGCCCCTGCGTGACGACTACCCTCGCTGATACGGGGGCCATCGCACGGTCGGTGCTGGCTGACGAAGGGGTCGGTGAGATTGTCGCAGACGTGCCCGCCCACGTCGACGTCAGGCGCGTCGCCGAACAGTTCGGAGACCAGTATCCGGAGTCGACGCTCACTGCCTGCCGAAACTCTGACGAACCGGTTCCGGTCCGGACCGAGTCCGGGATTCATGCGACAATGGCCGACCAGCTCACCGACAAACAACAGGAGGTGCTCCGAACCGCCTACCTGAGCGGCTACTTCAGCTGGCCGCGACGGTCCAGTGCCGAGGAGTGTGCCGACGCCCTCGGTATCGCGCAGTCGACGTTTAGCCAGCACATCCGGACTGCCGAGGAGAAGGTCATCGGGCGGCTGTTCGAAAGTAGCGCCGAGCAGTAACCCTCGGCAACTGGTCGTCTGACAGTGGAGCTCTCGTTGTTTCGAACCCGGCTGCTGTCTGGTTTGACTGAAAACCTATCCGATTAACATAGGGACTACCGCTTTGGGCCCTTCTATCGAAACGTCCACGAGGGCAAGAGAGACGATGACGACAACCTACGATGAATGGACAGCGGTACAGGACAGTGTGACGGTAACAGTGGACGACCACGAGATTGAAATGGCGTATCGAGACGAGGGCAGTGGTAATCCCGTCGTGTTCCTCCACGGCATCCCGACGAACTCGTACCTCTTTCGCGACCAGTTCGACGCGGTCGCGGCGGAGCGGCGCGCAATTGCGCCGGACATGATCGGTTACGGCGACTCCGCGATGCACGACAGCTTCGACCGGTCGATCCGCGCCCAGGAGCTTGCAATCCGGAGTCTCGTCGACGAACTCGGCTTCGATACCATCGACTTCGTCGGACACGACCTCGGTGGCGGCGTGGGTCTGCGCTACGCGGCCCGGACGCCAGACGCGATCGACCGACTGGTTCTGTCGAACTCTGTCGCCTACGACTCCTGGCCGATCCAGACGATCACCGACCTTGGCCTGCCCGAGACGGCACGGGAGACGAGCGTCGAGGAGCTCCAGGGAATGCTCGACGGGTTATTCCGAGACACTCTGTTCGGGGACGATCACGACGAGGCCTTCCTCGACGGCATGAAGACGCCCTGGGCATCCGAGGAGGGCGTCACCTCCGTCGTGCGCAACGCGAGTGCGACAAACACCAGCCACACGACGGAGATCGATCCGAGTGACGTGACCGCCGACACGCTTCTGCTGTGGGGCACCGAAGACGAATTCCAGCCGATCGAGTGGGCGGAACGACTCGAAGCCGACATCGACTCCTGTGAGCTGATCGGTCTCGAAGCGAACCACTGGGTTCCGGAGGATCGGACGGCGGAGTTCACCGACCATCTGACCGAGTTCCTGCTGTAGACGAGTCTC
>CAZCXJ010000118.1:0-5265 GCA_964502585.1 uncultured Candidatus Halobonum sp.
CGGTCTTCGCGATCTTCTGGGTGGAAACCACCGGCATGGGTCCCGAGGCGACAGCCCGCCAGATCCAGAACTCCGGGATGCAGATTCCCGGGTTCAGGCGGAACCCGCAGGTGATCGAGAAGGTGATGGAGCGGTACATCCCCCAGGTAACGGTGATCGGCGGCGCGCTCGTCGGGCTTCTGGCGGTCCTGGCGAACATGTTGGGGACCCTGGGGAACGTCTCCGGAACCGGCCTCCTGCTGACCGTCTCGATCACGTACAAGCTGTACGAGGAGATCGCGGAGGAGCAATTAATGGAGATGCATCCGATGATGCGCCAGATGTTCGGCGGCGGGGACTGACGCCGCTGTCCTCCCCTGGCACGGCTCGCTACTGTTCGACGTTCTCCCTCGTCCGAGGCGTTCGTTCCCAGTGTGGCGGCAGTCTCACCGCTGCCGGACCGGACCCTCCCCTAGACGGGGCTCAACTCATGGGGAGCACCTGCATTCGGCACCAAACGGTCGTGGTCGGGGCGAAACGGGAGTTGTTTTCACCCGTGAGAAATGCTTGCACAGTTTGAAGTGGGATTCCGTCAGACCGGAGGACACGGATGAGCACCACCGAGCAAACCGACGACGGGAGCGAGACCGGGCCTCTTAGCGAGCTACCGGAGTTCGAACTGCGGTACCTTTTCGACGACGGAGAGGACCCGAGT
Source organism: uncultured Candidatus Halobonum sp. (assembly GCA_964502585.1). Taxonomy (GTDB): domain Archaea; phylum Halobacteriota; class Halobacteria; order Halobacteriales; family Haloferacaceae; genus CAZCXJ01. The sequence goes on from CAZCXJ010000118.1 coordinate 695, forward strand.
AGAGTGACGGTGTTCTCCCCGGAGGACCTTCAGACTACGTGGATCACGGCCGATCGCGACGCGACGATCCCGCTCGAAGAGGTTCGGTGAGGCCGAACCGCCCGCGCCCTTCAGGAGCGTGGAGGATTCCGGGACCGCCGGGAGCCCGTCCGGGTAACACCTTTCGCCGCCGTCGTCGATCATTCCTCCAGCGTCACGGCCTCATCGGCAGCATTGCGGAGGGCGTCCGACCGGCCGTACGCCCCGGGGGCGATGGCGAGCGTTCGGAGACCCGCACTGTTCGCGACCTCTATCACCGGCTTGAAATCGGTATCACGGGAGGCGATCGCGATGACGCCCGCGCGGCGCTGCGAGGCCGCCTGTGTGGCATCGACTGCGAGCTTCACATCCACGTCGCCGCTGGTCACGACGACCTCGAAGCCACGCGCTTCCGCCGCCTGAATCAGGGCAGGCGTGGCGTGTTCGTCGAGATAAAGACGAGCCAGGACGAGTTCACCCTCCTCCCGAGCCGTCATCCGGACGTCGTCGAGATCGACGGCGAACTCGTCCCTAAGGACGTTTGGTCCATCGACGAAGAGGGCGACCCCCCGCGGTGATTCGTCGTCCGACTCCCAGGAGTGAACCACGCCGGGCATGAGCCCGGCGATCCCGGACCGGAGCCACGCAGCCAGGGTCACATCCTGGCCTTCGGCCGCGGGGCGATATGCCTGCCGATTGGCCGACCGTCACCGACCTGAACGCGGACGGGGTCCGGACGACCTCACCACCCGCGCCTCGTTGGCCTGGCAGGCAGGCCTGACCCGACGGGGGCAGGTGTGAAACCATTCGGACGGGTGGCGGGTCCACCTGTCACGATCCGACGAAACGGCAGCCACAAGGCGTGTTCTCGGCCGACCCTCGAACGGGCTGAGAGGGCCCACCGGGTGGACGGAAGAACTGAATCGTGGCAACGAGAGTCCCTTTTATCCGGCGGGCCATGATGAGACGGTATGGAGCTCGTTTCGGTCGCCGCGCTCGCCGAGAATGGCGTCATCGGACAGGACGGCGAACTCCCGTGGCCCAGTATCCCGGCCGACAAACGCCAGTATCGCGCGCGGATCCGCGACGCGCCGGTGATCCTCGGTCGGCGAACGTTCGAATCAATGCTGGACGACCTGCCGGGCGACGCCCAGATCGTTCTGAGCCGGTCGGTCGAGGAGTTCGACGTCCCAACCGCGCGGCATGCCTCGGGAGTGGAGGAGGCGATCGCCATCGCGGAGTCGCTCGACGCCGAGCGGGCGTACGTGATCGGAGGGGGAGGGATTTACGACCTGTTTCAACCCCATGTCGACCGGATGGTGCTGAGCCGGGTTCACGGCGAATTCGAGGGCGACACCGTATATCCGGACTGGGACGAAGAGGACTGGGAACTGGTCGAGACGACCGGGTACGATCGGTTCACGCTTCAGGAATGGGTCAGGGTCCCGGACCACTGACGCCCTCTCGAGACCGAAGCAGGAGGCTGTCGCTCCGTAATACCGGGACACAGCACGTCCACAGAGTGGGTGTGACTGGTAGGATCCCGGGGGAGTCGGGGCGATCCCTATCGGCCCGGCCGGTCGCCCACAACTGGCTGGCCGGGAAGACAAGACATTACTTGTGGCCCGCTGAGGCGTTGGGTATGGCCCTACGGACGCCGCCGTTGCGCCCGGTTCATGACGACCGGGGGGCGAAGTTCACGGAGTTCGGCGGATGGGACATGCCGGTGGAGTTCGAGTCCATTCAGGACGAGCACCACGCCGTTCGGAACTCCGTCGGGCGGTTCGATGTCTCCCACATGGGTGAGATCGAGGTGGCCGGACCGGACGCGATGGAGCTTCTCCAGCGGCTTACGACAAACGACGTTGGCGCGCTTGATCCCGGGGAGGCACAGTACGCAGCCATCACGACTGCGGAGGGCATTATGATCGACGACACGGTCGTTTACAGACTTCCCGACGGAGCCACCGAGACGGGGGGGACTGGCGGGACAACTCTGGACCGGCGGGACTATCTGTTCATTCCAAACGCCGGGAACGATGCCGAGATTCACGAGCGGTGGGTCGATCACCGTGACGAGTGGGGGCTGGACGCGACGGTACGGAACGCGACCGAGGAGTGGGCGATGTTCGCGATTCAAGGTCCCGACGCCGTCGATCACGTTCGCCAGGCGGTCGAGGACGGGGAGACGGGGCAGTCCACGGTCGAGTTGGATCCATTCGAGGCGCAGTTCGTCCCCGTGGACGGCGTTCGATCGTGGGTCGCCCGGACGGGATACACCGGCGAGGACGGGTTCGAGGTCCTGTGCCCTTGGAACGATGCCCAGACGGTCTGGACGGCGTTTGACGGGGTCCAGCCGTGTGGGCTCGGGGCTCGTGACACGCTCCGGATCGAGATGGGGTTCCTCCTCTCTGGACAAGACTTCCACCCGGAGGACAACCCTCGGACACCGTACGAAGCGGGTATCGGATTCGTCGTCGACCTCGACGCGGAACCGCCGTTCGTGGGGTACGATGCGCTCGAAGAGGCGACCACGCCGGCGGAGGCATTCGTCGGGATCGAGCTTCAGGAGCGGGGCGTCGCCCGCAACGGCTACGAGGTGGTCGACGACGATGGGCACGTGATCGGCGAGGTCACGAGTGGAACGATGAGCCCGACACTGGAGCGCGGAATCGCGCTGGGATACTTGCCGACCGACCACACTGATCCCGGGACGGAAGTCGGGGTTATCGTCCGCGGCCAGGAGAAGCGTGCGAAAGTCACCTCCCCACCATTCCTTGACGACAAATGAGTTTCGACGTACACGACGACCGACGGTACCTGGAATCGCACGAGTGGATTACGACAGATCCCCCTCATCGGGTCGGGATTACCGACTTCGCACAGGACGAGCTCGGCGATGTCGTCTTCGTGGAACTTCCGGACCCCGGCGACACGCTCGAGGGCGAGGCCGCCTTCGGAGTGATCGAGTCGATCAAGGCCGTCTCGGACCTGTATGCGCCCGTGGCATGCGAGGTGACGGCAATCAACGAGGACCTGTTCGATGCGCCGGAGCTGGTCAACGAAGATCCGTTCGGCGAGGGATGGATGCTCGAGGTCGACCCGGCGGACCCGGACGCGCTCGATACGTTGCTGTCCGCCGAGGAGTATCGCGCACAAATCGAGTGAGTGAGGCCGTGTCCGGAGGACGGGCGGCAACCGGTGGCGCTCGCTTCGGGTCGATTGGCGGGCGGGTCGATGCGGCGGCGGTCGGCCTCCAGAGGCCCCGTCAAAGGTAGACTTCCGCGGGGTCAATGGGCGGAATACCGCCTCGAACGCGGGAACTTTACCCCCGGAGGACCAGGTAATCGTATGGACCGAATCAGGGGAGGGACCGGCGACGACGGCGGAGGACGGACGGACGGACACCGCAAACCACGGGGTGAACTATGAGCAGCGAGGGCGGTCGCCCGGGGGGCGACAGTCGTGGGAGCCCGTTCGCTCCTCATACCGGAGACGAGGCGGACGCAATGCTCGATGAGTTGGGGATCGAGAGCGAATCGGAGTTGTTCGACGTCCCAGACGAGGTGGCGTTCGACGGGGAGTTCGGCATCCCCGCGCGGACGGAGCGTGAGGTTTTGGCCGAGGTGAACGATACTCTCGGGCGCAACGATGACCTGACCGAGTTCCTTGGGCGAGGTCATTACGCCCACTACGTCCCGGCGGTCGTCGATGCGCTTTCGGCCCGCTCGGAGTTCCTTACCTCCTACACGCAATACCAGCCGGAAATCAGCCAGGGGTTCCTCCAGGCCTTGTTCGAGTACCAGTCGATACTGGCCGAACTGACTGGGCTGGCGGTCGCCAACTGCTCGATGTATGATGCTGCGACGGCGTTGGCGGAGGCAGCACTCCTGGCAGACCGGGTGCGCGACACCACCGGCTCGACAGTACTCATCCCGGAGCACGTCCGTGAGGGCAAGCGGTCCGTCCTGGAAAACTACGTCGACGGCGCCGGAATGGGCGTGGAGACGTACCCGATGACGGACGGCGCGGTCGACGTCGATGCACTCGCGGACCGGCTCGGTGAGGACGTCGTGATGGTTCACGTCGAGAACCCGACTGTCAGAGGAGTGATCGAGGAGTCGTTGGCCGCGATTGGCGACCTCACTGCGGAACGGCAGACCCTGTTCTGCGTCGGGAGCGACCCGATCGCCCTCTCGCTCCTCCAGGAGCCGGCGGCGGTCGGTGCGGACGTCGTCGTTGGCGAAGCTGGGGCGCTGGGGCTCCCGACCGCCTACGGCATGGGTCTGGGACTGTTCGCGACACGCGAGGAGTACCTGCGGCAGGTTCCGGGTCGATTGGTCGGGGCGGGCACCGATACCACCGGCCGGCGGGCGTTCACGCTGACGCTCCAGACCCGTGAACAGCACATCAGAAAGGAGCGGGCAACGTCGAACATCTGTACCAATCAGGCATGGGTCGCGCTCCGTGCTGCGATGCATGCGGCCGCACTCGGTCCGGACGGGCTGGTTGCGGTCGCCGAAGACTGCGTCCAGACGGCTGCGGACCTCGCG
>CAZCXJ010000118.1:5275-6146 GCA_964502585.1 uncultured Candidatus Halobonum sp.
CGCGGTCGATGGGCTCCGAGCGCCGGCTCACGACCGGCACCACTTCCGAGAGTTCACGGTCGATGTCTCGGACTCTACGATGGGGGCTTCCGGTATCGCGGCCGAACTCCGTGACCGGGGATTCGCGATCCACGTCCTGGCCGATGGACTTCTGCAGGTTTGCGTGACAGAACTGACCGTCGACGAGACGGACGGCTTGGTAGCGGCGTTCAGGGAGGTGGTTCGATGAACCACGAACAAGCCCGGTACGGGGACGGGAACCGATACGAACCGCTCCTGTCGGAGAAGCGAACGACGGAAATCGACCCGGGCTCCCGATCGAGTCTCCCGGGGAAGCTGACCCGGGAGTCCCTGGAGTTGCCGGGACTTTCCGAGCCGGAACTTTCCCGCCACTACACCCGGCTATCGCAGATGAACTGGGGCGTGGACTCGGGTCCGTATCCCCTCGGGTCCTGTACGATGAAGTACAATCCCAAGTTCACCGAGGAGGCCGCGATGAACGAACAGGGGTTGATCCACCCCGACCGCCCCGACGAGACGATCCAAGGGACGCTGGAACTGTTGTACCGCCTCCAGGAGTATCTGGGCGATATCGGCGGGATGGACGCGGTAACCCTACAACCGCCCGCCGGGGCTGCTGGGGAGTTCACGGGAATCTCCATCGCGAAGGCGTACCACGACTATCACGGGAACGAGAAGTCGGAGGTGATCGTTCCGGCGTCGGCTCACGGGACGAACTTCGCGACCGCGGCGATGGCCGGGTACGAGGTGGTCGAACTCCCGTCAGGCGAGGACGGGCGGGTCGACATGGATGCGTTGACCGCCGCCGTGTCGTCCGACACGGCAGCCCTGATGTTGACGAACCCGAACA
>CAZCXJ010000119.1:0-6133 GCA_964502585.1 uncultured Candidatus Halobonum sp.
TCTGCCAGCCAGCATAGTGTTTCGGCCGACGTTGGGTTTCGGCGGGGTCCCAGCCGCACTCGTGATAGAGGGCCTCCGCCAGGAGGCCGAACGCCTCGGTATCGAGCTCGATTCCACGGTCCCCGTAGTCCGTGATGTATGGCGCCGAGCGGAGCTCCTCGAACACCTCGGCCGCAGTGGCGTAGTCGTCTGCGTCGATCGCCGCGATTGCCAGGAGGTCCTGCTCTTCGATCGGCGTCCCCGTCCCGTGTTTCCCCAGCAGTGCGGCGAGGAGCGCGGACTTCACCGACGGCTCCCCCATGGCCCCGTATCCAACGTCGGTCGTGTTAAGCCTAGCTCCGGATTCCGCTGTCGTTACATGAGAGTGTTAATCGCTGTTTCCGGAAGCGGGAATGACTATATACACAGGAACGCATGCCAGTCGCATGGGCGAGTCGTCACACCCCGCCGGTGAGCGGGATATCAAGCAGACCCGGCTTGAGCACCCCAGCGGCCTGTTGTACCTGTTCCAACACGACGCCGTTCCGGTGCTGCTCGATGCCGTCCTCGATCTCCCACCAGGGCGGGAGTGTAACAAGACCGAGTTTGCGAACCACGCCGGCGTGACCCGCCAGACGGTCGGGGCCTATATTGATCTCCTTCTGACGGTCGAGATCCTCGAGGAGGTGCCGAACACGAGCCCCCAACGGTATCGAGTGGCGGACAGCGAGGTCGTCACTGAGCTGTTCGAGTTGAACAGCGCGCTGAACGCGGCAGGCGCGGGAACCGACGGGGAGGAGGGGGCCGACTGAAGCCTGGGCAGCCTGCCGCACCGTATTCGAGGCGGAATACGGACCGAGCGAGCGGGTCACCTGCCCTCGCGGACCGCCGCCAGAAAGTCCCGGCCGGTCGCTCGGAGCACCGCCAATCCGGGAGCGCCGTCACGGTGCCACACCACGACGGCGATGGCTGTGAGCAGGAGTCCGAAGAGGAACCACGGCGAGGCCTCGATAGCCTGGAGATGTGCCGTCAGGCTCTGGCCGGTTTCGTAGGCCGGCGAGGGCAGAACGGGCCACAGCAGGAAGGTGAGGTCTCCCCACGCACCGGTTACAACCGGGTGGAGCGCATCGCCGACGAGATGGGAGCCGTATCCCAGGCCGAACGCGGTCCCGAGTGCGGCCCGGGTGCGCCGCCTGGTCCACCAGTGGACGAGAACCACGACGGGCACGGCGATCAGCAGCGAGTGGGCCAGCGTCCGGCCCGTCGGCAGGAGAGGGAGGTACCACGCGAACGTCTTGTCGATGAGATCCGGAAATTGCGTCCCAAGCGCCAGCACCAGCACCGGCGTCCCCGTCGCTCGAGTGCCGCGAGCACGAGCCAGCCCGCTATAGATCAAGTAGCCCAGCGCCGCGTGTGCCCACGGCCACATCGGACGGCAGTCCGGCAGCGACGTGAATAGGCCTTCTGTTCCACCATATCGGACGCGAAGGCCGGGGTCACACGGCGGCCCTGCGTCGTGTCCGGGGATGTTGCAAGGCGATAGGAACGCCAGCCTGGACCGGCTTCATTGACATCCTCCGTCGGGTGAATGCGGAGGACTCCCGAGCGGTGGGCGGTTCAGGGTCACAGTCCGACCGGTGGACTACCATTTTGGGTAATTTTAGCGGTGTCCTTCTCAACAGCGGAAGTCCGCGATGTCCCGCTGTCAACCGTTGGTGCCGGCGTCGTCAGTAGTATCGGTGGCCTCTCGCGGCGAGTGTGCCTCCCCGAGACTGAGCCAGAATAGCCCCGCCGTGAGGAGGAACATGGCGATGAAGAACACCACCGCGTACATGAACATGACTGAAACCATGGGTGCAGGCCGTGGCGGGCAGGTGGAGTACCGAGCTTTGAAAAAGTGTCGCTGCACGAGCGAACGTGAGTGAGCGCAAGGGCTATCGTCGGCATCCGTATCGAGTTGATTACGGACCTCGACGCCACGCGAAGAGTTAACAGACCCGAGCGATACACAGGTCCGTTAACGTATGGCTAGAAATGGTGCGGGGGCGGGGGGAGAGGACCCGATAGATCGGGAGGCAGACGACGCCCACGAAGAGCGAGTGGAGCAGAGCCGAGCCGGCGGCCGAGGACCGTGGAGGGGGAGGAAAAGGACGCCCGTCAGTGCCGCCACCCGGCGCAGGCTGCTGCAGGCGGCGGCCGCGGGCGTCGTGGCGCCGGGTGTGGCCGGCTGTTCGTTCCTCAACGAGAGTCGGGAGTACGAGGCCGCCCCGGTCCGGCTCGTGCCGGCGGCGCAGGACCGCGGCTATGGGCTGATGCGCCAAGCGAATCCGACGGTGACCCGCTCCGTCGAACTCAGCGACGCGACCATCGAGGTGACGCTCCACAACCACTTCGCGGGCTACGAGCACGGCTCCGGACTGACGGTCGGGCTGGCGAGTACGCCGGCCGCACAGGTGGCGGGCCAGTCGCTCAACCCCGTGGCGACCCTCCCGCTCGGAGACCTGTTGACTCGGGCCGTCGGCCAGCAGTTCGTCGAACAGCTCGACGTGGAGGCCAGCTGGCGGCGCGGCCCCGAACGTGTCGGCACCCACAAAGGCACGCTGCTCGGAACTGACGTCGAGATCAGCACGTTCGCGGGCGTGACGGACGGGGACGAGTTCGTACTGATCAGTGCCGCGCGGACCACCGACGCGGAGGACGCGATACTGGTCGGTACCGGCTGGACGAAACCCGCCGTAGACGGCACGCCGCCGCTCGTCGGCGACGGCGGCTACGTCACCCAACCGATGGTGGAGAACAGCGGCGGTCAACTCGCCGCCGTGTTGCCGCTGGTCGAACACGGGACTGCGCCGGGCGAGACCAGCGAGCCGGGCTACCAGACCGGCGTGCCACAGATCCTCGACGACCCGGACCGCGACGCCCGCTGGAAGGAGCTCTCGCGGGCGCTGGCCGAGGCCCGACAGGCCGGCGAGCCGACCAGGGTCAACGAGCGGCTGCGCGAGGCCGCCGACACCGTCGAGGACCCGGGGGTGGCCGCCGCGTTCCTGTTCTGGACGGCCGAGACCCTTCGCGCCGCCGGGGAGCTTGAGGCGGCCGTCGACCGGTACAACGAGGTGCTCGACCGATACGGCGACGCGACGTTCCTCGAACTCCCGACCTGGGAGCCGGTCCTCACCAAACGTGCGGTCGCGGAGACCGACCTCGGGCGGGTCGACGACGCGTTAGCGACCTACGACGAGCTGGTCGCACGCAAGGAGACCGACCGGGCGCCCCCGCTCCACTGGAAGGGGCTGGTGGCCGAACGCGACGGCCGGGACGACGTCGCCGAGCAGGCGTATCGCGACGCCGCCAGCGCGACGGACCGCGGCCCGTCCAACCCCCTCCGGTACGACGAGCTGGGGGCTCGCGCCGCCCAGCGCGTCGCCGACCCGTTCGACGGCTTCCACGATGACGTGACTGCGCTTGCCGACCGGGTCGCCGATGCCGTGCGGAACCGCCAGTTCGGTGCCCTCCAGGAGCTGGCGTCGCCGACCCACTTCCTCGTCGGGCCGATCGGTGGGTGTACGGGCTTCGCCGACCGGGAGGCGGTGCTGGAAGATCTGCGTGCTGATGCCCAGCGATCCGACCTCACCGTCGAGGCCGAGACGCTCGAGGGTGGCGACCGGGTGCGGTACCTCCAGGTCGACGGCTGGGACGGGGAGGTGTTCGCCGGGCGAGTCGACCTGCTGTTGGCCGAGACGCCACAGGGCTGGGAGTTCCAGGGTCTCGGCACGGGGATCATCGGCGACGTAACCGAACAGGCCACGGCGTTTCAGGATCGGTTACGGACTGGGTGGAGCCCGGAGAAACGGCGGGAGATTGTCCAGGGGGGCAGGTACACCCCCCCGTCGCCGACGCCCACGCCGACGGCGACGCCCACGCCCACGGCGACGCCAACGAAAACCCCGGCGCAATCGAGCATCGGCCGACCCGGCAATGCTGTCGACATGCAGCTCTCGGCACCCTATCCGCAGGGCGAGCCGTTCACTGCGGGCGGCCAGCCCGCACCCACGCGCGCCCGAGGACAATGTGGCAGCACCTTTCCGGGACTCTACTACAAGATGCCGACGACCCACCAGGCGAACGACAACGCCCGGTTCGCGATCGATTTTACCTCACCCGGCGCGCAGGGGACCGACGTCCTCGCGACGAACTTCGGGGCCGTCAGGGTGGCCCGCTACCGGTTCAACCGCAACTCCACGTTCGCGAACCGGGTCGAGATGCAACACCGGTCGAAGGCGCACTCGGGGGCGGTCAGGGACTACCGCTCACTGTACTTGCATCTCACCGATAACGAGCAGGTCTCCGAGTGGCAATTCGTCAGGCAGGGCGAGTATCTCGGCGACATGGACGACACCGGCAACTCGTTCAAGCACCATCTGCATTTCAACGTCCGGGAGTTTCACAGCGCTCAGAGCTACATGCCCCATCCGATCGACGGGCACAGCCTCCGGGAGCGGCTTAGAGACAACGGGCGCTGTGTCGTCTCGCGCAACAGTCGGCCCTGACGGGGCGACAACGTCAGCTACCCCCGAGTAACCTCGTGGGCTTGGCAGTGGGACTCCCGAGGTTCGCGCCCCGGTCCCGAACGCCCCACGCTCCGGACGTTCTCATCCGGGGCGTTCTCAGGTGGGTTTCAGTACGGGAGTCGGGGGGACTCAATCAGCATCCCCTGACTCCGGGGCTGGCTGCCGGACAGCCCGTCCCACCGACCACGTCCGGGCCTGGGGGACTGCATATATAATCGACTCGGAGTCACATAACGCTGCCGCGCTTCCCCCCACCCCTAAATGACTGTCTCTTACCCACAAGTCACGGGCTAATTTTCGACAGCGCTTTGGACGAATCGCAATACAGCGACGGAATTAACTATTTAATACTAATTTTTCGTTGACAAGCGAACAGGCCAACTTACCGTAATATCGCCTAATTTTACTGTAATTCGACCCCATCACGCATACTATCAGAATAGTTACTTATTCCGATATCCGGCGTAGCGGGGCTTACACGTCGATTTGCGACCACCGATCTCCTCGGAAGATGTGGGTCTCGATGTGGGTAAGAGACAGCCCTAAAGGGGTGGGCTTCCGCGCTATTCAACTGTGAGCCGATTGGCCGAGGATTGCGACCCGACCGCCTGCTGCCGGTGGTTGCGTTCCCCCGGGTACAGGACGGAACTCAGGCGGACTCCGCGGTGAGTTCGTCGGCGACCGACCCGATCCCGATCACGAACCCAGTCACCGCCCGGGCGTACACGTCCATCTCCCGACCCTTGTCGGAGTAGCGTGTCCCAATGACCTCGACCACGCCCGCCTCCTCGAGCCGTTCGAGGTGGTAGCTGGCGTTCTGGATGGACGTGTCGACCCGGCCAGCTACCTCGTGTGCCGTCGCCGGATCGTCACACAGCGCAACGAAGATCTCCTGGGCGGTCTCAGAGGCGAGGACCTCTAACATTGGGCCTGCATCCTCAAGTGAGAGATAGCGGGGGCTCGTCTCCGGCTCGGGGACCAGGTCGTCGCTGACACGCTCGAAGACTGACATCGACGGCTGTGGATACACCCGTATGTTCTAATAGCGTCATGCCGAACTGTTTCGCCACTGGCCCTCGCTCGTGAGGTCGTCGAAGACGATGTCGAGCAGCTTGCGCTGGGCGGCCTGCAAATGCTGATACAGCGTGGACGGCGCGATGTCGAGCGTGTCCGCGAGTTGTTTGGCCGTGGTACCCCGTGGAGCGTCGTAGTAGCCGGCCAGGTAGGCGGCTCGGAGCACCTGCAGTTGCCTGTCGGTCAACCGGTCGGTGATCGCCTGCCGTACCGTGAGCACCGACCGGTCGGCGACGTCCACCACCCGCTTCGCGACGAACGACGCGCTTGGAAGCGCATCCTCCACGACGGCCAGCGCCTCCCGCGGGGCAGTGGTCGCCGGGAACCGCACGACCACCGTCCCGCCGTCGGCCGTGGCTCGTGCCGTCCGGATGGTTGCCCCGTAGTCGGTGATCGGCGCGAGCGTGGTGGCTCCACTCCGGACGTGACACTCCAGCAGGGAGCGGTCGGCCTCGTCCGCCAGCACACGGACGTCGAGAACCGGCGACATCGTCTCAAGCGTCCGCCGGACC
>CAZCXJ010000120.1:0-6133 GCA_964502585.1 uncultured Candidatus Halobonum sp.
ATCTCACAATCATGAGTACCCGCGCCAGGGGCGGAGCTGGCCGATTCATCTTCGGCAGCATCACCGAGCAGGTTATCCAGACCGGCGACACCCCCGTCTTGGCGGTTCAGCGCTGAATGCTCGGTCACCAATCGAGTCCCTCACGAGAGCGGCGAGCGGGAGGATTAACTTCTACAGGCCGAGTCCCCGTCCGCAAGGAGCGACCAGAGGGAGCGAGTAGGGCGGGGGTAGTTCACAACAAGTACAGGCGGTGTCCAGATCGTTCAATAACAAAAGAAACTCAGTCGGGAGCGGACGTGACCAAGTCTGCGAGCGAGAGTGGTTCGTCGGCGGCTTCGAACGCGTCGACGTAGTTGGTGACCGTCCAGGTCTCCTCTCCCACATCACAGGGATAAACCCCACACAATTCGTCATCATAGACGGCCAGACACATGACCGGGAGCGTCAGGACCTCCTCCCTCCGGCCGACGAGCGTGGTGACTTGCCGCCGTTCGAACGGGAGTGTCACGGAACAGTCGCTGGCGTCGGCCCACGTGTGGAATCGCTCGTAGATGTCGACGATGCCGGCGTGATGGGTGCCCTTTGAGATGACAATCTCGTCAGGCCAGGTTGTGATGTCGTAAGCGGCGATTTCTCCAGCCGACTCCAGGGCGCTCAGGCGGTCGATTACTGTTGTCCGTGGTCCACAGACCGGCCGACGAGTCCACAACGCCATCCGTGCCCCCTCCTCGTCCGTGTCGTGGCTCTCCGCGGTGGGGGCGGCATTCTTTGTTTCAATAGCGTTTACTTCCTGCGCCATTTGACTGTTATTCATCCACTAATATAGGTTATTGGGTTAAATAATTTTGCCAGCTCGATTGATACTTGACAAACAAAGCTATCTCTCCACGGCGTATGCGTCCGTTCCAGGTGGGTTTATATCCTCCACACGCAAGCAATGAACGTATGTCGCATCCCGGGCCGCCACGGTTCGTGGCGACGGGTGACGAAGTAGAACTCGCGCCGCGGGACCCTACCCCAGCGGGAAGTTACAGCTGGACGCTGCGCCAAACTCCCGAGGCATCCGAGGTAGTCCTTGGTGACGACCCGGTCGAACACCTCGAGCCCGACGTGCCCGGCACGTACGTTGCCAGACTCGCCGCTCCGGACGGCGATCACGACCTGACGATCAGGGTTCTCCCGAGCGACCACACGGGAGGGCGGGGACACGTGTCCGGGACGTCTGCTGGCGTCCAGAAGGGTGTGACTGGACGAGACTGGACAGAGCAGGGAGGGAGTTATGCGCCCGCGCCAACGGCGGGAAATCGAGGTGGAGGCGGTCGACCACGGCTCACCCTGGAGCCAGCCGTCGAGGACGACGAGGCAGTCGTGAGGGCCGACCCAAGGCCACATCCGGGTGGAACTGAGTCGGCTAGTGATCTGTCCGTCGAGTTCTTGGTCGACGACCGGGACGACCTCGGGCGCGACGCCATGCGGACCCGCGGGCACGAACTGCGCGTCCCGCTGGCGGCACTGTCCGGGCGTACCCGCATCTACGCGGTCGCCATTGGGGCGGCGGGATTCAGCGTGCCTGACGCCGTGGAGTTCATGCGGTCGGGCGGCTCGAATCGGGACGAAGACGACACCACGGTCACGGCCGCGCGTCCGTACGACCCGCCGGCGTGGGCCGAAAACGCGGTTGTGTATGAGATCTATGTCCGCACGTTTGCCGGCCCGGGCGCTAACTCGACCTTTGACGCGATCAGCGACCGGCTTGACTACATCGCTTCGCTGGGGGTGGACGCTCTCTGGCTGACGCCGGTCCTGGAAAACGACCATGCGCCTCACGGGTACAATATCACGGATTTTTTCAGTATCGCGTCGGACCTCGGCTCCCGGACCGACTACCGACGGTTTGTTGAGGCCGCCCACGACCGCGATATCAAGGTCCTATTCGACCTCGTCTGCAACCACTCGGCGCGGACGCATCCCTACTTCCAGCAGGCGCTTGCGGACCCAGACAGCGAGTACCGTGAGTGGTATGCCTGGCGCACGGATACCGATCCGGAGACGTATTTCGACTGGGAACACATCGCGAATTTCAATTTCGAGCATCTCCCGGTCCGTCGCCACCTATTGGACGTGGTCGACGAGTGGGCCCCGCTCGTCGACGGGTTTCGGTGTGACATGGCCTGGGCCGTGCCGAACAGTTTCTGGCGCGAGATTCACGACCGCTGCAAGGCCCACGACCCGGAGTTTTTGTTGTTAGACGAGACCATTCCGTACATCCCTGACTTCCAGGCCGGCCTGTTCGACATGCATTTCGACTCGACGACCTATTTCACGCTCCGGCAGGTCGGCAACGGCGAGGACGCCGACGCGCTGCTCGACGCTATTGACAGTCGGGCGGAGGCTGGCTTTCCGGACCACGCAGCGTTCATGCTTTATGCCGAAAACCACGACGAGACGCGGTATATCGTCGAGTGTGGCCGGCCGGCCGCCAGAGCCGCTGCGGGCGCGGTCTTCACGCTCCCTGGGGCACCGATGGTGTACGCTGGCCAAGAGTTCGGCCAGCGCGGGCAGCGGGATGGCCTCGCCTGGGAACACGCCGACGATGACATGCGGGCGTTCGTCGCCGCCCTCGCGGCCGTTCGCCACGACCACCCGGCCCTGGCGGCCGACGCGGCCCTCCTGCGCGTTCCGTACGACGTTCACGTTGGGACCTCCGACCGCGTCGTCGCATACGCCCGGCGGACCGACGGGGAGGCGGTCGTGGTCGTCCTAAACTTCGGCGCTCAAACCGCGACTGTCACCGTCCCGGCCGCCGCCGACTCGACTGACTCCCTGACCGATACTGACTGCGGTGTCACTGACGCCCCCACGGCCACCACTGTCACGGTCGAGGACGCGGTCGTGCTTCCGGCCGGATCGGGACTCGCTGGAGACTGACATAGTGCTACCCGAAGGCACCTCGACTCGCCTCCACGAAAAGCGTCGTTTATATGCGCGAGCCAGCATTGGGCATGCATGCGACTGACGACGGCGCTCAACGAGTACAAGCGAGCTCGGGGCGATCGGTTCCCCGAGGATCGGGAGGCCGTGCGCGGCTCGTTTTCGGGCCACGCCGACCGGCTTGTACATGTGGGGAACGATGGCGCCCTTCGGGACTACTCCGACTCGATTTCAGGACTCTACGGTATCGACCGATCTCGGCTGGGTATCTTAGTCGGTGATGAGACGCGGTGGTTCGGTGATCTCGACACGATTAGACAACACTACTACCGCGATACCCGGCTTGTTGAGACCGAGTACGATGCCGGCGCCTTCACCATCCATCAATATGATCTGACGCTCGGCCGGGCACACGTTACACACATCGAAATGCGCGGGGCGGTCCCCCGCGAGGCTGAACTCGCCGCCTTCGTCACTATGGGCCCAGAGGGACAGGACAGCGGCGTTGGAGCGCTGATCCACGAGACTGGTGGACCGTCCGAGTCGCGGGTACTCGAGGTATACCATCGCCGCGAGCACGACTATCTCGCCGCCTCGACCGGATTAGACGAGATTCACGGTCAACGGCCCGAGCGACTCTCGGAAATGCTGGCCGACGCGCCGGTATCGTTCCCGCGGTGGGAGCCGACCGAACGCCGCGACCAGACCCGCCTCAGCGGCGACTTCCTCGTGACGGTACCGCTGGACCGGTCCGGACAAAGTGCCAGCACGACGCTTGTCAGCCAACTCTCGGACCACGCTGAAGTAGACCGAGAGACCGCACTCGTCGATTTGCGCGGCTGTGCCGCCGAGCACACGACCGCCGACGACCTCCGGACAGCTGCTCGCGAGCGGACGCGTATCGACGTTCCGGAATCAGTCCCGCGGTCGGCGGCCGTCCGGTCGGATCTACGGGTACTGGAACTGCTGTCGACACCATCGGGAGGACGAATCGCCGCGCCGGAGCATGACCCCTTCTATGCCAACTCCGGGGGGTACGGCTTCGTCTGGTTCCGCGATGAGGCAGCCACCTCCCGACACCTGCTCGAGGCGACTGCCCGGCTGGACTTGACACCGGTCGACGTCCTGTCCGAGAGCACACACTTCCTCTGTGAGCAGCAGTTGGCGGACGGGACGTGGCCCCATCGCGTCTGGGGGGATAGCGGTGCGCTCGGCCCGGGATGGGCCAACGCCAACGTCGAACGCGGGAGCGACGCCGTGGAGGTCCAAGCCGACCAGACTGCGACCGTCACCGCGTTCTTGGCAACGCTTCTCCGAGAACACCACCGCGACCTCGATGACGATCTGGCGGCCACAGTCGAGGAGACGATCACGCGGGCTGTCGACGCGCTCACGGAAAGCATCGCGGACAATGACCTTCCCGAGCCGTGTCAGAACGTCTGGGAGGATAGCGTCGGGCAGTTTGCCCACACGGCTGCAACCTACGTGGACGCGTTTGCAACGGTGGCACAGGCCCCGGTCGACGCGTCGGTCCGCGAGCGCGGGCGCCGCGGTGCCGAACGCGTGCTTGACGGGTTGTCCCACCTCTGGGACGACGATATAGGGGCGTACGTGATGCGGCTAACTGATGGAAGCCCCGATCACCGGCTCGACGGGGGCGCATTGGAACTGGCTACCGCGGTCCGAGAGTACGACGCCATCGAGGGTGTCGAACTGTCCGACACGCACCTGGACCGGCTGGCCGACCACGTGGCCACGACCCTGGATACCTTGTTCCGGAACCCGACGGAGAGCCAGGTAGCCGGCCTCGTGCGCTACGAGGGGGACCACTGGCGGCGAGACGATCAGGACCGTGAGAAGATCTGGTCCGTGACGACCGCGATGGGGGTTTTCGCCGCCACACACGTGGGAGTCTTGTTGAACGACCGCGGCCGGAACGGCGATGCGTACCTTGACCGAGGGAGCGACCTTTATGAATTGCTGGCCGAGGATGGCCCGCTCACGTCTGAGGCCGGCTATCTCGCCGAGCAGGTGTTCGACGACGGATCCCTCGATAGCGGGATGCCGCTGTGTTGGTCGCACGCGCTGCGCCTGCACGCGACGTCACTGCTTGATGACCTGAACGCGCTGCCAACCACCTCGTCGGCCATCGAGGGCCCAGACGAACAGCCGACCTGGACCACAGGTGAAAAATACGGCATCGGGACCGTCGCCGATCACGGCGACCCGGACCCGTCCCGTGTGTGGTTCACGCTCACGGCCGGGGCACTCACTGAGGCCCGGTTCCCGCAGGTGGACCTGATGAACCTCCGGACGCTAGACTTTCTTGTCAGGTGTACGGACGACTCGACGTACGCTGCCCGAACCCACCGCGAGGACCGCACGATTGACGATACCGTCGAGCGTCGCGTTGAGCCGGTCGACGACGAGGCGCTCCTGTTCAGGCACGTGTTTACCGAGACAGGCGATGGGCAGGGCCACCAGTGGACGCTGACCGTCGAGTATGCGACCGACCCGGACCATGACGCAATCATCGCCGATGTTGAGTTCACAGCCCGCGACAGTAAGCCGTACGACGTGTTCGCCGTCGCGGACGTCGCGCTGGCCACGCAAGAGGCCACCGACCGCGGCATCAGATACGGTGAGGCGGGAGCCCATCACCTCGCCGCGCGCAGCCCGCGCGCCTACACGACTCAGACGGACAACGAGTATCTCGTCGATGAGGATGGCGACGCCTACTCCGTCGCGCTGGCGCTAGCTGCGGCCGGTCGGTTCGACTGGGCGACCGTCGGGACCGGCGGCAGCGACCGCCTCGATGCACTGTATACGCAAGGCGAGTTGCCCGAACCGGTCGGTTCTGTCGATGACGAGAACGTTGTGCTTATCGGACGGCTCGGCACGGGATCGCAACTGGCGGAGACGCTCTCGGTCGGCTTCGCCCGGCAGGCCGACACAGCCGCAGCGCTGGGCGAGGCCGACGGCGCGCTTGACCGGGGATACGACCCTGTCGCGGCCGGCTACGCCGACAGCTGGAACGACTTCCTCGCTGACATCTCGCTCCCCGTCGCCGTTGCCGATGACGACACACTCGCCAGCCAGTACCGAGCCGCCGTCATGACGTTGCTCGCCGTCGAGGACAAAACGTACCGCGGGGCCTCGATTGCATCACCCTCCGTGCCGTGGGGCGAGACCGTCGACGCCA
>CAZCXJ010000121.1:0-5649 GCA_964502585.1 uncultured Candidatus Halobonum sp.
CACGACCGCGAGCCGGTTGACCGCGAGCGTCGTCCCGGTGGAGGTGATGTCGACGATGGCGTCGGCCATGCCGGCGTGGGGGGTGAGTTCCGTGGCGCCGCTGACCTCGATCACCTCGGCGTCGACCCCGCGGTCGGCGAAGAACTCCCGGGTGACGTGGGGGAACTCCGTGGCGACGGTGCGGCCCTCGAGGTCGGCGACGGCGGTGATCTCGCCGTCCTCGGGGGCGGCGAGCACGAGCCGACAGCGGCCAAAGCCCAGGTCGAGCACCTCCTCGACGTCCTCGCGACCGGACTCGCGCACCTGATCGTAGCCGGTGATGCCGAGGTCGGCGGCGCCGTCGCTGACGTACTCGGGGATGTCCGCGGCGCGGGCGAAGAGCAGGCGGACGTCCTCGTCGACGGTGTCGGCGTACAGCTTCCGGTCGCCGCCGTCGACGACGTGCAGGCCCGCCCGCTCAAGGAGGTCGATCGCCGGGTCGTGCAGTCGGCCCTTGTTCGGCACCGCAATTCGCATTGTCCGCTCTGCACGCCCCGCGGGCAACTGTCTTTCCATCGCGCACGGCCCCGTGGACCACTCACACCCCGCCGCGAACCCCCTCGCTTCGGGTCCACACGCCAGCCCCCGACACCTCCACTTCTAGTCGAACGCTTGCCCGACGATCTCCCCCGCGCCCGCTGTCGATCCTACGAAGCGACTCCGGAACACACTACTCGAGCACCACCCCCCGCTTCCGGTCGAACGCCCCCGACGACCCGACCTCCAGTTCCGGTCCACGCGCCGTCAGGTCACTCGAGCATCACGAGTCGGCCAGGATCGTGTCCAGTCGCTCGCGGATCGCCGCGACGTACTCGGGGTAATCGTAGCCCAGCCGGCCGATCCACACCTCGCGGTAGGAGGGGTGGACAAGCGGGAGGACCGTGGCGTACAAGTCCGGGCACGCGACGGGGTCGCGCTGGCAGCCATCCAGGGCCTCAGCGAGAAACTCGACGAGAAGACCGACCGCACCGAGGAACTCGGAGCCGAGAACGAGCACCTGCGCGAGCGCCTGTGCGCTGTCGAGGACCGTCTCAACAGCCTGGAGACCGGCCAGGCAGCCGCGGCGACGGACGACTGACGACGGCTGGGCCCCGAGCCCATATTGCCGTGGGGGACGGCCCTACTGGGGTCAGTCTTCGTATTCAGCGCGGTTTTTGAAATCCGTACGACTCGCGTCGGGTTGGGCTGAGGCGGTCCGCGCGGTCGAGACGATCGGAATGGAGTGACGACGCTGATCTGGGGCCGGCCAGAGGGCGGACTATCTGTCGTGAAGACACTCCGGACGGGTGCGCCCACCGCGTGGACCAGCGACAGTACCCTCTCACCTCTTCGTCCAATCTCGACCAGATATCAGCTGACGGTACTGGTTCGTGTCAGGGTTGGTTGATAATTAGTTCTACAATATCGGCGTTCGGTTGAGGAAATTACCGAACCCGATTCCAGTATCGTTCCCTACAGAATTGTAATTCTGCTAACATATATGTGCCGGGCACCGCATAGGTAGACACGGGGGACACAAACGATGGCGACTGTTCCGAAAGAAACGCACGATACTGTGGTCGCGGTGGGGCGGAGGCGGTGGCGCGCCGCGCTCGACCGCCTGGAATCGATCGCGCCGTGGCTAATTGTGATGGCGTCGATGCTGACCTACGCGGGCCTCCACGTCGCGATCGTCGGCGGTGCGATGATCACGGCCGTCTTTCTGTCGACGGCCGTCACGGGGATAGCCAGCGTCGTGGTGTTCTTCGGGGTCGGCCTCCCGCTCGTCGTCGCGGGGCGCATGACTGCACACCGGCTGTTCGTCGTGCTGCTGGCCCGATGAGGACGGGCCCAACGCACGGGGTTCCGGTCAACCCCGTCTCCGGAGACCGAACCACGCTGTTCTTCGACCCGATCCACCCGGGGGGTACCCCCAACCCGACTGCGACAGTCGTACTGGACCGGGTCTCTGTATCCACCATGCCGCTCCTGGCGGCACTTCGGTAGTTCGCTCGGCTGGTGTCGAATACAGGGCACGTGTTCGGCAGGACGGCATTCAGGGCCGGCGTTAATTCTGTCCGTACGGCCGGCGATGGGTTAAGACGCAACCATCGCGGTCACTGGACCTTCATTTTATCTTGTCTCCCGTACAACTGATTGCCATGACCGATCCGAACTCGAGTGGGGAGTTGCTCGAAGCGATCACCGGAGCCGACGGGCCATACGCCTCCGATGCCTTCGATCTCCTGGCCAACGAGACCCGGTTGGCCATCCTGTTGGCGCTCTGGGACGCGTACGAGCCGGTCAGCCGGAGCAACGGCCTCACGTTCTCGGAGCTCCGCGAGCGGGTCGGCAGTCCCGACAGTGGCCAGTTCAACTACCATCTCGACAAGCTGGTGGGACAGTTCGTCGAGTCCACCGACGACGGCTACAAGCTCCGCCCCGCCGGAGAGAAGGTCATCCGAGCCATCATCAGTGGGGCCGGACCCGAGACGCCGTCACTCGAAGCCGCAGAGCTCGGGATCCCCTGCGAGCGGTGTGACGCGCCGACGGCCATCACCTTCCGAGATGGTCGACTTATCCAGCACTGCACTGAGTGCGGCGGCTACTTCGGTGATACTGAGAAGTTCCCACAGGGGACGCTCTACGTGTGGCGACTCGAGCCGGCCGGCCTGTCGAATCGGACGCCCCAGGCGGTCTTCACCGCCGCTTCCAAGGGGATGTTTTACAGAGTACTCGCCGTGGTCGATGGGGTGTGTCCAGAGTGTTCCGGGACCGTCACCACCGAGATCAACGTCTGTGACGCCCACGAACCGGACGCCGACGGCGTCTGCCCCAACTGCGGTCGGGGAGACGAGATTATGATTCTCAACCAGTGTAGCGTCTGTAAGTTCACGAGTGTGGCTGCCCCGGCCGACCTCGTCACGCACCACCCCGCGGTCATCGGCTTCTACTACGACCACGACATCAACGTCCAGTACGACCTCGATTTCGAAGAGGTCACCCGACTGTTGGATCTCGAGAAGGCGCACGAGCAGACTGTCGAATCGAGGGACCCGCTCCGTGTTCGGGTCACCGTGCGGTGTGAGGGAGACGAGATCAGCCTCCGCTTAGACGACGAGATGACGGTCATCGACGTGATGGACTGACGGCTGCCGGCCAGTCAATCCAGCCGTTCTGCGGCACGCTCCGGCGCTCGGGCTCGCCGTCGCCGCCCGGAACAGCCGGATTCTCCTATGAACGTTCGTGTGGTTTTTTGTGTTTTCGTGTTCAACGGCTACGGGGTTTTCACATGAAGGGACAAGACACCGACGAGTCGATCCACGAGGCCGCACGGGAGGCGATAGACGAGGAGGGACTCGCCCGGGTGCTGGAACTGGCCGCTGGGGAAGACTGCGACGACGACGCCGTGGCAGCCCTCCACGAGGTCACCGCCGACACACTCGTCGCGGACGCCCTGGCCGCCTCGGGGGCGGCCGGATGGAGGGGGCGGGGTCCAACGGGTGAGGACGTGGGCGCTGCGGCGGAGAAGCGGCGGTCGTGCTGCGAACGGGAACCGCCCGAGATGGTTCCGACCAGTGCCAGGGTGGAATGGTAGCCTGAATACTCCGGCATCACGGCTGCCGTGGCGGGGTACCGGCCACGAGACAACCCATCTTCTGCCGCCAGCACGGCTACGCTGTCCGATAGCCTCGGTGAACCGCACGGGATAGGGCACTAGTAACTCGCCGGACGTGACCCGATACACTCCGTCCGTTGCGCCGTGGCTGCCGGTGCTGGATACCGCCAACGCTTCCGGGCACGGAGTCCCAGATGTCCCATCTGTGTGAGAACTGTATTTCAGTAATCCGTCCTACCGAAGTGTATTTCAGATTATACTTATGGGCGTGTGGCCCGTCGAATCGGGTGTGATGTACCATCCCAGGTCGTTCCCGGCGACGCAGCACAGCACCACCGAGCACGGGCCCGAGCGGAACGGTTCGCGAACCGACGGGCCGGCTCTGTACCCGGCCGAGGCCCGGCTGCAGCCATCGAAGACGATCCGGGAGAGCCTGCTGGCGGTCGGGCTGGTCGGATCCTTCCTCTTCGGATATTCGTTCCCACTCATCGGCGCTGCGGCGGCCGCGGTCGCGCTCCTCGCGCTCGGCGCGGTTCGACTCGTCGGCTCGGTTGTCAGCCGTTCCGATCTCGCCGTCAAGGAGTCGTGGGGAGAGGCGGACGGGACGGTCACCCTGGAGCGCCGGCGACTGGTCGAACTACTCTGCACTGCGGTCCAGCTTGCGGCGTTGCGCGATGCCTCGACCGTCACGGTGGCAATCGAGGACGACGCCCTCACGGTCACGATGGACGAGACCCCGGTCGACGAGGCTCTCGACGTCATCGAGGACGATGAGGTACGCTGAAGCACCGCCGTAGCGGATCTACCCCTCTGTTGCACGCAGGGTCGCCGCCGGACCCGGACGCCGGCTCGGCCGCGTCCGTGTCGCCGGGGTCGCTCACGCGGGCCGGTTCGGCGCCGCGGGGCAAGACCGTGGCGGCTCCGCCCGAACTGGGAGCGCGGATCAGCGGAGGGCGGTGACGACCCCGAGCACGAGCGTCAGCGCACCGAGGACGGCGACCGCGGAGAAGGTCAGCCGGTAGAGCACGATCCGCCAGCGCTCGGCCTCGAGCGTCTCGTACCAGGTCACCCCGAGGTAGCCCGTCTTCCGGTCGTACTCGGCGAGCCCGTCGGCGAACCACACCCCCATGCCGCCGACGATCGTCAGCAGCCCGCCGATCGCGATGAGCTCGGTGCCCATGCCGGAGGCGGGCGGCGGGGACAGGAAAGCGTGACGGCGCCTCGGGTGCGCGCCTGCGGCCCCGGCGTCGTGCGCGGCCCTGCGGCCCAAATCTCGGCGCGGTCAGACCAGGCTGGAGACCGCGAGCAGCCCCCCGCCGACTATCATGGCCCCGCCGAGCAGCCAGTAGACGACCAGTGTGCGCCCGTCCGGCAGGTCCGGCCCGGCGCGGGCGAGTCGCCCCTCCCCGGCGAACGGCGAGTACGGCAGCCGCCCGAGGTCCGGGCCCCCGGTGTCGGTCCGCGCGGGCACCGTCTCGGCAGCGACCGACCCCGCGAACCGAACCAGGAGGTAGCCGACGACGAGGAGGGTCAGCGCCACCGGGACATGGACCTCGGGAGCCTCCGGGAGCACGTCTCTTCCACGATCGGTCGCCGCTGAAAAGTATCTACTGGCACCCACCACTTCGCTTCGAGATGGATCTGTGGCGTTCTCCTTCCTCGACGGGACTGCTCTCGATCTCTCAGTACAGGCCTCCGAAGCACTCGGCGCGCTCTCCTCATCAGTTTCGTCTGCTGCTCTCGATCTCGTTGTGTCGCCCTTCGAGTCCGCCAGGGACCAAGACCGCACCGCAGTTGATCTCCCCGTACCTCCCCGCCCGGTCGAGGATGTCGCTCGGCGGACTCGCCGTTGGCTCGCCCGCAGCGAGAGACGCTTCGCGTCTCTCTGGCAATCAGACACTTCGCGCCTGATGACCTCGCAGCGGTCGACCGGGCGCTACCATGCGGTTCGCCACGGTGTGTGAGCGAGCGGCGGGGCGCGCGAGGAACGCGCGAGGGACGACCGACCGAGC
>CAZCXJ010000121.1:5659-6043 GCA_964502585.1 uncultured Candidatus Halobonum sp.
ATCGGACCTAACTGAGCACCGTGGCGGGGGCTCTCCGGGTCCTCACGACTGGATCGAGCGTCAGAGACGGGAGACTCCACACGACGGCGGCGGTACCAGACCCCGACCCCCCGAGCACACCACGATCCGAGCGGACAGACACGACTGTCGGACCTGCGGGACTTTTTACTGAGGGGGTATTCCGGACGCACATGACCGACACCGACGACGATCAGGCGGCGCCGGACGGTGGGGTGAGTCGCCCGGAGCGATTCGCTTCCGTCGCCGACCAGTACGACCCGGACGCAGTCGAGGCGGAGGCCTTCGACTACTGGGACGCCGTCGACGCCCGCGAGCGAGTCCGACAGCACCGCGCCGACGGCGAGCCCTTTTTCTTCGTCGACG
>CAZCXJ010000122.1:0-6023 GCA_964502585.1 uncultured Candidatus Halobonum sp.
CCGGAGGGGCGTTAAGCCTGTCCCGGTCAGTCGTCGCCAGCGACGGCCCCATCGCTGGACACGCTGGTCAGACTCCCGGCATCCTCCTCGGGGTCACGTTTCACGCAACTGACCGTCTGTGTGTCGGAGAACTGTCGCGGTTCGAACGGGTTGGCACATTCCGCGGTCGCGATGGGGCATCGCGTTCGGAACCGACAGCCGGACGGCGGGTCGATGGGGGATGGGACTTCGCCTTCAAGAACCGACCGAACCCCGGCCGAGTCGACGTCCGTGTCGGGGACAGCCTCCATCAGCGCCTCGGTGTAGGGATGTTGGAAGGTATCGAAGATCTCGTCGGTGGTCCCCCGCTCCATGATGTGCCCCAAGTACATGACGGCGACCCGGTCGGAGATGTGCCGCACGACGCTCAGGTCGTGGGCGATGAACAGGTACGTGAGATCGAAGTCGCTCTGGAGGTCCTCGAGCAGGTTCAAGATCTGGGCCTGAACGGAGACGTCCAGCGCCGAGACGGGCTCGTCCAGCACTATAAAGTCAGGGTCGACCGCCAGCGCCCGTGCGATCCCGACACGCTGTTGCTGGCCACCAGAGAACTCGTGGGGATACCGATCGAGTTGGTCGACGCTCAGTCCGACTCGCTCGATCAGTTCCTCAACCCGGCGCTTACGCTCCGTCTTCGAACCGCCGATCCCGTGGATTTTCATCGGGCGGCGGACGATATCCCGGACTCGCCGCCGCGGATTGAGGCTTGAGGCCGGGTCCTGAAAGACGAGTTGTATCCGTGAGCGAAGTTCTCGGACCCGATCATCGTCGGCATCGTCGATCCGTTCCCCGTCATAATAGACCTCCCCGTCCGTCGGCTCCTCTAGGCGGAGGAGGGTCCGACCGAAGGTGCTCTTCCCACACCCCGATTCCCCGACCAGCCCGACTGTCTCTCCCTGGTTGATCGACAGGTCGACGCCGTCGACTGCCTTGACCGACTCCGATTCGCGTGACAACACCCGGTCGAGAAACCCTGATTCGACGGGGTAGTACTTCCTGAGCCCTCGCACCTCGACGAGTGGATCAGTCATCGGCCTCCCCCTCCGCGGCGTCGGCATCCGGATCAACCTCGATACTGCCGGTAGGTGGGTCGTGGGGACTCCGGTCGTCGTACAAGACACATCGAGCCTGCTGGTCGGTCCCGTCGGTGTCGTACATTGGGGGCGTTCCCTCGTAACACGCGTCGTGAGCGTGGTCACACCGCGGGGCAAAATAACAGGCTTCGGGCATATCTATTAGGTCCGGCACCTGGCCGTCTAGGGGCTCGAGCCGTCGGGTTTCGTCGGTCGACGGGATCGACCGCAGGAGGCCTCGCGTGTACGGGTGTTTCGGATCAGTAAAGAGTTCCTCAACCGGAGCCGTCTCCACGATCTTTCCGGCGTACATCACCGCAACCCGGTCACAAGTCTCGACGATCACGCCAAGGTCGTGGGTGATGAGCAGAATACTCATGCCCCGGTCAGCCTGCAACCTGTCCAGCAGATCGAGGATCTGTGCCTGGATGGTTACGTCTAGCGCGGTAGTCGGCTCGTCGGCGATCAGGAGGTCCGGTTCGCCCGCCAACGCCTGCGCAATCATTGCCCGCTGGAGCATTCCGCCCGAGAACTGGTGTGGATACTCCTCGGCGCGCTGTTCGGGTTCGGGAATACCGACCTCCTCCATGAGTTCGACCGCCCGCTCCCACGACTGCGGGTACCGTTGCTTGGCCGGCCGTCGTGGGACGAAGTTACCCAAGAGGCTCCGCTCCAGCCAGTCGACCTCCTCCCCTGGAATCGCGTCGTGGACTCGAAGCGTCTCGGAAATCTGGTCGCCAATCCGGAGCACCGGGTTCAATCCCTCCATCGGATCCTGAAAGATCATGCTCATCTCGTCACCGCGGAGCGACCGACGATACTCCTCGGGAGCCTCCCGGAGGTCGGTGCCGTTGAACTCGATCGAACCGGCCGTCACCTCTCCCGGCGCATCGATCAGCCCCATTATCGACAACGCGGTAACCGACTTTCCCGATCCGGACTCCCCGACGATGCCGACCGTCTCACCCTCCGCAACGCGGAGATCGACGTCCGACACGGCTTCGACAATCCCTTCCTCGGTGCGGAACTCCGTCGAGAGCCCGGTCACGTCCAAGAGTGTCACACGCCACCTCCCGACTCGGTATCCTGTTTCGGGTCAAGGGTGTCCCGGAGCGCGTCCCCGAGGAAATTGAACCCCAGGATCGTAATCATAATCGCGAGGCCGGGGAACGCGACCGTCCACCAGGCCGTCTCCATGAACGTCCGGGACTCTGAGAGCATCCGGCCCCACGACGGGGTCGGCGGAGGCGTCCCGAGTCCCAGGAACGAGAGGGCTGATTCCGCGAGAATGGCGAACGCGAGACTGATCGTCGCCTGGACGATAATCGGGGCCACCACGTTCGGAAGGACGTCATGGCGGATGATCCGGGCGTCGGTGTCGCCGATCGCCTTCGCAGCGGTGACGTACTCTTCCTCCCGGACGCTCAACACACCCGACCGGGTCACGCGAGCGAAGATCGGCGTGTAAACGATCCCGATCGCAAGCATCACGTTCACCAGGGACTGACCCAGTACGGCCATCACGGCAATCGCGAGCAGGATGGCCGGGAACGCGAACAACACGTCCATCCCGCGCATGATCGTCTCATCGACGTATCCTTTGAAATAGCCCGCGAACAGCCCGAGTGGCACGCCAGCCAGGATCGCGACCCCCACGGCGACCAGTCCCACCAGAAGACTGATCCGAGCGCCGAAAACCACCCGCGAGAAGATATCGCGACCGAACTGGTCGGTTCCCATGGGATGTTCCAAGCTTGGCCCGTCGAGCTGGGCTTCGGCGATGTTCTGCTCGGTCGGGTCCTGGATGGCTACGGCCGGTGCGAAGGCTGCGGAGACGATCACTGCCAGCGTGATCAGGAGCCCAGCTTGAGCGAGGTGGTTCCGCGCGAAGATTCGGTACCCGGTCCGAACACTCCGGGAGTCCCGCAAGCGTTCGAACAACGACGGTTCCTGTGTGACCGGGCCGGTGTCAGTATCAGTAGCCATGATCAGTTGTACTTGATCCGCGGGTCGAGGTACGCGTACACCAGGTCCGTCAGGAGGTTAACGACCGCGAACATGAACGCGATCAGGAGTAACGACGCCTGAATGACACGGTATTCGCGCTGGAAGATGGCGGTGAGCGTCAGTCGGCCTAATCCCGGAATGGCGAAGATCTGCTCGACGATCACGACCCCCCCGAGCAGGTACCCGAAGTTGAGTCCGATGACCGTCACGGTTGGGATCAGGGCATTCTTCACTGCGTGCTTGTTCGTCACGAGTCGCCGCGTCAGGCCCTTGGCGCGGGCAGTCCGGATGTACTCCTCGGAGAACACTTCCAACAGGGAGGAGCGCATCATCCGCATCACGACGGCACTACTGGCGGTTCCGAGCGTGATCGCCGGCAGCACCAGGTGGCGGACCCCGTCAACGGGGTCCTGTAACGGGTCGACGAACCCGCTCGTGGGGAACAGCCCCATATACAGCCCGACCACCAGGATCAGGATCAGCCCCAGGAAGAAGTTCG
The DNA here is from genome assembly GCA_964502585.1 of uncultured Candidatus Halobonum sp. Lineage (GTDB taxonomy): Archaea > Halobacteriota > Halobacteria > Halobacteriales > Haloferacaceae > CAZCXJ01. Next base: position 3,619 of record CAZCXJ010000122.1, read on the forward strand.
GGATCGACAGGCCGAGGAACGCGAAGAACGTCGCGGCGTAGTCCTTGGCGGAGTAGTGGTCCGCGGCGCTGACGATTCCCGTCGGAATCCCGATCAGGACGCTCACGACCGAGGCCGACAGCGCCACCCAGAACGTCGGCTTCAGGCTCGTCGCGATTGCGGCGCTGACGTCCCGTTGCGTCCGTATCGACTCGCCGAAGTCGCCCTGAAGCGCGCTCGTGAGCCAATCGATGTACTGGACGTATATCGGGCGGTTCAGGCCGTATTGTTTCCGGCGAGTCTCGATCAGTTCCGGCGTCGCCTGGGTGCCGAGGGCTGCCTCAACCGGGCCACCAGGGACGAAATGGATGAGGCTGAAGCTGATGACGCTCACCCCGAACAAGATCGGGACGAGCAGGAGCACCCGTTTGATGACGTACCGCTTGAACCCCATCGGTAGGCCAGCCTCACTCAGTCTTGTATGTCGTCTTGAACCGAATCGTTCCGGTCGACATATGCGTGAACCCTTCGACGTACGGCTTCCAGGCCATTAGTTCGTCGTTGAAGTTGAGGAACGTGAACGGCGACTCCTCGACGATGATGTCGATGGCGTCGTCGTAGTACTGCGCACGGTCCTCCCGACTTCCAGTCGCGGTCCGCCCCTCCTGGATCAGGCTGTCGACCTCGTCGTTGGCGTACCCCGTTCGGTTGAAGTCACCTTCGGAGTGGAACGGCTGGAAGAACATGTCGTCCGGATCCACGAAGCCGATCAGGCCGATAAGCGTGATGTCGTACTCTTCAGCGTTGTACTCGTCGAGCAGCGTCCCCCACTCAGTCGGCTCCGCAACCACGTTCAGACCAGCTTCGCTGAGCTGCTCCTGTGCGATTTCGGCGCCATTAACTTGGCCGTTGTACTGCTGGCCGACCATAATCGAGAGCTCCTCGCCGTCGTAGTCCGACTGCTCGAGCAGCTCCTGCGCCCGTTCTGGGTCGTACTCGGGGGGGCTCTCAGGGGTGATGAGATCCTTCCAGACGCTGCTTGGCGGGACGGGGTCTTGGGTCGGCTCGCCGAAGCCGAAGCGAGCGCCCTGGACGACGGCCTCCCGGTCGACCGCATGCGAGATCGCCTGGCGCAGAGTCTGATCGTCCAGCGGCGGCTGGCCGGTGTTCAGGGCGAGATAGTCGTACCACGTTCCCGGAAGGTTCGAGAAGACTACGCTCTCGTCATCCTCAAGCCCGCTTGCCTGAGATCGTGGGGCGCTGTCGATCCAGTCGAGTTCCCCGGTCTTCAGGTTCGTCACCCGGGACGAGCCCTCCGGGATCGGCCGGAATCGAACCGAGTCGAGGTACGGGAGCGCGTTCCCGTCGGAATCGGTCTCCCAGTAATCGTCGAACGCTTCGAGCAGGGTGAACGACTGGCTCTCGTAGTCGCTGAAGACGAACGGGCCGCTCCCGACCGGTTGCTGGCTGATGTCGTAGTCGTCGGCGTCACCGGCGCCTTCCGGCATCACGTAGCCGGCAGTGAGTTTGTAGAGGAACGGGGCGTACGGCTCGTCGAACTCGAAGACAACGGTGTAGTCGTCCTCGGCTCGTACCTCGGTAACCGGGGTGAAGTTCGATCGGCGTGGCGAGGCAATGTCCTCGTCGAGGATCCGCTCGATCGAGTAGACGACATCGTCAGCGACCAGTTCACGACTCACCGGCGGGTGGAACTGCACCCCTTCGTGCAGTTGGAACGTCCAAACCAGCCCATCGTCGCTCACCTCCCACTCGCGGGCGAGCTGGCCTTCCGGCTCCAAGTCGGCATTCAGTCGCGTGAGTTTCTGGTAGACGTTCTCCAAGACTTGGAACGACGAGTACGCACTCGACACGTGCGGGTCAAGCTTGACGACGTCAGCCGTGGTCCCGGCAACCAGTTCTCCACCCTGTTGGTCGGATGGGGGAACTTCGTCTTCCGTCTCGTCCGTCTCGTCGGGCTGGTCCTCGCCGCTGTCCCCGCCGGCACAGCCTGCCAGCGAGGTCATCCCGGCCGCGCTGGCGAGGCTCACCGTCTGGAGGAACCGCCGCCGTCGCACCCATGGTCTCGCGCTGGACTCCGCATCAGTCTCTCGTTTGTCTGAGCTGGTCATGTGAATCGATGACACGCCGTGTAGCGTACGGTGACCCTCGGAGTGGACTAAATTCAACCTTGTGTCGCCGGCAGTGATATGGGGGTATTATTATCAGAAGCATACTCGGGTGTTATCGCGTTGATATGACCGGGGGTGGCATGTCGTGAAGCAGGGGAGCGATGAACCAGTCGGAGCTGGGAGTTGGCGGGCGTTTCCCGTCCGGTGTCCGACTGGCAGCCGGTCGACGTGCGTGTGGGGACCGCCGCGAACAGACTCGCGTCTGGACCCACCGTGGGGTAACCGGAAGGCGAGGTT
>CAZCXJ010000123.1:0-6011 GCA_964502585.1 uncultured Candidatus Halobonum sp.
GTCCGTGTCGGCAGTGCTGGCCAACAGCTTCGCCGGACAACTGCTGTCCGGGGGGAGTGTGACCACCGACTTCACGGTCGACGACGGTGCCGCTGAGACGATGGGCCCCGACGGTGGACCCGCCGATCAGGCCGCCACGTCGTAGCCCGCGTTCTCGATGGCGGCCTCGATGTCCGCGTCCGTGACGTCGTCGGCAGCCACGAGTTCGACGGTGTCGGCCTCGTGGTCGGCCTCGACGCGGGTGATGCCCTCCAGGTTCTGTAGGGCGGACTCGACGGTCCGCTCACAGCCGTCACACGACATTCCGGTGACGGGGATCATCCGTCGGTTCATACCTGGGACGTGTCGGCCCGGGAGGAAGTCCTTTCCGGCGGGCCGGGGGACCCCGCGAGGGGATGGAGTCCCGGCCTCATGCCGAGATATCAGCCCGGCGCAGGAGTTGCGCGTTGACCGCGACGATGACCGTACTCGCGGACATGAGGACGGCTCCCACGGCAGGCGAGAGCAGGACGCCGACCGGGGCGAGGATCCCGGCCGCAAGCGGGAGGGCGAACACGTTGTACCCGGCGGCCCACACGAGGTTCTCCTGCATCTTCCGGTAGCTCTTCCTGCTGAGCCGAACGAGGCTCACGACGTCCCGCGGGTCGTTCTCGACGAGGACGACGTCGGCGGATTCGACAGCCACGTCGGTCCCCGACCCGATGGCGATGCCGACGTCCGCACGCGAGAGCGCGGGGGCGTCGTTGACGCCATCGCCGACCATCGCCACCAATCGGTCCTGCTCCTGTAACTCGACGATTTTTTCGTCCTTGTCCTCGGGCAGTACTTCGGCGAAGTAGGTGTCGATGCCGAGGTCCTCCGCGACCGCCCGGGCGACGTCCTCGGAGTCGCCGGTCAACATGGCCACGTCGATCCCCATCCCGTGAAGGGCGTCGATCGCCTCGCGGCTCTCCTCACGGATCACGTCCGCGAGGGCGACGGCGCCCACGGCCTCGCCCTCACGCAGCAGGTAGACGACGCCCCGTCCACGGGAGCCTGCCTCGTCCGCGAACGAGCGGAGCCGGTCGCCGGGCTCGATATCGAGATGGCGCAAGAGGTTCGGCCCGCCGACATACACTCGGTCTGCCCGGGGTGTGGCCTGCTGTCGGGCTGCTGCGGCCCCGTCGGTATCGAGGGTGGCACGGACACCCCGCCCCTCGAGGGCCTCGAACTCCTGCGTGGACGGAACGGAGAGGTCACGCTCGCGGGCCGCCGCCCGGATCGCAGCTGCGATCATGTGTTCGGAATCACGCTCGGCGGCGGCCATGAGCGTGAGGACGTCGTCCGTATCCCACCCGTCCGTCGTCGCGATGTCGACGACCCCCTGTTCACCCTCCGTGAGCGTCCCCGTCTTGTCGAAGACGATCGTATCGAGGTTGCGGGCCTGCTCCATCGCGATCCGGTCCCGAACGAGCATCCCGTTGCGGGCCGCCAGCGAGGTGTTGATCGCGACGACCAGCGGCACGGCCAGCCCAAGCGCATGCGGGCACGCGATCACCAACACGGTGACAGCCCGTTCGACGACCGGAAGCCCGAACCCCTCGACGATCCCCCACGCGAGCGCCGTCACCGCGGCGACACCGAGTGCCGCGTAAAAGAGCCAGCCTGCCGCCCGGTCGGCGAGCACCTGCGTGCGGGACTTGCTTTGTTGTGCGTCCTCAACCAACCGCATGATCCCCGAGAGCGTCGTGTCGTCGCCGGTCGCAGTCACACGGACACGGAGGCTGCCGCTCTGGTTGGTCGTCCCACCGATTACCGCGTCGCCGGGCGACTTCTCCACGGGTCGCGATTCGCCGGTGACCATCGACTCGTTGACGTTCGATTCGCCCTCTTCGACGATGCCGTCGGCGGGAACGTTCGCTCCGGGTCGGACGAGGACCAGGTCCTCCTCCGAGAGGGCGTCCACCGGTACCTCCTCGATGTCGCCCGATTCGGTGACCCGCTCTGCGGTGGCCGGCATCAGGTCGGCGAGTTCGTCCAGTGCCCCCGAGGCCCGGCGGACGCTCCGCATCTCGATCCAGTGGCCCAGCAGGAAGATGACGACGAGGGTCACGAGTTCCCAGAAGAACGGCTCGCCGATATCGAGCACGACGGCCGCGAGACTGTAGACGAACGCGACCGTGATCGCCAGCGAGATCAGCAGCATCATCCCAGGCTCGCGGGTTCTGGCTTCGACGGCCCCCATCCGAAGGAAGGGGATGCCGCCGTACGCGAAGATGAGCACCCCCAGGGCGGGACCCACGAACTCGCTGCCGGGGAACTGAACGGCGGAATAGCCGAACCACCCCTGCAGCATCGAACTGTAGTAGAGGACGGGTACCGCAAGCAGGGAGCAGACGACGAACCGGCGCCTGAACATCGCTTCATGTCCCGAATGGTCGACCATCCCGCCGTGGTCGTGCTGCCCCTCGCGCGACGGGGCCGCGGGCTCCTCGGCGGGATCGTCCCGGTAACACTCGCAAACCCGACAACCGGGACACTCGTGGTCCGTCGGCCGCTGCTGCCGGGGATCCCCTGCCGGCGCGTGTTCGGTCTGGTGCTCGTGACCGTCGGCCATGTCGATCAGTGCTCCCGGTGCCGTCGCCGGTATCGTGGGTCGAACCCTTCGTCGGACGGCTTATGGGGGGCACCCACCCACCGGAAGGTCAGCCACATGTCCGACCGGTCGGGGGGCCGGCCGATAAGCGTTGGCAGGGCCCCGGACCTGCCCGGGGACGGCGGGTCCGTCCCACTCTGTGTGTGACCGGAACCGACGTCCCAGCGGCGGCGCTCCCTGCGCGAGCAGCGGGCTCAGGTGGCGGTGTCCAGCCCGGCTAGCAGCCGGCGGTAGACCGCCGCCGGTCCGTCGTTCTCCGGGTCGAGCCACCGGAGCACCACGACCAGGTCGTGTGCCGGGTCCACCCATAGCGTGTTCGTGCCGTGCCCGACTGCGGCGAACGCGTCGGTGGACGCCGCGGGCCACCGCTCCCGGTCGGTGTTCAGCCAGAACAGGTAGCCGTAGTCGGACTGGATGGGACACGGCGTCGTCGCACGGTCGATCCAGTCGGCGGACAGAAGTCGGGTGTCGTCCCAGGTTCCCCGATTCAACAGCAGCTGCCCGACCCGGGCCAGGTCGCGGCTGCTCATCCACAGCCCGCCGCCCCAGTGGCCGCCACCCGACACCGATTTCATGAGCCGGCCGTCGACCGTCACCGCCGAATTGTGGTAACCGTGCCACTCCCAGCGGCGGGTCGCCCCGATCGGGCCGAGCAGCTCGTGGGCCAGCACCCGCGGAAGCGGCTTCCCCCAGGCCCGGAGGAGCGCGAGCGCGAGGCGGTTGATTCGGACGTCGTTGTACTCCCAGTAGGTGCCCGGTTCCCGGAGCTCGCGGGTGCCCCGCTCGCCGACGGCCGACTCCTCGCGCCCGACCGGCCGGTTGCGGTCGACCGTGTCCGGCTTGCCGAACAGCTCCCCTTCCCACTCGCTGGTTCCCTGGAGGAACTGTTCCCAGGTGATCGACCGGTTGTGCGGGGAGTCGAACCCGCCGTCCGACACGGTCGCGCCGACGCGGTCGGTGACGTCGTCGATCAGCCCTCGGTCGATGGCCAGGCCGGCCACCAGCGAGAGGAACGACTTGGCGACGCTGAAACAGTGGTCGACGGCGGTCGTATCGCCCCACTCCGCGAGCACGTCGCCCCGGTGAACCACGAGGCCGTTCTGGTCGGTGCGGCGGTCCGGAAACGGGCCGAGCGCGCCGGCGTACTCCGGCGGGTCGCCCGGCCACGGGTCCTGGTTCGCGTAGTCGTACGCGACCCGTTCCGGAGGCGTCGCGTGTAATCGTGCGTACTCGATCGCTCGCTCCAGGGCGCCGGTGTCGATCGATGGGGCCGACGCGACCACCGGCTCGCTGCGGTTGGTCGCGGTCGGGAAGGTGAGTGGCATGCGGCGCCGGTCGAGGCGCCGACCGAAAAGCCTTGGCCGCCGGTTCGCCGTCGTCCGGGCCCGTCGCGATGGGCGTCCCGGCGGTACCCCCCGACTGGGCGACAGCCGTCGACGCCCTGGCTGCGCGTGTCGCATGGCCGATCTCGAATATCCGGTACGCACCGAGCGGCTGACGATGCTCTGGTGCCGGCGTTAGGGTTGCGAAACCCAGTCCCCGTACTGCAGCACGGAGCGAGGCAATAATATCTTAGAGCCACAAGAGTTGGTGTGCAAGTAACGATTATCGACTACGGAGTCGGGACCCTCCGCGCCCGTTCGACACAGCTGACAGGGCATCTTGCCCCGGCGGAGGGATGTATCGGTTTTATTGCTCGCGCTGACGACGGTCGGGACAGTGGTCCCCTACGAGGCATTCGATCAGAACGCCGAAGTCAAAGGTCAGACCGTCCTCCAGGTCGTCGAGACGGCTATGGGGAGGTTCTCGGAGGCCTACCGGGACCGGGCCAAGACGGCGCTTGCTGAGGCGGGCATCGTCGATCCCGACCCCGATGAGTGGTATCCTCAGCAGGCGTGGTTGAACGCCTTCGAGACGATCGCCGAGGATTTGGAGCCCCACGTCCTCGACCGCCTCGGCGAGCAACTCCCCTCGGTCGCGGCGTGGCCGACGGATATCGATACCGTCCCCGACGCCCTCCGTTCGATCGACGACGCCTACCAGCGCAACCACCGCGGCGGCGACATCGGCTCTTACCGGTTCAGCCAGACGGACGACCGGGTCGGCGAGGTCAGGTGTCACAACCCCTATCCCTGCCCGTTCGACCGGGGACTGATCCGGGGCGTCGCCAAGGAGTACGCTCCAGTCGATGCGTTCGTGTTCATCGAAGAAACCGGGGAGAGCTGCCGCCGCGAGGGTGGGGACGCGTGCACGTACACGGTCCACTGGTGAGGCTGGAATCGGCCCGCCACTATCGGTCGTAGGTCTCGAGCGCATCACGGAGCTCCGCCGCGGAGAACTGGGAGGCGAGCTGGACGATCTCTTGGAGATCCTCGTACGTCTCTCGTAGCTCACGCATGCGTTCTCCCTCGTGACGGTCTCCCTCCTCGGGGAGCTGGTCTTCGGCGCGTCTGATGGTCCGGAGCGTCGCCTGCATCTCGCGGTGGATGTACTGCTGGAACACGTCCTGAACGATGAACCAGACCTCGCGTTCGGCCTCGAACTGTACTCGTCGGCCCCCACCCTCGGAGGAACGCCGGTGGATGAGCCCGATTCGTGTCAGGGTCCGCGTCACGTTACTGACCGTCGATTTCGCGTAGCCGGTAGCGTCCACGAGTTCGGGGATCGAGAGCGGGTCGTCCGCGAAGTACAGGACCCCATAGATGCGGCCGGCGCTTCGGCTCAATCCGTAGACTTCGGCCGATTGCTCCATCGATTCGATGACCCGCTCGCGGGCGGCCGCCGTCTCGTCGCCACTCATGCGTTCTGCTGGTGGCCGCCGTCTTGTTGGGCGTCCCGGTAAGCCATACGTTGCTCATAGACTCCGTAAGTATTAAACTGCTTGATTCGTTTGTTCGGAGTGAACCGAACAAACAAAACGAATTCAGGTTCACTCATACAATGGCAAGCGTCCTTCCACTCCAGCCGTCCGTCGACCACACGCCCCGCGACCGGACCGAGATCGTCGTCCCCGCCGACGAGCACACCGAGGTCCTCCAGAAACTGTCCTCCGACACTGCCCAGGAACTTCTGGACGCCCTCAGCGAGGGGCCGGGGACTGCTTCGGAGGTCGCCGACGCGGTCGATACCTCCATCCAGAACGCCCAGTATCACCTCACCCGCCTCGCCGAAACTGATCTCATTGAGGCCGTCGATACGTGGTACTCCGCGAAAGGCAAGGAGATGACGGTCTACGCCCTGACCGCCGAAGAACTCGTCATCCAATTCAGTGCGACCCGGCAACGACCGTCTTGAGAGGCTCGACCGCGACCCGACGAGTGGAGGTGCCGAGGAATCTCCGTGCGGTTTGACACCGCTGGAATCTCACCGATGGAGC
>CAZCXJ010000124.1:0-5984 GCA_964502585.1 uncultured Candidatus Halobonum sp.
TCTTCACGAAGTCGCGGTGGCCCGGACAGTCCACGATCGTGAAGTAGTACTCGTCGGTGTCGAACTCCTGGTGGGCGATGTCGATCGTCAGGCCTCGCTCCCGTTCTTCGGCGAGGCTGTCCATCACGTAGGCGAACTCGAAGCCACCCTTGCCCTTCTCCTCGGCCTCCTCGCGGTACTGTTCGATGATGTGGTCCGGTACGTCACCAGTCTCGTAGAGCAACCGGCCGACGAGCGTGCTCTTGCCGTGGTCGACGTGGCCGATGATGGCCAGGTTCTGGTGGGGCTTGTCGGGCATGCCTCTCAGCACCTGCCATTCGTGAGAGTTCGTCACACGAGGTCAAAACGGTTTGGGAGGCCGCCACACGGTGTCGGCCACTCTCCCGGCTCAGTGGGCTTCGTCCTGGTAGACCCAGGTCGCGTCGACCCGTTCGTACTCGAGGAGTTCCTCCTCGTCGAAGAAGAGCTCGATCTCCCGTTCGTTGGCGCCGGGGTCCTCGTCGTCGGACCCGTGAACGATGTTCTGCTGGAGGTCGAGCCCGAAATCACCCCGGATCGTTCCGGGGGCCGCCTCGCGCCCGTCGGTCGCGCCCATCATCTCTCGGACCTGCCGGGTCGCGTCGGCGCCCTCCCAGACCATCGCCATCACGGGGCCAGACGTGATGAACGAGACGAGCTCGTCGAAGAACGGCTTGTCACGGTGCTCCGCGTAATGTTCGTGAGCGAGTTCCTCGTCGATCCGGATGAACTTCGCGCCGACGAGTTTCAGACCCCGGTCCTCGAACCGCGAGATCACCTCGCCGACGAGTCCGCGGTGAACCCCGTCCGGTTTCACCATCACGAACGTCCGCTCGTCGTGGTGGCTCACTGTCCACCCTCCGACTCGGTCCACTCGAGATCCCGTGCTTGGCGGCCGAGGTCCGCGTTCTTCTCACACTTCGATGAACAGAAGTGGGTGACGCTGCCGTCGCGGGCCACGAACATCGTTCCCGTTCCGGGTTCGATCTCCGTGCCGCAGTAGTCACAATCGCGTTGTTGTGGCATCGCTGATCCTCCGTTACTGGCTGCCGATCGCGTCCGCGTCCCGCTGGGTTTCCCGGAGCTGGAGGACGTCACCCTCCTGCACCGGCCCCAGGACGTTTCGCGTGATGATCCGGCCTTGGTTCGATCCTTCCTGGATCCGACACTTTACCTGCATCGCCTCGCCGTGCATCCCGGTCTTCCCGACGACCTCGATCACTTCGGCGGGCGTGGACCCGCCCTCGTCTCCTTCGGCCGACATCCTACTGGAGGTCCGCGACGGAGTCGCCGATGTCCTCGACGTCGGTGCTCGCCTCTCCGGGTTCGACGACGGCGGCGGCTGCGCTCCCGACCTCGAGCCCGGCAGCGTGACCGACGTCGTCCTGTGTCCCGATGAACACGTAGGGGATTCCCTTCTCGTCGCACAACTCCGGCAGATGCATCACGATCTCTTCGGGCTCGACGTCCTCGGCGATATAGACCAGGTCGGCATTCCCTCGTTCCACGGCTTTTGTCGTCTCGTTTGTTCCCTTCTTTACCGTTCCCGTGTCCCGGGCGACCTCGAGCGCCTCGAGGGCGCGTTCAGCGAGGTCCGCTGGGACGTCATAATCGACGTAAACTGACATTGTTGGCCTCCCCACCCGGTGGCTCGGCTTCCCCGCCGGTGGTCGATCCCTGACGACGGGGAGTGTCACGACCCCGGGCGGGTCGTATCCCTCAGTTCGCGCGGTCCCATTAAAAGCGTGTTCAAACGGGGTCGTGCCACGGCTTCGGTCCCTCTAACGCACCCTGCGCCGACCCATGGCTTTCCGGCCGGCCCGGGCCCAGCTCTCGTCGGTAGGCACAAAACGCGGCGGGCCGGTACTCACGACGTATGGCCGAGTGTTCCGAGGAAGGGTGTCAAGCCACGGCGGCCGTCCGCCTGTACGTTCCCTGGGGCGAGGACCGTGACGTGTGTGCCTCCCACGCCCGGGCGCTCGTGCAGCAGGACGGCGTCGTGGCCATGCCCCTCGAGGAATCGGATGCCGAGTGGCCCTGAGTGTGGGCCGTCTCTAGAGCCGCTTCGCCATCATCACCTCGTCAACGTGCGTCCCGTCGATCTTGTAGTGGTCCTCCCGAACGGCTTCCGTCTGCCAGCCGTGGGTCTCGAGGAAGGCGATCGCCCCCCTATTGGTCGCAGGGACGCTGTTGTACAACTTCTCGAATCCCCGTTCACCGGCCCACCCTTCGCCTCGTTCCAGCAGCGTCGATCCGATCCCATTGCCCCGATACTCCTCGAGGAGGCCGACGGTCAGCACGGCGGTGTGGCTCAGTTTCTCGGTTTCCGGCAAATCGAGATGGACCCACCCCACCACGTCGTCGTCGACACACGCCACGAAGAACATCCGGGACCGCACCTCGTTGTGACGGAGGACGACTTCCTCGTGGTCGATCACGTCCGCAACCGTTTCGGCCTCGATGTACCGGCCCTCCTTGGCCACCTGCCGGATGGCCCCGACCAGCCCGGAGAGGTCCCGCTGGTCGGCGCGTCGGATCACGTACTCGAGGCCGTCGCTCGTGTGCTCCCGGACGTCCTCGTCGCCGTACGCGACCGTCACGTGTCCGTCTTCGCGCGTCACGTAGCCGTCCCGGACCAGGATCGTGAGGTGATGCCCGAACGCCGTGGGGTCCATGTTCAGCGCCCGGCGCGCCTTCTCCTCCCGGACCGTCCCGTGTCGCTCGATGTACTCGTAGAGGTCCTTCCGGTCATCATGGCTGAACGAGAGCTGGTCCGTGAGCTCCATGCGCGGTGGTATCAAGCATCAGGATATAAACCCGACGGCCGGCACGAGAGTGGATCTACCCCGACGGGGGCTCGCCGTGCAGTCAGCTACCTACCGCCGAAACGGTGGGCGTCCGCGCCGTTACGTTGAAGCAGACGCACCGTCTCGCGCTTCAGGGCGGGGAAATGTCAACGTCCTGAGACCGAACCTACAGCCGCCGTTGGCCGCTTGGCCCTGTCGTGGCGCCCCTAGCGCTCAGGGACGCCGGTGAGGAGGCGTGCGACCGTTCGGATGTCGTGCGTATCGAGCAGCGTCTCCGCCGCCTTCCGGACCGTGACGTCGGGGTCCATCCGGACCCCATACCAGGCCGCATACACGGCGAGCCAGTCGTTCGTGGCACGGTGAAGTCCCGCCAACTGATCGGCCGTCAACCGTTCCGGCTCCCCCGTCTTGGCCTCGATATACCGGGCGACGACGGGCCCGAGCCCGTCACGGGCCGCCGCCGTCGCTCGAGCCTCCCGCGGGGGATCCGGCGGGAGTTCGATCCCCTCCCTTGTGCGACGGGCCTCAGCGGCAAGGGCCGCGATTCGTCCCGATGAGCCCCCGTCATCGCGCGAGGCGGGTCCCGTCTCGGTCATCATCCGTCCTTGAACTCGACGCCCTTCCCGCCACGGGGATGTTCCCACTCCGTCTCGGCGACGACTGCGCAGGTCCCACACTCGACGCACGGTTGCGTATCCAGGCTCACGACCCGTTCCTCGTTGCCGTTCGTCTGGACCGTCTCCTCCCGGTAACAGCCGCCACCGAACCCGCGGGCACTCACCGGGCAGGCGGTCACGGCAGCCCCGCTGGCGTCCCACGAGGCATCCGTCACCTCGATGTGTGGGTTCCCGATATCCGTGTCGTAGGTGAGGTCGCCGATCCGGTCGGCAAGGCTTGGCGGCGACACGTTGTTTTCGGTCCGGACGGGCTCGCCGAGCTCTTCGGCGATCACCCGCGGGAGCGTGACGTACGGCGTGCGCGTATCGGGCACCATCATCGAGAGGAGCGGCGAACTGTACAGCGATTCGAGCCGCCCAGAGAGCATACGGACCCCCGCCCGTCCGATCGGCGACTCGAGGACCGTCTCGGTCAGGTCGGTCACGACGTCGTGTTCGCCGAGCTTGCTGACTATCTCGTAGCGGCGCGGTCGGAGCTTGTTCATCGTCCCGGTCTCGTGTAGTTTCCGCTCGTATCGCGCGCCGGCAGCCGTCGGCTCGTTCGCCGCCCGCGCCTGCACGAACGCCTCCGCAGCCAGCGCGCCCGCGGTGACAGCGTGGTTCATCCCCTTGATGATCGGCCCCTGGGCCTGCATCTGTCCGGCTGCATCCCCGACGAGTACGAGTCGATCCGCATGGGGGGAGCGGTGTGCCACCTTCTTCGAGTCCGGGACGAGTTTCGCGGCGTACTCCCGCTCGTGATACTCGTCACCCAGCCAGTCCGCAAGCAGCGGGTGTGTCAGGAGCGCGTCGAGGAGTTGATGCGGTTCGGCCCGCTCGGCCTCCAGGCTGTCCAGGTGGAACACCGTGCCGATCGACACCGAGTCGGCGTTCGTATAGACGAAGCCCCCGCCCCGGACGCCTTCGAACAGGTCGCCGGAGACGAGGTGTGCCTCGCCTTCGTCCTCGTCGAGGTCGAACCGGTCATCGACGTCCGGGAGGTCGACGACGGCCTTGACGCCCTGGAACCACTCCTCGGGCTCCTCCCAGTCCATCAGCCCGGCATCGCGCGCGAGTTCGGAGTTGACGCCGTCGGCCGCGACGATGATGTCCGCTTCGATCGGGTCGAGTTCGTCGCACGTGACACCCACGATCTCGCCGTCCTCGCGGAGCACGCCGTTCACGCGAACCTCGGTCAGGAGGCCCCCGCCGGTTTCGCTTGTCATCTCGTGAACCCGGTCCGCGAGCCATGAATCCATCCGCCGTCGGAGCACCGCGTCCGACCAGGCGGTGTCGTGTTCGTGGAGCCCCGTGATGTCGAAGGTCTTGACACGGTCGCCGGCGATGTTGTGGAGGTAGTACTCCGTGACCGGCCGCTCGCTGGCGGCCTCTCGGAACCCCGGGAACAGATCGTCGACCGTGTACGGGGCCGACTCCTCGCCGTAGATCAGCCCGCCGGAGACGTTTTTCGACCCGGCATCGACGCCACGCTCCAGGACAAGGGTCTCGACGCCTTCCGCCGCGAGCTTGGCCGCCGCGGCCGCTCCTCCGGGCCCACATCCGACGACGACCGCCTCGAAGTGTTCGTGCTCAGTCATCGGTAACACCCCCGTCGGCGAGCGCGGCGGTCTCGAGTTCGCCGGTTTCGAGCGCGTCGATCATCCGCGGCATCACCTCGAACAGGTCACCCTCGATGAAGTAGTCGGAGAAGTCCTTGATCCGGGCCTCCGGGTCCGTGTTCACCGCGACGATCGTGTCGGATTCGTCACAGCCCACCTTGTGCTGGACTGCCCCGGACACGCCGAACGCGAGGTACAGGTCCGGTTCCACCTCCTGGCCGGTCTCGCCGATCTGGCGCTCCTCGTGTGTGTACTGTTCGACGTGTCCGTCGAAGTTGTACGATCCCGTGACGATCCCCCGGGTGACGCCGATGTCCGCGTCCTCGAACTGGTCGGCGAGTTCCTCAGCGAGTTCCATCCCACGTGTTGGATCGTCACCGATCCCCCGTCCCATACACACGATGACGTCATGGCCGGTCAGGTCGACCCCGGCGTCGAGGCGGTCGTACTCCGTGACCTCGACCCGGAACCAGTCGGGATCCGGTTCCGTGTCGTGTTCGATCACCTCACCCTCGCGCTCCGGGTCCGGTTCGGGGAGGTCGAAGCTCCCGGGGATGACCGACGCCCCCTGCGGGTGGAACTCCCGATTCGGGTTGTCGAGACAGAGGATCGTCGAGTACTCGAAGCCGGAGAAGTCGGGTCGTTTCATGTGGAGAACGCGCTCGAACTCCCGGTTGGTCCCGGGCTCGCCGGTCTTGACCGGATTCGAGATCATCGCCTCCTCGATGTACAACCCGGAACAGTCCGACGCGAGCCCGGAGTCGAGTTCCGCCTGGACCAGCGCCGATAGGTCCCGGCCGTTGTTCGTCGCTGGGAACAGCGTGTACCGGGGTTCGTCGAAGTCGCGCCAGTCGGCCTCGTCGGGCCCGACGTGATCGCGGTCC
>CAZCXJ010000125.1:0-5849 GCA_964502585.1 uncultured Candidatus Halobonum sp.
CCGGAAGACCCAACAGAATCTTGGCACGGCGTTCGCGTTCAACGGGCTCGGCGTCGCGGCGGCGACGACCGGACTCGTTCACCCCGTGTTCGCGATGATTGCGATGGTGCTGTCGGTGTCGGCGGTGTTGGCCAATAGCTTCGCCGGGCGGCTCCTTTCCGGCGAGGGGGTCAACACCGACTTCACCGTCAAAAACGGTGACACGGGCGAGGTCGTAGAAGAAGGAGCGACTGCCGATTAGGCCGTTACGTCGTAGCCCGCGTTTTCGATTGTGGCTTCGATGTCGTCGTCCGCGACATCATCCTCGGCGACGAGTTCGACAGTGTCGGCCTCGTGATTAGCTTCGACTCGATTGACGCCTTTGAGGTTCTGAAGGGCGTTTTTCACGTTCTGTTCGCAGCCGTTGCATGACATACCGGTGACGGAGATCGTTTTACGCTCCATGTGTGGGTGTTATCGTGCCAGCACTAAGTCCATTACGACATATATGGTAGTGCTACGAAATTTGTACTGTTTTCCGTGGCGATGTTTGGCTTGGGAAGATGCATAGCTCGGAGATCGCGGGCTTCAATATGATGTCTTGCTCCTCGTGAACAGAGCGGTAAAAGTAGTCAGAATCGAGTTTCGGAGCGACGTGAATCAACTAGTAAGCACAACAGACCGAGAGGAATAGTTGTCGTTCTCGTCTTAGCGCAAGACCGATACGCGCCCTGTATTCAGCAGCCTGACCGAAGCCTATGGGGGTTTCACTGTGTTCGAAGACCCCATTGCGTACTTAGAACGGACTTAAGTAACATGCACCTCAAACGGTCGTATTGACATAACCGAATCCCACGCAGGACCCCTGCTTTTCGTGAGCATGTCAACATTTAGTAATATGCCCGGGGCGGGCTCCGAACCCGCGATCTCCGCATGACCCAGGTTCGAGGCTCGGCAGGCCTCGTAGGGGCGGAGGCTTCCAAGGCGTCCGCACCGAAGCTCAGAACCCTATGAGTGCGGCGCTATGTCCAGCTAAGCCACCCGGGCTCGGCCGGAGATAGCGGGATGACCCTCTTGAAGCTTCCCATCCGGAACCCTCGGCATGGTGACTCTCCGGACTGACGTCCTACCGAAGCCGGCCGGACGAGAAAGAACCGTACGGCCCGACGGGATTGCCAGTGCGGTCAGCCGTCCGCGGGCTGGGTCTCTCATCCCGGTACTCCTTTGCCCTCGCGGGCCTGACTCCCACGTATGGTCGCGATGGAATCCGATTCGGAGTTGACTCGAGGGGACGTCGCCCCGGGGTTCGAGCTGGAGGGAACCGACGGGGAGATGTACTCGTTGGAGTCGTTCGAGGACCGAGACGCAATACTGGTTGTGTTCACGTGCAACCATTGTCCGTACGCACAGGCGAAGTTCGACCTGCTGAACGACGTGGCGGAGACGTACGACGACTGTGCGGTCGTCGGCATTAACCCGAACGACGCGGAGCAGTACCCGGAGGACTCGTTCGAGAAGATGCGGGAATACGTCGCAGACGGACGCGTCGCGTATGACGCGTACCTCCGTGACGACTCGCAGGACGTTGCGCGGGCATACGGAGCGAGGTGTACCCCGGACCCGTTCCTGTTCCGGAAAGACGGGGACGGGGAGTTCCGACTCGCGTATCACGGTCGGTTGGACGACGCGCTCAACCCCGACGACGAGGCAACCGAGGTTTACATCGACGACGCGATCGAGTCGGTACTTGCGGGTGCGGAGGTCGAGTATCCGGATCGCCCCAGCCGCGGGTGCTCGATCAAATGGCGAGAGTAACCGCCACTACCGCACCTGATCGCAGGCCAACCGACGGGAGCCTCCCGTTCGGGTGAGATTTATACGGCGCACTCGCCAAGGTGCGGGCATGGGAATCCTCTCTCGCGCCTCCTACGTCGTCCGGTCGAAAGTCAACGCCCTGCTGAACCGGACCGAGGACCCGAGCGAGACGCTCGATTACAGTTACGAACAGATGCGTGACGAACTCCAGCAGGTGAAACAGGGGATCGCCGACCTCACCACACAGAAAAAACGGCTGGAGATCCAGAAACGACGCCTCGAAGAGAACGTCGAGAAGCACAACGAACAGGCTCGGGAGGCAGTCCGACAAGACCGGGAGGACCTCGCCCGCCAGGCGCTGGAAAAGAAGAAGTCGAAGATGAATCAGATCGAGGACCTGGAAGAACAGATCGCCGACCTCCAGGCAACCCAGGACGACCTCGTCGAAAAGAAGAACGAACTCCAGGGTCGGATCGAGGAGTTCCGGACGAAGAAGGAAACGATGAAAGCGCGCTACGAGGCCGCGGAGGCGTCGACCCGTGTCTCGGAGGCGATGACTGGCGCAGGGGATGAGATGGAGGACGTCTCGCGGGCGATCGAACGGGCAGAGGAACGGACCGAGGAGATGGAAGCGCGGTCACAGGCGATGGACGAACTCAAGGACACCGGGGCGTTCGAGGACGCGTTGTCCGACAAGGATACCATCGACCGGGAACTGGAGGCGGGCCGAACCGACCGCGAGGTCGAAACCGAGCTCGAAACGCTGAAGGCGGAACTGGGCGAAGAGGAATCAGCCAGCGGCGATGCTAGCGATGGTGCCGCCGCCCCGACCACGGACGGGACGGTGTCTGACCCGGAGATCGACGCTGAACTCGAGGAACTCAAGGACGAAGAGGAGACGAACTCGAACTGATCCCGGTCCGTGATCCGACGGACTGCCGCTCGGTCAAGATAGTTCTTCTACTGGCGGAGGGGTCCCAAGCCAGATCGTCAGCCAGCCGCCGCGGGCCGCTGCGGCCGGACGAGGGCCAGGGCCCAGCCGTGTCGATCACTCCTCGCGAACACCGGTCCCGGGGCGCTCGACGTCCGAGAGTCGAATCTCGCCTTCGGGAAGCGGGACCCCTTCGAACGGATCCTCGGCGAGCAGCAGCGAACCGTCCAGATCGGCGTAGTCGAGCAGGGGGGCGAGATGACAGCCGGCGGCGATGGCGGCGTTCGATTCGACCATACAACCGAGCATCACTTCCAGTCCATGAGCGCGTGCAGTGTGGATCATCCGTTTCGCCTCCCGCAGTCCGCCGCATTTCATTAGCTTCAGGTTCGCAATGTCACATCGGTCGGCGATGGCGGGGATGTCGGACAGTGTCACGCAGGACTCGTCGGCCGCAACCGGGAGGGCTGCCCGCTCGTGGACGAACCGGAGTCCCTCGGGGTTCTCTGCCGGCACCGGCTGTTCGACGAACTCAACCCCATACTCTGCGAGCCACTCGCTTTTTCGGACGGCCTCACGGGGAGTCCAGGCCTCGTTGGCATCGACACGGATCGTCGCCTCCGGGGCCTCCTCCCGAACCGCCTCAACCATCTCGCGGTCACGCGCGGTTCCGAGTTTCAGTTTCAGAATGGGATAGTTTGCTGCGACCGCGGAGCGTGTCTTCTCCCGCATCGTCTCGAGGTCGTCAATCCCGATGGTGAACGATGAGTATGGGGTCGTCGCCGGATCGAGCCCCCACAGCCGGTAGAGCGGAACGCCGAACCGTTTCGCGACGAGGTCGTGAACCGCGATGCTGACCGCACAGCGTGCGGCCGGGTTGTCCCGGACCACGGCCCTCATCCGCTGCTCGATAGCCGCCAGTGCGTGGGGATCGCCGATCTCCTCGACGGCGGTCAACAGAGAGGGGAGGACCGCTTCCACGGTCTCGACGGTCTCACCGTAGTGGGCTGCCGGCGCCGCGGCACCGATACCGGAGGTGCCTTGGGCGTCAGTCACCCGGACAATGACGTTTTCCGTGATTTCAGTGGTCCCGCGTGCGATGGTGAAGGCGTGTTCCAGCGGCAGCGAAACGCGGTTGAACTCGGTGACGAGGGTCACTGGGGCACCTCCTCGGGACCGCCATCGGGGAATCCGAGGCCCGCATTCGTGATCGCTTCGATCAGAGTGCTGGCGTCGAACCGGAGCGGGTCAGTCGCGGGCGCATCCAGATCGTCCGCGAACCGCTCGACCGCCTCCCGCGCGTCCGTCTCGGAGGCGAGATTCCTGGTGTTCAGTGACCCGGCCACGATCGCACTGTCGTGGACCGCCGCGGCGAGGTCCTCGTACAGGCTGACGTACTCGGGGATCGGCGGGAGAGCGAACGATTCGTATCCGTGGATAGCCGTGCGGCCGGCCTCGTGACAAAGCACGAGGGCGTCCGGCATCGCACCGTGGAGAATTCCGCAGGTAACGGCCGAGTAGGCAGGATGGACGATCGATCCTTGTCCTTCCACCACGAGGAGTTCATGATCGTCACCGACATCCAACAGCATCTCCTCGACCGCGCCGGCCGTGAAGTCGGAAATAACCCTGTCGATGGGGTTTCCCCAGCCTTCGATCATGATGCCCGTCTGTCCGGTGGGAACAGCTCGAGCGTCGATCCCGGCCGCACGGGCCGCGTCGACGAGTTCCATCGTTGTGGTCATCTTGCCAGTCGAACAATCCGTCCCGACCGTAAGGACGACGTCGGCCGCGATCTCCGACGCGCGACCCTCGGCGACGGTCAGGTCGTCAGGCGGTTTCCGGACGTCATGGAGCTCGACCTCGTGTTCAGCCGCGAGGTCGACCAGTTCTGCATCCTCCGTCAGGAAGTAATGGAGCCCGGCGATTACGTCACATCCCGCGGTGATGGCGCCGTGGACGTCCGGACGCCAGGATTCGTCGAACCCGCCGCCGATCGGCGCGATCCCGATGACGAGAGCGTCGATCGGGCCGACTTCCGTCGCGTCGGCGAACGAGGCCACGATCGGAGCGTCCTGGACGTCAGAGAGGTGGTCTCGGACGCGGTCACCAGCGCGATCCCGGTCGAGAACGGCCACCACCTCTCGGTCACCGTACCGGAGTATGCCGTTGGCGGTCTTCGATCGGTCGGGGAACTTTTCGTGTGCGAGGATCGCCACCCGCTGCGTCTTGGCCATACCGAGCGGAGGGAGGGCCGGTGGCTTAAATCGGGGCCCTACCGGCCGCGACCGCCGGGGACCAGGGGCCAGCGCGAAAACGCCGGAATACCCCGCCTGCGTGGCCGGTTCCGCGAGGGCTTACCCGTCTGGGCCCACAGGCCGGGATATGACCGCTCCGGATGGGGTCCTGCATCTCAACCTCTTCACGATGAACTCCGTTGAGCACGTCTCTCCCGGGTCGTGGACCCACCCAGGGGACCGATCTCACGAGTATACCGACCGGGAGTACTGGACAGACGTAGCACGGACGGCCGAACGAGGCGGGTTCGACGCGGTGTTTTTCGCGGACGTACGGGGAGTGTACGACGTGTACGGTGGTGACCGGGAGACCGCAATCAGAAAAGGGATCCAGACACCGTCGAACGACCCGTCGTACTTGCTTCCGGCGATGGCGGAGGTCACTGATCACCTGGGCTTCGCTGTCACCCGATCGACTACCTACACCCACCCGTACCAACTCGCTCGCGAGTTCTCGACGCTCGACCACCTTACCGACGGGCGAGTGGGGTTCAACGTCGTCACCTCGTTCCTCGAGTCCGCAGCGGCAAACTTGGGCCTCGACGAACGGATGGACAAGACGACTCGGTATGACCGCGCGGACGAGTTCATGGACGTTTGTTACGCGCTGTGGGAGGACTCCTGGGATGATGGGGCGATCGTCCGTGACGCCGAACGTGGGGTCTACACGGACCCGGAGCGTGTCCACGCGATCGACCACGAGGGAGAATTCTTCGCGGTCCCCGGCCCCCACGGCTGTGAGCCCTCGCCTCAGCGGACCCCTGTAATCTTCCAGGCCGGGTCCTCCGACCGGGGACGAGAGTTCGCAGCTCGGAACGCCGAGGCGG